>JBMSYB010000058.1:0-9858 GCA_049426285.1 Burkholderiaceae bacterium
GCGTCGGAACACAGAAGCGCCACCGGCCCTTTCAGGTCGTCGTCCCCGCCAATGCGTCCCAGGGGCGTGCGGCCTGCGAGTAGCGGCTCAAGCCGGTCAAGCGCCTTCTCGGTCATGGGGGAGGCGAAAAACCCCGGTGCAAGGGCATTGACCGTAATGCCATGGCCCGCCCATTCAATGGCCAGCGCCCGGGTGAGCCCCAGCACTCCAGCCTTTGCAGCGCTGTAGCCAGCGGTCTTGTGGTCAAACGGAGTGTTGCCGCGCAGGCCCGCAATCGAACTGATATTGAGAATACGACCATACCGCTGCGGGATCATTGCACGCTGGGCTACCGCCTGGGTAAGAAGAAAAACGCCCGAGAGGTTGACTGCCATCATCTTCTGCCAGGCGGCCAAGGATGTTTCTTCGGCAGACGCCACCCAGCTGCTCCCGGCGTTGTTGATCAAAATATCAATTCGGCCGCCAAGCGCCGCAAGGGCTTTGTCTGTCAGCGCCTCTACTGACTGGGTATCAGACAGGTCTGCTACCAGAGGCACCACCCGCACCCCATAGTGTTCTGCCAGTCGCTCTGCGGCCCGCGTTAGCGCTTCTTCTTTACGCGCGGTCACCACCAGGTCGGCCCCGAGTTCCGCCAAGGTTTCTGCCATCTGATAGCCCAGGCCCCGTGACCCCCCTGTGACTAAGGCCTTGCGGCCCGAGAGTTGCAATAACTGCCTAAGGGAGGCCATTTCTAGTCTATGCGCCCAGGTACCGGCGGTGCAATGCCTGATCGGCCGCCAGGCTCTCGGAGTCACCCTGCCAGACGCGGTGGCCCTTCTCCACAATGGTGTGCCAGTCGCAGAGCCTAAGCAGGGGGTTGATGTTTTTATCGATCACGAGAATCGACATACCTTCAGCCCGCAGGGTGTCCAGTGCCTTCCAGATTTCCTGGCGAATCAAGGGGGACAGTCCCTCGGTGGCTTCATCGAGAATTAGCAGCGTGGGGTTAGTCATTAGTGCCCGCGAGATCGCGAGCATCTGCTGCTCCCCGCCAGAGAGCTGGCTGCCAAAGTTTCTGCGTCGGGCCGCCAGGCTTGGAAAGAATGCAAACACCCGGTCTGCCGTCCAGCCGTGTATGCCTTTGGCAGCCGGCCGGGCGGTGGCGACCAGGTTCTCGGTGACACTGAGATTGGGAAAGACCTGCCGGCCTTCGGGCGTGAGCCCGATTCCCAGTTGTGCGATCTGATGCGGCGCCTGCCCCTTAATCGACTTTCCGCGCCAGAGAATGTCGCCCTGCCAGATCGGGAGCAGCCCCATAATGGCCTTCACGGTTGTAGACTTGCCCATGCCATTGCGGCCTTGAAGGCTCACGCACTGACCCTCGCCTACGGTGAGGTCCATGTCGAAGAGCACCTGGCTCTGGCCGTAGCCCGTTGCCACGCCGCGCACCTCCAGTAGCGGGGTCATGCGGCAATCTCCTCATCTCCCAGGTAGGCCTCGCGCACCTTGGCACTACTGCGCACTGCCTCAGGGCGATCTTGTAAGACCACCTGCCCCTGCACCAGCACGCTAATGGTATCGGCCAAGGAGAAGACCGCCTGCATGTCGTGCTCTATGAGCAGGATGGCGTAGTCCTTGCGAATCTTCTGCAAAATGGCAATTACGGCCTCAGACTCTGCGGGCCCAAGTCCGGCCATGGGCTCATCGAGCAGCAGCAGCTTTGGCGCAGTGACCAAGGCCATAGCGAGTTCAATGAGCCGCTGCTGACCGTAGGCGAGTGTTGAGGCAACACGGCCGGCTTCTTCGCGCAGGCCTAGCATGCTCATCGTGGCATAGGCCTGGTCTCGTAACAGGTCGTCAGACTCTGCCGACCGCCAAAACCGAAAGCTGTGGCCCCGCATTGACTGCGCAGCAAGCAGTACATTTTCAAGCACCGTGAACTCGCCAATCACCGAGTTAATCTGATAGGAGCGGCCCAGCCCCGCGCGCGCCCGGGCATGGACGGGCCAGCCGGTGATGTCTTGTCCGCAGAAAAGAATGCGGCCTTCGTCGGGGGCAAGTTCACCGACGATCTGGTTTACCAGTGTTGTCTTGCCTGCTCCATTAGGCCCAATCACCGCATGCAACTGGCCTGTATCGATAGAGAGCGCCACATGGTCGGTGACGAGCAGTCCGCCAAAACGCTTTACCAGGCCATCGATCTGTAGCAGGCTCATTGCTTTTCCCGGCCTGCAAGCAGGCTCCATAGGCCACGCCGAAGAAATATCACCATCAGCACAATCAACGGCCCCAGCACCAGGGGCCAGTGCTCGGTCATGGCCTTTAAGAACTCCTCGATAAGCAGGAGTGCGGTTGCGCCAACAACAGGCCCAAATACCGTGCCAAGCCCGCCGAGCAGCACCATCACAATTAGCTCCCCGGAGATCGACCACTTGAGATAATCGGGCGAGACAAAGCCGGTGAGATTGGCCAGAAAAAATCCCGCAAGCGCACACACCTGCGCAGAGAAGACATAGGCGGCAAGCCGATAAGGAAGGCTATGGATGCCCACCGCATTGACCCTGCGCTCGTTAACCTTTGACGCGCGCAAGATCAGGCCAAAGGGCGACCGCACCAGGTGCATTAAGACTCCCAACACCGCGAGCACAGTAACAAAAAGCGATAGGTACAGGGCGTAGCTGTTGCCTGTGAGAAATCCAAACTGGCTCACCTGCGGCAGGCTAATGCCATCGTCACCACCGAAATTCTTCAGGCTGATAAAGATGTAGAAAAAAAGCTGGGCAAAGGCCAGGGTGATCATGATGAAGGCAATCCCTTGCGTACGCAGTGCCACCCAGCCCACCGGAATGGCCACAAGCCCCGAGACCACCACGGCGGTGATTAAATGCAGCCAGCCCGAATGCAGGCCCATAAGCGTAAGAATGGCCACGCTGTAGGCGCCCAGCCCAATGTACATGGCATGCCCAAAGCTCACCATGCCGCCATAGCCTAAGGCCAGGTTAAGCCCCGTGGCGGCAAGTACAAAGACAAGAATGCGGCCAAAAAGTGTGAGCGCATAGACATCGCCTGAGACCCAGGAGTAGACCGGCACCATGAGAAAGGCCAGGAGGCAGACCGCAACGCCAATTGTACGTATGCGGTTCATGCGCGGTTCTTTACTGGGAAGAGCCCATCGGGCTTAAAGGCCAAGACAATCGCCATAAGTAGATAGACCATGATCGAGGCAATTGCGGGGCCCACCGCATTGGCCATGCTGGGGTCGAGCAGGTTGCGTAGAACAATGGGAAGAAAAATACGCCCAATGGTGTCGATAATGCCCACCACCAGGGCGCCATAAAATGCCCCTCGAATCGATCCGATGCCACCAATGACAATCACCACAAGGGTGAGAATGAGAATCGGCTCTCCCATGCCCGGCTGTATCGAGAGAATCGGCCCCACCATGGCACCGGCTAGGCCCGCCAGCCCTGCCCCCAGGGCAAAGACAAACCGATTGAGCCAGCCGATATTTACGCCCAGCGCCGAGACCATCACCCGGTTACTTGCGCCGGCCCGAATCAGCATGCCTATGCGGGTGCGCTCAATAAGAAGGTAGAGCCCCAGCGCAACAACCAGTCCAACCGCAATAATGGCGAACCGGTAGGACGGGTAGCTCAGGCCAAAGAGACTGATCGGCCCGGACAGATACTCGGGCGTATCCATGTAGACCGGCGCATTGCCCCAAATGACCCGCACGAGCTCGTTAGCAAAGAGCACGATGCCAAAGGTGGCAAGCACCTGATCAAGGTGGTCTCGTCGGTGCAGTACGGAGAGCCCTGCCGCATCGGCGATTCCGCCCAGCACAAAGGTAAACAAGAATCCAATGGCCATGGCCAAGGCAAAGGAGCCCGTGGCGGTGTAGCCCACGGCTGCGAAATAGGCTCCCAGCATGTACAGAGAACCATGGGCCAGATTGATAAAACCCATGATGCCAAAGACCAGGGTCAGGCCAGCGGCCATCAGAAAGAGCAGGATGCCCAACTGCACGCCGTTGAGCACCTGCACGGTGAAAAGACTAAGCGTCATTGGCTAGTCATGAACTGGCCACCACCCCTGCCCGAAGAGGGCATGCGGGCAGCAGACCAGGCAGAGGCAGACGTCAGAACCTTCCTGTAGTTCTGATAAAGACTTATCAGAGCTTGCAGTCTTTCACATAGGCATCTTGGTGGTTACGCATCGACACCCCAAGCGTTTTCAGGGAGACCTCGCCAGTGGCATCTTTTGCTACCTCAAAGGCGTAGAAGTCTTGAATGGGGTAGCCGTTCCGGTTGAACCGGAAATTTCCCCGCAGCGACTTGAAATCAGCCGATCGAATCGCAGCCTGCAGTGCCTTGCGGTCGTTGGCCTTGCCACCCGTCTTTCTTAAGGCCGCGTCGAGCAGCAGGGCAGAGTCATAGGCCTGGGCAGCATACTGAGACGGAATGCGGTTGTGCTTCTTGCGAAAATCCGCAACGAACTTCTGGCTCACAGGGTTATTAAAGTCTGGCCCCCAGAATGTGCCCGCAATCACCCCAAGGGCAACTTCCTTCAGTGCGGGCAGCGTGGTGCCGTCGGTAGTCGAGGCAGAAAGCAAGGGTATCTTGCCAAGAGCGCCTGCCTGACGCATCTGCTTGATAAAGTTAATACCCATGCCGCCCGGGTAGAAGACATAGAGTGCATCGGGCTTGGCGGCCATCATCTGGGCGATCTCTGCGGTGTAGTCGGGCTGGTTGAGCTGGGTATAGACCTCGCCCACCACATTGCCTTTGAACATCCGCTTAAAGCCCTCGAGCTGGTCTTTGCCCGACTGATAATTGGGAGCCATCATGTAGACGTTCTTGAAGCCCTTGTCATTGGCATACTGGCCCATGGCCTCGGCCTGATTGTCGTTCTGCCAGGAGGTCCAGAAAAAGTTGGCACTGCACTGGGCACCGGCAAGCGGTGCAGGGCCGGCGTTGGAGCTAATAAAGGTGATCCCGGAATCTGCCAGAGGCTTGGCGATGGCCATCATGACGTTAGAGAAAGTGACCCCGGTAATGATGTCCACCTGGTCTTTTTCGAGAAACTTCCGAATCGTCTGTACACCAAGGTCGGGCTTGAGCTGGTCGTCTTCTCGGATCACCTCGATTGCGGCGCCCCCGAGCCTGCCGCCCATGTGCTCAACCCCCAACATAAAGCCGTCGTACTGGTCTTGGCCCAGCGCCGCTGCTGGACCCGAGAGCGTGGCCATAAAGCCGATTTTTACCTGTGCCAGTGCCGTTCCTGATAGGGCCGTTAGGGCCACAAGGCTGCCGACCTGCACTGCCTGACGCATTACCTGTTTGAGTTTCATGTCATCCCCTTTTGGAGTTATTGTCTACGTCGACAGAGTAAACCCTGTTGGCCCGGAAGTGGATCTATGGTTTCCCTAGTGTGAGCGAGGGCCAGCTGGTTTGGTCTGCTGACCTGCCAGGCTTGGGAAATTTTTTCATAGCCCGCCATGCGTGGCCCGGTCTGCATGCCACCGTTTCCAGTCCCGCCCCGGGTGGATCTGGCCGCAGTTCGGACAGGTGCGCGCTGCCTCAGGGCTGTCGTAAAACTGGTTATAGACACGCGGCAGGTCTTCCACGATGCTCTGCAGCTGTACCTCGGTACGATGCACCAGGGTGCCGCAGTGGGCGCAGTACCATTCAAAGCCGTCGGTCATCCCGGCGGGCCGCACGCGCTCGATTACAAGACACAGGCTGCCCGGCTCGGGCCGCTGCGGGGAGTGGCGCAGGTGGGGCGGCAGCAGAAAGATGTCCCCCTCGTTTAAGGGAATTCGGTCAAACTCTCCGTTCTCCCAGACCATAAGGCTGGCCGTGCCCTTGAACTGGTAGAAGAATTCTTCTAAAGGGTCGTCATGAAAGTCGGTGCGCTGATTGGGCCCGGCCACCACCGTCACTATGAAGTCCCCGTCCTTCCAGACCTGCTGGTTACCCACCGGGGGCTTGAGCCGGTCGGCATGGTCTTCAATCCATTGCGCGAAGTTCAGCGGGGGGCCATACCGAAGGGTCTGAGCAATCTGAGACATAGGCCTGCTCCTTGTTGATGAGAAATGGGTTCTAGCCTACGCCCAGTGGTAACGCGGGCTCGGCCGCACCAGGCTGCGGCATCAGGCCGCTGCTGGCAAACGCTTGATACACCGTTGCCCGCTCGGCCTCGGTAAGGTTCAGAAGCGGGCGGCGTACCGGCCCACCCGCCTGGCCAAGTAGTTCAAGCCAGTATTTCTGGTAGGCCTGGGGGGTTCCCGGGGGACGGCAGCGTTTTAATGCATCCCGAATGGGCTGCAGGCTGTCGCGAATTGCCCGAGCCTCCGCATGCCGCCCTGCCATGGCCAGTTGGGTGTACTGCTGAATACGTCGGTCGGTGGGGGTCTGATAAATAAGCGGCGGAATCGAGCAGAGATAGACCTGCCAGTTCAGTTCAATAATATTGTCGAGCCATTCCTCTTCTGAGGCGGTGCTTACGATAAGGCTGTCGCCAGCCAGATGGGTGAGTTCCACATACATATCGCGGGGCACCGAATACTTGATAGCCACAATATTGGGCAGATCGCTGGCGATACGGGCGCAAAGGGCTGGCGACATCAGATAGCCCGAGTCGGGGTGGCTCCACATGGCGATGCCTATATCCACCTGCTCGGCCACGTACCGGTAATACTCGTATACGGTGGCATCGACGTCTTTTCCAAAGTGCAGCAGGGGCGCGTGTACTACGATGAAGTCAGCACCAATCGCCTGGGCATGTCGTGCGAGATCGACCACCGTGTCCAGGTTCTGGTCTGAGCAGGACAGAATCGTCCTGCTGCGCCGCCCCAGCCCTTTTTCTGCTGCCATCGACTCTTCAACGGCGATCTCAAAGCAGCGCTTGCGCTCGGCCACCGACATGGAAAAAAACTCGCCCTGTTTACCCGCAATAAAAAGCCCATCGACTTCCAGCGCACCGATCCAGTGGCGCAGGTTTCTTCTCAGGCCCGCCTCATCTAGCGCGAGGTTTTGCAAGAAGGGTGTCGGTGCGGCAGCCCAGACCCCCCTCAGATGAGAACGTGCGAAGGCCTTTGCCTCGGTGCGTTGGTACAGCATGCGATCTCCCTGGCTGCTTAATGCTTTTTCTGCATCATGCGCCAGATGGTCTCTGGCTTCAACGGCAGTTCTATATCGCCAACCGTGCCCTGTGCGCAAAGCGCATCTGCCACGGCATTGATCAAGGCTGCAGGTGCGGCAATGGCCCCAGACTCCCCAACCCCGGACAGGTTGAGCGGATTGGGCCTTTTATGCGGCGGGGCTGCCTCGGCATGCCGCAGGTGCGCAATCTCCAGGGTCACTAGGTCATCGGCCCGCGGCAAGGCATAGTCCATCAAAGAGCCAGTCAGAATCTGGCCATTTTCATCGTAGACGATCGACTCGCAGAAGACCTCCCCGAAGCCTTGCGCAAAGCCGCCCTCAAGCTGACCCCGCGCAAGTAAAGGGTTGATCAGTTCGCCGCAGTCATCAACCCAGACCACCCTGCGCAGGCGGGCATCGCCTGTAGCCTTGTCCAGTTCTACAACCGCAATGCAGCAGCCTGCACTCCATGCCTCCGCGGGGGTGGTATAGACCTCGCACGCCGATAGGCCTTCGAGCGCCAATGCATTAGCAGCCGCACTGCCGCTGCCAGGCGCTGAGGCAGTAACTTCTCGTTGCGCCAGCATTCCCGCCAGTTTCTGGGCGGCTAGCAACACCGCGCTGCCGCCAATGGCCATGCTGCGGCTGGCCAGTGCGCCAATGCCCTCTGGGGCGACACGGCTGTCGGCTTCAATCACGTCAATTTGGTCTATGGGTACGCCCAGTGCGCGCGCAGCAATCTGGGCGAAGGCCGTGTCGTGGCCTTGCCCCTGGCTGCTCGAGCCACTGGCGATTAGAAACCGGCCATTGGGCAGCGCAGTGATTCGTGCGCTCTCCCATCCCGATCCGCAGGGTTCAACATAGAGATTGATTCCAAGCCCAACGCAGCCACCGGCTGCCCGCTCCTGTTCTATCTGAGACTTCAGTGCCCGGTACCGCGCATGCTCGGCCGCCTGCGCCAGAAGCTGCAAGGCCCGGTGGCCTTGGTCTGCGGGCTCGGCTGCCGAACTACGGGCATGATCGGAAGGGGCAGGCAGGTTTCGGGTGCGGATCTCTAACGGGTCCAGCCCCAGGCGCCGGGCGCCTTCGTCCATCAGGCGCTCCATCACCAGGGCGGCCTCGGGTCTGCCAGCGCCTCGGTAGATTCCAACAGCAGCGGTGTTTGTAACAAAGCCTTCGCTGCGCACCTCGACAACCGGCACTGCATAGGGGCCAGGAAGAATACGCCCCGCATTCCATCCTGGAATCAGTGCACTAAACGGCGCCCAGCTTCCCAGGTCGAATGCCAGTTCAGCGCGCAGCCCCAGCAGCCGCCCCTGGGCAGAAAAAGCCCCCCATGCCTTAAGCTCACTGGCCCGGCCATGGCTGGCCGAGACAAGGTCTTCGCCGCGGCTTGACTGCCAAAAGACAGAACGCCCAAGCCGCGCGGCCGCCCATGCGACGGCCAGTTCCTCGGGATACAGCGATGCCCGCCCCCCGAAGGCCCCACCAACCCGAGGGCAGACAAGGTGCAGCTGTTCAGCAGGCATTCCCAGCATTCTGACCAACGTCTGCCGCGCCCGATGGGGTGCCTGGCTGGGTAGATAGCAGGTAAGTGTCTGGTCCTCCCAGTGGGCCAGAAGCCCACGTGGCTCAAGCGCCGTGGGGGCAAGCCGGCTCGTCTTCACCTGCACGGCCACTATGGCCTGGGCTTGTTCTGCGGCCTGTTCAAACTCCCCCGAGCACCATTCCTGGCGGTAGACGCAGTTGCTGCTCCAGTGCGGAAAAATAGCCGCTGACTGCCGCGCCTGGGCAATACCAACAACTGGGCTAAGCGTCTGCACTTGTACAGACACTTGTTCTGCGGCCGCCAGCGCGGCCTGTGGGGTCTCGCCGAGAACCATGGCAATGGGCTGGCCAACATAAAACACCGAGCCATCGGCAAGCACAGGGTTGGGAAATGGCTGCGCCGGGCAGACCGGGTTTACCGGCAGGGGATCGAATCGCGGAAGGTCTGAGGCCGTGAAGACCGCCACAACCCCCGGCGTGGAAAGGGCTGCGGCCGCATCAACCGCCAAAAGGCGCCCATGGGCATGGGAACTGCGCACAAAGGCAGCATGCAGGGCAGAGCCCTTGGGAAGGTCGGCTACAAACTGCGCATGCCCCTGCAAAAGCGCATCATCCTCACGGCGCAAGGGGGAGCGTGCGCACCCTCTGGACTGTAGGCTTGCGCCTAATTCTGGGTCGACCATGCCGGCTACGCTACCAGAAATGTCTTTTGGCACAAGGGGTTGGAACATCCCTTCGCCCCCACCACGCCAGGGCCGGACTCCGCCGTTTGACTTAGGAAAAAAGACCAGCCATAATCCCGCTTCTTCGCTGCTTCAAATGTCACGCGGTTGTCATAATTCCGAAGTTTTGTGTGGATCCTGACACCGCCCCAAGAGCTGAAAACCTAACCCGTTTACATCTCACAAGCCTCCGGTTTACTTCGGGTGCTGCGACAAAAAGAAGGTCTACAGCGAATCGTTCTTTAAAAACAAACAGCCGATAAGTGTGGGCATTTGGGCTAACGATGCATGCAATCTTCTTGCGGGTAACACCGCAAAAAGAACGCAATGCTTTAAAAACCAAATGCTCAACAGCAATAATTTAAGGTTTTTTTAAAACCTCGTTATGCGTTGAGTTTTAAATAGTTTTAAACAGAGATTGAACTGAAGAGTTTGATCCTGGCTCAGATTGAACGCTAGCGGCATGC
>JBMSYB010000059.1:0-9852 GCA_049426285.1 Burkholderiaceae bacterium
CCGACACCTTCGATGCGTAATCAAGCCCCTGGATCGCCCGGGCACAGCCCACAAAGCCATTGACTGACGTTGCAGCGATCTGCACCTTAAACTCCTGCATCACGGCGGCATTGGCGGGATCTTGTGCGTAGTCAACTCCAAACCAACGCTCTACCGTGGCATCTGCCATTGCGGCACATCCTTGTGCCTGAGCCAGCGCGATGCGAGGGTTCCAGGACTCGGCCATTTCCTGTGGCATGTCGGCACGAGTGTCGCAGATCACCAGGCTTTCGAATCGGGCCGTGTGGTGTATGCCCAGACCAATACCAATCATGCCGCCAAGAGACAGCCCGATAAAATGGGCGCGCTTGTGGCCAAGGGCGTTAAGCACCCCGATGCAGTCGTTGCCAAGATCATTGAGGCTAAACCCAAGCTCCGTGGGGCCAGAGGCACCATGGCCACGGGTGTCCATAGCAAGAACTCGATATCCGCCTTGGTGCAGCAGGTTTGCCTGTACCTCCCACATCTGGGCTGCAGAAAGAATGGAGTGCGACATTAGAATCACGCCCCGAGACCCCGTTTCGCTGTCGTACACACACAGACTCTGCCCGTTGGCAGTGATTATTTTTTTTGTCCAATTGTTTTTCATGGGGATGCCTCTTGTGACCTTAAGGTAAGTAAGGGTGGAGAATAGCTTTCGCTACGTGAGCTTAAACAGCCTCTGCGCGTTTCCGCCGCAGATAAGACGCCTAGCCTCTTGGGAGATCTTCGGTACGCTGGACACTAGCCCTAATGGGTCGGTTTCGCCCATGTCATAGGGGTAGTCTGTTCCGAGTAGAACATGGTCTGCCCCAAATCGGTTAATAAGACTCTGCAGCATCTGAGGGTCGAAGGTGATGGTATCGAAGTAGAACTTTTCCAGGTATTTTGACGGACGCCTGGTAATCACCGAACGCACGTCCGGGCGTTTGTGCCCATGGTCCATGCGTGCCCAGTAGTGCGCGATATAGCCGCCACCATGCGCAAGAATAATCTTCAGTCGGGGAAACCGCTTCATCACTCCGTCAAATATCAGATGGCTGGCAGCGATGGTTGTTTCAAGCGGGTTCCCAATAATGTTGTTCAGGTAGTGATCGGTCAGCCTCTGCCCCTGGCTAAAGCCATTCGGGTGCATAAATAAGACAACGCCAAGCTCCTGCACCCTGGCAAAAAACGGATCAAGGTTCAGGCTGGGATCGGTGAGGTCTTTCCCGTTTACGTTTGTACCGATTTCGATTCCCTTAAACCCAAGCACCTTTACCGCGCGTTCAAGCTCAAGCATGGCAGAGGCACTGTGCTGAAGCGGTACAGTACCCATTCCGGCCAGCCTATCGGGGTGATCCGACACGATCTTCGCGATCCCATCGTTAACCTCCTTAGCAAGGGCAAGCCCAAAATCGGGCTCGGCGAAGTAGTAATACTGAAAGGGGGCCGGCGAGACCATCTGAATATCGACCCCCATCCGGTTCATATCGCGAATGCGTGAAGGGATATCCGAGAGCTTTGCTGCGCGATCAAGAACCTGCTTTCGGTTCACCTCGCGAGTCTGGTCGTTTGAAAAAATATGGGTGAATTCTTTTTGCATCGGGTCGATGACCGCCGCTTTCGCCGCCACCGCTGTATTAAAGTAGTGGCAATGGATATCGACTACTGGTGCACCCCGCTGCGTTCTTCTACTAGTAACCGGGAAAACCGATGATGCTCTCTTGCGCGCTTTTGCGGGCTGTGCTGCCCTCTTACTGTGACGATGGGCTGGATTTTGGCATCCGATTCCGCACGTAAATAGCATTGATTCACCCCGAAAAGATTGCTAGCTGCCACTGTAACCGAACCCCTTGTTCTTAATCAAATGATTAATAAACAAGGGTTTTTCCCACTCCACGAGTCGGCAAGGGCCGTGTCTACTTAGCCCGTATCGTTCGTTTCGTCATCGTCGTACTGTGTCGTAAATGCTCGCCTTCATCTTCTAAGGAGTGACAGTGAAAATCGGTCTGGTGGGTACAGGAAAGATGGGTAAGGCTATGGCCCTTCGTTTGTTGGAAAAGGGATATTCGGTCTCTGTCTGGAACCGTACGCCCGATAAACTGAAAGACCTTCGCGATGCCGGTGCGCTGGTGGCAGCAAGCCCTCGGCAGCTTGCTGAAGCGGCAGATACGGTCATCACGGTCCTCACGAACAAGTCAGCTCAGCAGGCGGTCTTTGGTCAGCCAGAAACCGGACTGTTGGCCGCTAACCTTTCGGGCAAAACGGTGGTCGACATGAGTACGGTTCGGCCTGAGGCTTCCTTGGCTCTTGATTTAGCCGTAACCGAAAAAGGGGGGCTCTTTGTCGAAAGCCCGGTTGGGGGAACGGTCGGCCCTGCACGAGAGGGTAAGCTGTTTGCTTTTGTGGGGGCATCTCCCGAGGCCTTTGCCCGTGTTGCCGCCTTGCTAAACGATCTCTGTCGACGCGTTGAGCACGTGGGACCAGTGGGGGCGGGAGCAAGCATGAAGCTCGCCGTCAACCTTCCTTTAGTCGTCTTCTGGCAGGCATTCGGCGAGGCCTTGTCACTCGTTGCCCATCTCGATATTCCCGCCGATCGCCTCATCGATATCCTGGCAGACACGTCAGGCGCCTCGACAGCCTTTAAGTCTCGAACCCAACAGTTCATAGGTCGGCTTCAGGGAGGCCCACCATTTCCGGCATCGTTTGACATCCAGTCGATCCGAAAAGACCTGCTCACAATGCAAGAAGAGGCCCAGAGCCGAGGTATTCCGCTCCCGGTGGTGTCGGCAGCAATAACCGCCTATAACGAGTCTATCGCCCAGGGTCTCGATAAGAGTGACAGCATTGAGCAATCGCTGTTTTGGCATGCGAAAGGCATACAGTGATAGGCAGTTACGCGGCGTATGAACCTGGTTAACGAATTCGTCATTGGTGCGCCTCGGGCCGATGTCTGGGCTGGTCTTACAAATCCGGAGGTGGCGGTTGCCTGTATGCCGGGCGCAGAGCTGCGCGCGCTATTAGGCGATCAAAAGTTTCGGGCATCGGTTACTCTGAAGGTAGGGCCGGTTCGGCTGCAGTTTCAGGGTGAGGGCATGCTCGTAAACCTATCGCCCGATCAGTCTTATGGCGAACTCGTCGCCAAGGGCACCGACGAAAAGGGGCGGGGTGGGTTTAAGGTAGAAATGAAGTTCACGCTCGCCCAAGAGACCGTTGCGCAGACGCATGTGCGGGTGGAAACCCTGTTATCCCTTACGGGCAGTGTTGCGCAGTATGGTCGCGGGGTGGGTATTGTTAAGGAGATCGCCGGTCAGCTTACCTCAGACTTTACGCGTAACCTAGAGGCAAAAGTAATTAATTCGTCTTTAGCCCAGCCCGACGCTCTTTCGTCCAATGTTTCTCTTGCGGCTAATTACTCAGAGACGCATGCCAAGACGGCAGAGCCTTCTATAAACGTACTGGGGCTTTTCTGGCGCAGTCTTTCGCGCTGGCTGCGTTCTTTTTTTGCAAAGAAAGCCTAGCGTCGTGGCCCGCCCTTTACCAAGTGGTGAGCTAAGCAAGGCGCTTAACCCATGAAGCCGCCAGTAATTGTTCGGTATGAAACCAGCGCCATTTAATTATCACCGGCCACGAACTCTCCTTGAGGCTGTCGAGATGGTAACCGTTCTGCCGGATGCCAAGCTACTCGCCGGCGGTCAGTCGCTGGGCCCTATGCTTAATTTTCGGTATCTGATGCCCGAGAACATTATCGACCTGAACCACGTCGAAGAACTAAGCGGAATCTGGCCGGATCGAGATGATGTCATTCACATCGGGTCTATGACCAGGCAGTATCAACTCCAGAAAGATCCTCTTCTGGCCAAGAAGCTGCCAATATTGGCTGATGCTCTGCAATGGGTGGGCCATTACGCAACCCGTAACCGTGGTACCTTTGGGGGTAGTCTTGCCCACTTAGATCCTTCCGCAGAGCTTCCAGGAATATGCAATTTACTTGATGCCGAACTGAGCGTTCAGGGCAGATCAGGAATCCGGCGCGTCAGCATGCATGACTGGTCCAAAGGCTTTATGCAGCCCGATCTCAATGAAAATGAAATCCTCACCAGCATCAGTCTGCGGCCATGGCCAGAGCCGCATGGCGCGTGTTTTCTTGAACTTAGCCGTAGGCACGGCGATTTCGCAATCGCCGGTGTGGCATGCCTTGTTTCCCTGGACGACAATGAAAAAATTCGCCGATTTGCCACATCAGTGATAGGCGTGGCGAATGGTCCAGTGCGTCTTCGGCAGGCCGAGAAGTCACTGCCCGGAGAGCGCTACTCGGAGTCTCTTGCTATTGCGCTTAGTCAAGAGATTGGTCTGCTTGAGGCGCCTGGAGACGCGCATCATTCCGGAGACTTTCGCAAGCGAACGGCCAAAACCTTATTCCAGCGGGCGGTTCAACATGCCTGCGCGGACGCCCTTAAGAAAAGGTCGGTCACATGACCACACTGCATAAGGTTAGCCTCTCGATTAACGGGAAGACCTACGAAGCCGAGGTCGAAGCGCGCATTACCTTGGCCGATTTTATCCGGCACGTCTGTGGGCTAACGGGTACCCATGTGGGCTGCGAGCATGGGGTCTGCGGCGCCTGCACGATTCAGCTAAATGGCAGAGCGGTGCGCTCGTGCACCATGTACGCGGTTCAAGCCGAAGGCGCATTTCTTAAGACCGTAGAGGGTCTAAAGGAATCCGATGGCAGTCTGCACCCGGTTCAGCAGGCTTTTACTGACTGCGATGGTTTGCAGTGTGGTTTTTGTACCCCTGGCATGCAGATGACAATTGCCGCCTTTCTTGAAGAGAACCCGTCGCCTACCGAGCGAGAGATTCGTGAACTGATTTCTGGAAACATCTGTAGATGCACCGGTTACCAGGGTATTGTCCGCGCCGCCTTACAGGCAGCCCAGGCAATTCGGGAGTCAAAGACCCATGGGCGGCCGTAATATCGGCGCGGCAGTCAGCCGCCTTGAAGATGCACGACTTGTCTCGGGTAGTGGGCAGTATGTCGATGACATTCGCCTGCCCGGTACCCTGGCTGCCGCGTTTTTGCGCTCGCCCGAGGCGCATGCCCGCATTTGTTCGATTGACCTCACCAGAGCGCTTTCTATTCCGGGGGTTGTTGCGGCCTATACCCTGGCAGACCTTGGGCCTCAGGCCCAACAGCGCATGCTTCAGGCCTATCCTCATCCGGCGATCAAGACCGACATTACCCAGTACCCGCTTGCCAAAGACGAAGTCTGTTTCGTCGGCGAGCCAATCGCTGTGGTAATTGCCGAGAATCGCTATATTGCTGAGGACGGCGTTCAGGCCATTGCGCTCGAACTAGATTCTCTTGCCTGCGTTATTGACGCCCGCGAAGCCCTCAAGCCAGGGGCACCTCCCGTGCAGCTTACGCAGGAATCGAATCTTGCGGCAACGCTGCACTGGAAATTCGGCGATATCCAAGCAGCGTTTTCTCAGGCAGATCATGTGTTTGATGAAGCCTATTTTCAACATCGGGGCTCTCCCCAGTTCATGGAATGCCGCGGAGTTCTGGCTCAGTCCGAACCGGGTACCGGTCGGCTGACGATATGGAGTGCAACCCAGTCGCCGTTTCTTGTTCGCCGGTTTCTCGCCGCCTATCTCAATCGAGAGGAATCCAGCATCCGTGTTATTGCACCGGATGTTGGCGGGGGTTTCGGCCCTAAGGCGGTGCACTATGCCGAGGAATTGGTAGTGGCGCTTGTCGCCCAGAAGATCGGCAGGCCAGTGAAGTGGATTGAGGATCGCAGAGAGAACTTTGTCGCGACCAATCAGCAAAGGGATCAGTGGTGGCAGGTCTCTGCGGCCTGTTCCCGAGACGGAAAGATACTGGGTATTCGTGCCCTCTGCATTCACGATAATGGGGCCTATCTTCCCTATGGGTTGTTGCTCCCAAATACGTCGATCGTGCCATTTCCTGGCCCGTATTCGATCGCGGCGATCGATGTTCAGTTGCAGGCGGCGCTTACTAACGCGGTGCCGTCCACACCCATACGGGGAGCAGGTCGGCCGAATGCAATCTTCGTGATTGAGCGCACGATCGATACCATCGCCAGAGAGCTTGGCCTGGATAGGGTAGAGCTACGCAGACGTAACTTCGTTACTAAAGAGCAATTTCCGTATAAAACTGGGGCGCACTTTTCCTCGGGTGTGCCGGTGGAGTACGATTCGGGCGACTACCATGCCACCTTAGATATGGCCCTTGCCGCCAGCAGATTCTCTGAGTTTGAAGAGCGGCGCAGACAGGCCATGCAGGCGGGTAAATGGCGGGGGTTGGGCATTGCAAGCTATAACGAAGACTCGGGGCTTCCCCCCTATGAGGGTGCCACGGTTAAGGTTCTGCCAACCGGACGCATACTGGTCGAAGTGGGTTCCTGTGCTCAGGGCCAGGGGCTTGAGACCATCGTCGCGCAGATTGCTGCGGATTCGTTTGGTGTGTCTCCGCACCAGGTACTCGTACGCACCGGTGATACCGAGTCGACTGCTCGCGCCCTTTCTACGGTGGGAAGCCGTGTTGCGGCCATGGTCGGGCCCAGCGTGCGGCTTGCGGCAGAACAGGTGCGTGAAAAAGTCTTAGCGTTTGCCGCGCAAGAGTTTGAGACCGCTGTGTCTGACCTCGAACTAGATAACGGCCGGGTAGGCATCAAAGGGGTACCTGGCAAGCACCTTGGCCTTGGCGATATCAGCAGGCGACTTGTCGCAAATGTGAATGCGCTGGTGCCTGAGGGGTTCAGCCCGGGGCTTGAGGCTACGGCCTACCACACCGCCAGGCAGCCGGTATTCTCTAATGGAACAAACATCTGCGAGTTGGAGGTTGATGTCGAAACCGGAGAGGTGACGCTACTCGATTACTGGGTTTCCCACGACTGCGGCACCATTCTCAATCCGCGACTGGTCGATGGCCAGATTATTGGGGGTGTTGTGCATGGAATTGGTAATGCGCTTTTCGAACACATGAAGTACGACCGCGATACGGGCCAGCCTCTATGCAGCAATCTTGGAGAGTATCTGCTGCCGCTTGCAAGCGAAATGCCCAGGTTTCACGTAACCCACATGGAGAGTCCGTCGCCGATAAACCCTCTGGGCGTTAAGGGGGCAGGCGAGGGGGGAACTATTCCGGCAATAGCCTGCGTGATCTCGGCGGTTGAAGATGCGCTTAAGCCCTTAGGAGTGAAGATCAATGAGTATCCCATTTCACCCGAACGGCTGTTGGCCCTGATTGACGAAAAACGCGCCAACTAGCGCAAGGGTACGGATACCCACTTTCTGTAACTTTCTTCATTATTGAGCCGTTCAATCCAGCGGGTAAGCCCGACCAAGCGGTTGTCAAACACCCCCAGGCAAGCTCCCCTATAGGCAATCGGCGCGAGCGCAATGTCTGCTAGGCTAAGCTTGTCACCCGCCAAGAAAGCCGATCTCTCAAGCTGCTGGCTTGCAATCGCAAAATGCTCTCGAGACTCTTGCTCAGCCTCGTGAATACGGGCGGGTTCGCGCTTTTCCGGTGCAAGACGGACACGCTGGCGAAACACGGTCACCATAGGACTGCTCACGCCCCAGAGCGTCCAGTCGAGCCACTGGTCTACCTGGCCCCTTTCTCTTGGGTCTGCGGGGTAGAGCTGTTCGGCCACCTGGACCGCGCTTACAGGTAGGTGCGGCCTGCTGCAGAGATACCGGCAGATGCTATGTGACTCCCAGATTTCATAGTCGTCATCTTCAAGAAGAGGAACCCGACCATTGGGATTCTTTGCAAGAAAAGCCTCCGTTTTGTTCACCGAATACTCCAAGCCTGCGTCTTCTCGCGCATAGGAAAGACCAAGGGCATCAAGCACCCAGAGCACCTTCTGAACATTGATCGAGGTGACCCGACCCCAGACTTTAAGCATTGGGGTCACCGTGGTCAGGAGTCAAACCTGCGGCAACAATACCGTCTACCGCGCAGACCTCGTCATTCGGAGAGGTTTCGCCGCTAATGCCGACTGCGCCAAGCAGCGTGCCTTGCGCATCGCGTATGAGCACCCCGCCCTGTACGGGAACCATATCCCCCTCACTGAGATGCTGAACCGCGTGTATAAAGAAAGGGGCTTTCTCCGCGCGCCGCTGCAGCTCGCGGTTACCAAATCCCAGGCCAAGGGCACCGCGCGCTTTACCCGTTGCAATCTTAAAGCGATAGAGCGATGTTCCATCCTCGGCAAGGTGCACCTTCACCTCGCCACGAATATCGAGCACAGTGACGGCAAGCGGCAGAAACTTTCGGGTTCTGGCCGACTGGAGTGCTTTTTGTGCAATCACGGTTGCGGTTTCTAGAGAAATGGTTTTGAGAGTTACAACTGACATGATCTGGCCTCCGTAATGAAGAAAATATCCTGTGTATTAGAGGCGAATAGCCTCTACCTGCCCCGTTGAAACAGCCTTTATAACAGCCTCAAGCGCGGCGACGGTAAAGCGCTTTTGTTGATTGTCCACAGGATAAATAGATCGCCCGTGCACTGCAGAGGCAAACGATTCAAGGTTCGCGCGAACGGCCTGATGCGGCTCGAAGAATGCGGTCTGTTTTGCTTGTCCCCGTAAAGTCTTTGTGATGTCCCAGCCAGACGGGTTCTCGGGATGGCTCCGGTCTCGAATCTCACACCAGCCTTGGGAGCCATAAATAGCAAATCTGCCATCAAATGGAGTGGCCAATATGGCGCTAATCAAGGAGACCGCTCCAGAGGCAAACTCCAGAAATACCGCCAGCGTATCGCCATTTTCGAAGCCAGCTCCCCTTGCACCTAAGCGCGCGGCTACTGCCTTGGGCTTACCGAAGAAGGAAACCGAGAGGTCTAGCAGGTGAATCCCCGTGGCAGTGAGCGGACCAACCGGTGCAACTGCATTAGAGAGTCGCCAGTTGTCTTTCGGTAGCGCCAGAAACTTATCTTGGCTGAAATTGGCCTCGATCTGCAGGGTGGTTCCATAAACACCCTGAGCAACCTCCTGCTGAAGCAGCTGCATGGCGGGCTCGAACCGTCGCTCGTGGCCAATACCCAGAACCCGTTTGGCATCTTCGCAGGCCTGAATGGCCCTGTCGGCATCCGCAAGATTTAGACACAGCGGCTTCTCGCAGAAAACATGAAGACCCGCGCGGGCTGCAGCAACGATCTGGTCCGCATGCTGCGGATGGGGTGTACAAATGACAACGGCCTCTAAGCCTGGCTCGCTAATCAGGGCTTCATAGCTATCAAGAAACTTCACAGACTGAAGCGCAAGTGGCCGGGGACTGGGGTGGAGTGCTAGCACTGGCTCAGCAATGCAGCGAAGGTTAAAAAGCGGAGACTGGGTCAGCAGCGCCGCGATAACCTTCCCCCACCAGCCATAACCCGCGATGCCAATTACCAAGGGCTTTTGTTCTATCATTTTTATGAGGGCCTCGTTGCTTTTGCTGAAACATTGATTATTTAAAAGACCCCTATTATCAAATCCTAAGATGCGCGTTCCGCTAAGGGTTTTCCCTTCGTGCCCCGGTCATCGAAGCCCGTCAGCCTTCGAGGCCCGTCTGCTTTTGAAACCAGTTGGCAGGGCATAGGTACGGCATGCTATGTTCTTCTCCTCTCGATCAATACAAGACAAATGGCAATTTTTCGTTCAACCAAGGTGAGACAACCATGACTGCAGCTTCTCTCTTATTTCCCCCTGCTTCACAGCCTGTTCTTCCCGTGCGAGGCCGTAAAGAGGTAATGCCCGTGCATCGCATTTACTGCATTGGCCGCAACTACGAGGCCCATGCTGTTGAAATGGGCCATGATCCTTCTAAAGAGCCGCCGT
>JBMSYB010000060.1:0-9569 GCA_049426285.1 Burkholderiaceae bacterium
CGATGACGTCACGGCGTTCATCCATCCACCAGTTCTGCGAGAGGTTGAAGACCCGGCCAGTGGAGGGGATGAACTGCCAGAGCCCCGCTGCCTTAGCGCGCGATGTGGCCTGCGGATTAAAGGCACTTTCTACGACTGGCAGAAGGGCAAGCTCGGTGGGCAGCCCCCGGGCCTCGATCTCCTCAACAATGTGATGCAGATAGCGGCCCCCTCGGTCGAAGACGCGATTGAGGTATTCGGGGTTGGAGACAAATCGCTTGGTATAGCGGTTCACCAGGCTACTGGGTAGCTCTGGCATGGCGAAACCTGCACGGATGCGCTCAAGCAGGTTGTCATAGGCCGATGTGCTGTGGCTTTGTCCCTTGGTGCTCGCCGATTCGTTTTCAGGAAGCTGCAGCAAGGCAGGCGCATTTCCAAAGGTGGGAATATCGCGCTGGGCGGGTTCTGCAGGAGTGCCGTCTGGTTGCGCCGGTGTGGCTTTGGTCTCCGCATTGGATGATGCTGTCGCTGCGGTTTTGTCGACGGCGGGCCCGAGGTCTGCAACCGGGGCAGGTGTTGGCGGAGCCACGGTTGCGCAGCCAGACAGGCCCAGGACAACCAGAATGGAGATGTGCGAGAAAAAATAACGGGGTGCGATAGGTCGCGGCGGAAAGCGAAAGGACATCTCGTTATTTTACGGGGAATATACTTTGATGCGAATAGTTTTGGCTTAGGGACGAAAGTTATCTTTAGCGATGCGCCGCGCAGCGAATTGTTTCAGGTTTGCCTCGGCCACCGAAAGCAGAAAGGGGTTGGTTCTTTTTTCCAGGCCAATTGTCGACGGCAGGGTGCATAGTCCCTGTTCCCGTTGGCGTTTCACATCGATAAGCCGGTTGCGAATAGCAGCATTGCTCGGCAAGGCCTGGGCTGCGAACAGCAGGTTGTTCAGGGTGTATTCATGGGCGCAGAAAACCCGGGTATCGTCTGGGAGCGCCGCGAACCTGCCCAGCGAGTGGAATAGCTGTTCAGCCGTGCCCCCCAAGAGGCGGCCGCATCCTCCTGCAAAGAGGGTGTCTCCGCAAAATAGCATGGGCGCCTGCCCTGAGGGGTGGGTGAAAAAGGCGATGTGGTCGACGGTATGCCCGGGGCAGGCAATCGTCTCAAGCCGCAGGCTATGGTTGAAAAGCCAGACCTCTGAGCCGTCTGTTACTTCGTGACTGACCCCGAGGCTCTTGCAATAGCCGGGACCAAACACCGCAAGCCCCTCTTTTGTCTTCGTGGGCAACTGGGCTAGAAGATCGCCAATACCGCCGGTATGGTCGGCATGATGATGGGTGACCAAGATCGCCGAGAGCTTAAGGCCCCGGTCTGAAAGAAACCGCAGCACGGGTTCGGCCTGGCCGGGGTCCACCACCACTAGTTCGCCTGCAGACTCCAAGCCCCAGATGATATTGTCAGCAAATGCAGGCAGCGCATGTATTTTCATGAAGGAGCATCCTCGATTTGCAGCAGAACCCCTATTTTGCCTGGACCCGATGGCTCGATAGCCCTGCTGGTCAGTCGCTCATCAGGCTGGAGCAGGCTTGGCTTAATGATCGGCTGCAAGACAGCTTTGGCTATCGTGCTCTGCAGGTCGGGCCCTCCGGGCTCGATGCGCTTGCCATGAATCGCATGCCTTGTCGCGCTCGCGTAAGTTTTTATCAGCCGCAGACTGTTTCTCCTGAAGAAGACGAGGCTGGCAGAAACCAGCTGGTCTGTCTTCCCAATGCCCTGCCTATTGAGAGTGAGTCGACCGATTTGATTGTCATGGCCCATTGCCTCGAGCTCATCCCTGAGCCACACGATCTGCTGCGTGAGGCAGAGCGCGTGCTGATTCCCGATGGCCGGATTGTAATCTTGGGCTTTAACCCGTTAAGCCTCTGGGCCCTGCATCGCCCGAATGCCACAAGCCTTTTTCCTCCGGTGGAGGGGCATTGGCTGAGTCTGAGTAGGGTAAAGGACTGGTGTCGGCTTTTGGGGCTGGTACCGGAGGCCGGGGCCTGCGGTATTTATCGCCCATTTGTGACGCACCCCGCATGGTGGAATCGTCTTCAGTGGCTAGAGCCCGCGGGTGCCCGCTGGTGGCCGGGTCTGGGCGCTGTCTATCTGCTGGTTGCGGTGAAGCGTCGCGAAGGGCTGCGCATGATGCGGGCAGGCTGGAAGGGTCGCCGAACCGCGCGTTCGGGTGTTGTAGCGACGACCCGGGTTGCCGGCCAGGAGCGTTCGGAAGTCGGATACCGAAGGTGAACTCTGCTTCCCAGTCTGCCGACCAGACCAAGTCGGCTCGTGTAGACCTCTATACTGATGGGGCGTGCAAAGGAAATCCAGGGCCCGGGGGTTGGGGGGTTCTCATGCGGTTCGGTGCGCATGAGAAGGAACTGTATGGTGGTGAGGCCCAGACAACCAACAATCGTATGGAGATGCGCGCGGTGATTGAGGGGCTCAATGCCTTAACCCGCAGCTGTCAGGTACGAATTTTTACCGACTCGCAGTATGTCAAGAATGGTATTGAGTCGTGGCTTGCCGCTTGGAAGACCAAGGGCTGGAAGACTGCGGCGGGTAAGCCCGTGGCTAACCAAGACCTCTGGCTGGCTCTTGATGCGGCGCGCAGTCGGCATCGGATTGACTGGCATTGGGTGCGGGGCCATTCGGGTCACCCCGAAAATGAGCGGGCAGATGGGCTGGCCAATCGCGGCGTAGAGCAGGTGTTGCGGTCCAAAGGGTAGCGTGAGAGAGGAAAGTGTGAAGACTCGAGTACTGGCATTAACGATAACGGCGGTGGTCATACTAGGCCTGGTGGGCCATCGGCTTGACTGGTGGACGGGGCTATTCTCTGGCGGCTCGGGTGGCCCTGCAGCTGGGGGTGGTGCTCCGCCTGCGGCCGCAAATTCGGCGGGGCCAGCCAAGTCCGGGCCCGGTGGTGGCGCAGGCCCGGGTGGGCCGTCTTCGGGCGGTGCACCTGCTGCTGGTGCAGGCCCCGGCGGAGCCGGTAAGGGTGGTGGCGGGCCCCCCACTGTGGTCGAGGTTTTGCCGGTGGTGCAGCGGGACATCTCAGAGATTCTCTCGGTCACTGGCGAGTTTCAGGCGGTGAACTCGGTGGAGCTAAGGCCTGAGATTCCCGGCCGAATCTTGCGAATCAACTACAAGGACGGTCAGTCGGTTGCAGCCGGTGATCTGCTCATTGGGCTCGATGACCGCATTGCGCGGGCTGAACTCGCCCAGGCCCAGGCCGAGGCTGACCTTGCTGCCTCTAATTTCAAGCGCGCCCAAGATCTGTTCGGTCGCCAGTTTATTAGCTCACGTGGCCTTGATGAGGCCAAGGCCAATGCCGAAATCGCTGCTGCCAAGCGTGATCTTGCCCAGGCCCGGCTTGCCCGCACGGAGCTTAGAGCACCTTTTGCCGGTCGGGTAGGACTACGTCAGCATAGTGTCGGCGATTATGTGAAGGATGGTGAACTGCTTGCGGTACTTGAGGACAACCGCCGCATGCATTTTGACTTTCGGGTACCCGAGCGATTCGCCGAGTTGGTACGCGTTGGACAGCGGCTAATGGTGCAGACTGATCAGGCCGATCGCGCGATGCACGCCCAGGTGGCTGCCGTCGATGTGCGGGTGGACCAGGACGGTCGGTTTCTGCAGCTCCGTGCATTGGTGGAGAACCCGGGACAGCAGTTCAAGACAGGTATGTTTGGTCGCGCCCGCCTTAATCTCTACGACCGCCCAGGTGCGCTCTTGGTCTCTGAGGAGGCCCTGGTCGGAGACCGTGAGGGATTTTTTGTCTGGCGTGTGAAGGACGGCCGGGTGGAGCAGGCACGAATTCAGACAGGTATTCGGCTGCAGCGTGAGGTCGAGGTTCGTTCCGGCCTTGCCCTGGGTGACTCGGTAGTGGTTGCCGGTCAGCTCAAGATTCGGGCTCCCGGCCAGCCCGTTAGGGCTATGCCCGCCACGGGCCTGTAAACCATGCGTTTATCTCAGATCTGTATTGAGCGCCCGGTTTTTGCCACCGTGCTCTCACTCGTGCTGGTCTTGCTTGGGCTGGTGAGCTTTGACCGGCTTACGATTCGGGAGTATCCGAAGATCGATGAACCGGTGGTTACCGTTAGTACGAACTACCGGGGAGCCTCCCCTGAAATTATCGAGTCTCAGGTAACCAAGCCCCTCGAGGATTCCATTGCTGGCATTGAGGGCGTGGAAGTCCTTACCTCGATCTCTCGGTCGGAGCGCTCGCAGATTACCGTGCGGTTTAACCTGGCCCGAGACCCCGATAGCGCTGCTTCGGATGTGCGCGATCGGGTGTCCCGGGTGCGGTCGCGTCTTCCGGATGGCGTGGACGAGTCGGTGGTCTCAAAGGTTGAGGCCGACGCCCAGCCGATTATCTGGCTTACCCTCAATAGTCCCAAGCTCTCTTTAATGGAGCTCTCCGACATTGCTAACCGCACGGTAAAGCCAAGGCTACAGAACCTGCCCGGTGCAGCCGATGTCACGATCTTCGGCGACCGCCGTTACGCCATGCGCATCTGGCTTGATCGTGATCGGCTCGCCGCCCAACAGGTCACTGTGCAGGACGTGGAAGATGCCCTGCGCCGTCAGAATGTGGAGATTCCCGCCGGACGTGTGGAGACCCCCGGTCGAGAATTTTCTGTCATGGCGCCCACCGACCTGCAGACGCCGGAGGAGTTTGCGGCCATTGTCTTGCGGGCTCCGCAGGGCACGGGGGCACTGGTACGTCTGGGCGATGTGGCACGGGTGCAGATCGCGCCGCAGGACGAGCGACGGGTCGCACGGTTTCGGGGCCGCACCACGGTAGCCATGGGGGTCATTAAACAGGCGACTGCCAATCCGCTTACCCTGTCGCAGGCAGTCACCGACGCGGTACCGTTCATTCAGCGCGACCTGCCGCCCGATGTGGCGATTGAAATTGCCAACGACAATTCTATTTTTATTGATCGCTCGATCCGCGCGGTCGTGAAGACTATCACGGAGGCGGTGATTCTGGTGGCCCTGGTGGTCTTCATTTTCCTGCGGTCTCTGCGCGCGTCGATTATTCCCATCGTCACTATTCCGGTCTCGCTGATCTCTGCCTTTACCATTCTCTATGCGCTGGACTATTCGATTAACACCCTGACGCTACTGGCCCTGGTACTTGCCATCGGTCTGGTGGTCGACGATGCGATTGTGGTTCTGGAGAACTCGGCCCACCACGTTGAGCAGGGAATGCCGCCAGAGCAGGCTGCCTCACAGAGCATGAAAGAGATCAGCTTTGCGGTCGTTGCCATGACCCTCACCCTGGCAGCCGTTTTTGCCCCTATGGCCTTCTCCGAGGGAAGAACCGGTCGACTTTTTACCGAATTCGCCATGGCTATGGCCGGTGCGGTTCTCATCTCGGGCTTTGTTGCCCTAACCCTCACCCCCATGATGTGCAGCCGCCTGCTGCAGTCACCGCAGACGCTACAGGCAAAGCGGGCGGCGCGACCGGGGCTGGCCTGGGCGCATCGGGCAGGTGACTGGTTTGACCGCGGATTTCAGAGGCTGGTCTCCGCCTACGATCATTTTCTTCCAGGCCTTCTGCATCGTCGCAAGACGGTACTGCTTGCGGTAGGACTGGTAGTCGCCCTGGGCGTTGGTCTTTTTGGCACGATTAAAAAGGAACTCTCTCCGTTTGAAGACCGAGGCTTCTTCGTCGTTCCCTTATCCGCGCCGGAGGGTAGCTCGATTGACTACACCGCCCGCTACGCCCTGCGTATAGAGCAGATCTTCGATGCGGTGCCTGAGGCGGATAAGTATTTTGTCATTGCAGGTACCCCTACGGTAGAGCGCGGCATTGCCTTTTTCCGGCCTGTTCCCTGGGAAGACCGCAGTCGTTCCACCCAACAGATTGCCGCCTCGCTGCAGCCACAGTTGCTGTCGATACCCGGTATTAGCGCCTTTGCGGTACCGCCCCCTTCGTTTGGCCAGAATGTCCGATCTCGGCCGATTCAGGTGGTGGTTCTCTCTTCTGCTCCTATCGAGCAGCTTGCTGCCGTCACTGAGCAGCTGCGCCGGGAACTGATTCAGAACCCGATGCTGCAAGGCGTAGATACTGATCTGCAGCTCAATAAGCCGGAGATCCGTATCGAGATAGACCGGGAACGGGCCGCCGACCTCGGGGTTCAGGTGGAGGCTATAGGCCGAACACTTGAGAGCCTTTTGGGCGGGCGGCAGGTAACCCGGTTTAAGAAGGGTAACGAGCAGTACGATGTGATAGTGCAGCTCGAGCGCCGCGACCGCGACACTCCGCAGGATATTCGCGACATCTATGTACGGGGCCGAAACGGCGCGCCCGTGGCGCTTTCCAGTGTCTTGAAGCTCTCCGAGTCGGTAAGCCCGCGCGAGCTGAATCACTTTCTGCAGCAGCGCGCGGTGACGATTACCGCGGGGCTGGCGCCAGGGGTATCGATTGGCGAGGCGCTTTCCATGGTTGAGACGCTGGCCCGCGAGAAGCTTCCAGCGGACTATCAGCTCGACTATGACGGTCAGTCTCGCGAGTATCGAGATAGCCAGAGCACTCTTTTGTTTGTCTTTGTGCTCGCCCTGGTCTTTATCTTTTTGGTGCTCAGCGCCCAGTTTGAGAGCTTTCTACATCCTGTTGTAATCCTGGTGGCGGTGCCCCTGGCCCTAACGGGGGCGCTTTTCACCATCTGGGTTACCAAGGGGTCGCTCAATGTCTATTCCCAGATTGGACTTGTCGCCCTTATCGGCTTGATTGCCAAGAACGGCATTCTGATTGTGGAATTTGCCAATCAGTTGCGTGCCGAGGGTCTTGCGGTCTATGAGGCAACCCACCGCGCCGCAGTGCGCCGGTTTCGGCCTATTCTTATGACCACCATCGCCACGGTCAGTGGGGCGCTTCCCTTAGCCTTGGCCACCGGCCCG
This sequence comes from Burkholderiaceae bacterium, assembly GCA_049426285.1. Taxonomy (GTDB): domain Bacteria; phylum Pseudomonadota; class Gammaproteobacteria; order Burkholderiales; family Burkholderiaceae_A; genus Hahnella. The sequence continues at coordinate 6,931 of JBMSYB010000060.1, forward strand.
GGCGCCGAGAGCCGCCGCGAAATTGGCTGGGTGGTGGTTGGTGGCATGAGCCTGGGCACCTTGCTCACTTTGTTCGTTCTGCCTACTATCTACGCATGGGTAGTCTCTCGCGTCTCGTCGTCCTCGATACCGAAACCACTGGCCTGAAGCCCGAAGACGGGCACAGGGTCATTGAGATCGGCTGCATCGAGATCCTCGGTCGTCGCCCTTCGGGCCGACGGCTGCACTACTTTCTGAATCCCGAGCGGGCCATTGATGAGGCCGCCATCCAGGTACACGGGCTTACCCTGGAGCGCCTGGCCCATGAGCCGGTTTTTGCGCAGGTCGCTGAGGCACTTTTGGGATTCTTAAAGGGCGCCTGCCTGGTGATACACAACGCCCCCTTCGACCTGGGATTCTTGAATGCGGAGTTCGCCCGCCTGAAAATGCCAAGCCTGGCCTCCCAAGGCGATATATCGGTGGTGGATAGCCTCGAGATGGCGCGGCAGATGCACCCGGGGCAGCGAAACTCTCTTGATGCGCTGTGCGCGCGGTACAACGTTTCTAATAGCCATCGGCAGCTGCACGGGGCCCTGCTCGATGCCGAGTTGCTCGCCGAGGTCTATCTGGCCATGACCCGCGGACAGGAATCCTTGGCCATGCCTACGGCCGACGATGACCCCAGCATGCCGCAGGCCAGCGATCCTGCGCTGCTATCGCGGCTGCGGGTGGTCAGGCCGTCGCCCAGTGAGCTCTCTGAGCATGCTGCCTACCTTCTGGGGCTTGCCCGCGCCTGCCCGCAGGGGCCTGTCTGGACCCGATCCGCCCAGCCGACATGATTGTTACGGTCTACCGCCGGGAGCAGGCTTACTCTCTGGCTGCTGAAGAGATTCTGCGGGTGGCCGCGGCTGCCCAGTTTGTCGCTGCATGGGATGGGCCTGCGGCTTCCGAAAGCGCGTCTGGCCAGCTTGGTTTTGCGCTGGGGCAGCCAGTACTCGCGCGCGAGCCCCAAGAACTACTCGGGGCCGGTAGGCTTGCCGGCGGGGCGCGCCCAGAGGGTCCGGTATCGCCAGTTCCGGCACGCCATCTGGTGCTTCTGCAGTCCTGTGATGGTGATGTGCGGCAAGCGGTCTGGGCCGATGGGCTAGACTGGTTGCCGTCCACGGAAAGACCGAGTCTGGAGCAGGCATCGGGCGTGGACTCACAGGCGCTGGGTTAGGGCAGATGGCGGAAGAGAAGGGGCACATGTTGGGCTATTGGGTGACACGGTCTTTGGGAATGGCTGCCGGGCTGCTGCTGGTCTTTGCTGCACTGGCCTATGCGCTAGATCTGGTGTTTCTGCCGCCACCGTCTGGGCATTCTTCTGACTGGGCACCCCATTGGCGGGCCTATTCGGCACTGTGGGACTTTGCCGAGCAGGTGGGCCGATCAGGGCTGCGCGAAGGTCTTTTTCCTTCGGTGATCCGACGGTTCGATGACGACGGCCTGCCCGCATTTCTGCCCTGGGTAGTGCTTGGTCTGTGCCTGGGTATTTTGACTCTGGTGTCTCTTTTTCTGGCGAATGTTCTGGGTAGCGCGCCCGCCACGCCCCAGGAGGCCCATGGCCGTGAGCCTGCGCTTGGCCCTGTTGCGCCCCCGCGGCATCAGGAGCGCAGGATTGCGCAGGAAGCGCCTCTGCCAGCCCCTCCTGCCTCGATTCGGGTGGCGCCTGCAGTTGGTGGCAGTACCTTTGCAAGAGGTCTTGAGCAGAAGCTTTATGATTCCGAAAAGGCCTTGGCCCTTGCGACACAGTCGCTTGAGGACCTGCGACGTGCTGCCGTAAACCTAGTGCTTGACCCGACGGTGGCTGAGGTGAACGAGGATCTCAAAGAGGTTCACGATGCCCTTGATGCGCTTGAAATGGCCTTTGAGCAGCTGCGGGGCCAGCAGCATGCGCTCATGGCCAATCTAGGGCAATTGACCGGGTATTCCGCCACGCGAGAATCGCAAACAAAGTAAAAGAGAACTGGCCAAACTGGTGCAATTCCAGAGGTAATGGGCCGGTCAGGCGGTCCGGTGGCTCTTTACGCTTTTTTGACCTGATTTTTTTTCGGCATTGTGGTTGCAAATACGTCCATAAAGGTTGACACTAGAACATGTCAGGGAGCGTAGAACCACATAATGTCTATCTTGTCCACACTCGTATACCACAGTCAGGCTGCTGAGCCCTTTAGCGAGGTCGAGCTGCTGTATCTCCTCGCGGCGGCCCGCGCGCGTAATCGGGCCGAGGGGCTTACCGGTCTCTTGGTCTATGACGAGGGGCACTTTTTTCAGTGGATTGAAGGCCCACCGTTATCGCTGCAACGGGTATGGCATGCCATTCAGAAAGACAGCCGCCACCAGAATATTCGGGTGATCACCGACTCTGAGATTCCCATCCGGCTTTTTAGCCAGTGGCATATGCAGTTTGCCCATCGCGGCGGGGCGGCAGCGCTGCATATTGATGGCCTAGTAGAGGCGTCCCCCGATGTTTTAGAGGCGCTGCGGCAGAATCCTCATCGGGCGCCCGAAATCCTTGCCGAGTTCAGTAGCCTTGGCGCCGGCCCTTTTGCTCGCAGCTTGGTCTAGCGTTAGAATTTCAATTACGGTGACAGTTTACTTAATTCCCTGCGGGAATTAAG
>JBMSYB010000061.1:0-9495 GCA_049426285.1 Burkholderiaceae bacterium
GTACGCGGGATGTCTTTGAGGTCCGTGATCCCCCGGAGAGAATCGACACGCTCGCTTAATTCCCCCAGTCCCTCGGACTGAGCACCGTAAATAAGCGCCGCGGAACCACAAAGCGCAGCTGCCTCACCCAGCACGAAGGGCCGGGGAGCGCATGAACGGGACGCCGACGAGCGTTGCGAAAGCCGCGAGGAGGCGACCGGTCATGGGCTAGACCGGCCTTGCATGTCAGCACACGCTCGGTCCTTCTGTTTCAGCACATGCTCGGGCCCTGCGAGAGATTTGCGACTCCACCTTCGTTCCGTCGCAAATAACCCCCGCAGACCCTCGGGTTGGGCACCGCAAATAACCCCCGCAGACCCTCGGGCTGGGCACCGCAACCAAGAGCTGAACGCTCCGAAGATGGACGGGTCAAGATGACTAGGGATTACGCTAGTTTTTGAAGGCAAATTTGACTGCGCAAAGACTTTGACAGTCGTTTGTTCAGGTGCCTAGGGCTTTTTGCCTCGTCGAGCCTTCTACAAACCGGTTTTTTATACTGCACCACAACTTGATATGGCCGCCTCGGATTGATAAGGTCAAGGTTCGTTGAGGAGGAGAGGCCGCAGAAGCGAAAGCCAAGCGGCCATTTGGGGGCGAGGCCGAGAGATCAGCATCGCCTTTCTTTTTTTTGCGCCAAGGTGTTGCCAGAAACCCATGGTCGCGAGTCTCCCGGCTTCCAAACAGAGTCTCCCTGCACCGATTACCCCCTACAACCGCCTCGGTTCAGAGGCTTTCCACCGCTCTTTTCTGCGCTGCAACCTTCTCTGATAGGGCGATGAACTGAGCCAGCCGTTCGCGCTCCTGTTGCACAATAGATTCGGGCGCGCGATCGACGAACTGCGGGTTATCGAGCTTTGCCTGCGCCTTTCGAATTTCTTCTTGAATACGTGCGAACTCCTTCTCGATGCGTGCACGCTCGGCTTCAGTATCTACTGTAACGCGCAGCATCAGGCGCAGAGAGCCCACGATCTGCACCGGGGCGAGACTCTCTTCGCCTTCCGGGCGAATGGCCCCCACCACCTCGATATCACTGAGGCGTCCCAGAGATTTCAATGCAGCCAGGGCCACTGCCTGGTCGTGGTTGTGATTTAGAAAATCGATGGCGGTTGTCGCGGCTGGCGTTTGCGCCTCGTCTGTCTTCCCAACAAGGTCGTCTAATCCAATACGCAGGGGCACCCGGTCGGCGGGCCCGAGGCCCATTTCAGACCGAAGGCTGCGTATAGCGCCTACTAGGGCTTTTAGCTCGGCCATCTGGGCATCAGAGACTGGGTCAATCTTCTTTAGTTCGGCCACCGGGTAGGGCGCAGTGGCGATGGAGTCATCTTCCCCGGACAAGAGCCTAGTGGACTTCAGGGCAACTGGCGCAACCGCCTGCCAGAGCGCCTCGGTGACGAAAGGAATAATCGGGTGCGCGAGCCGCAGGGTGGCCTCAAGCACCCGCAACAACGTACGGCGCGCAGCCTTTGCCGCATTCTCTGCGGGGCCCTGAAGGGCGTTTTTGGCAAGCTCAAGATACCAGTCGCAGAATTCATTCCAGACGAACTCATAAAGGGCTTTGGCGGCCAGGTCGAAACGATACTGGCTGAGTTGGTGGTGCACCTCTGCCTCGGTACGCTGCAGCTCGGAGACAATCCATTTGTCAACGAAGCTGAAATGCAGCGCACCGTCAGGGCCGCAGTCGCCCGCACATACGTTTAAGCCACAGTCCTTATCCTCGCAGTTCATCAGAACAAACCGGCTGGCATTCCAGAGCTTGTTGCAAAAATTACGGTAGCCCTCGCATCGCGAGAGGTCGAAGTTAATGTTGCGGCCCGGCGTAGCCAGACTGGCAAAAGTAAATCGCAGTGCATCAGTTCCAAACGCGGCTATGCCGTTGGGGTACTCTTTGCGGGTTTTTTTCTCGATCTGGGCCGCCTGTTTGGGATTCATGAGGCCCACTGTGCGTTTCTGCACCAAAGCTTCCAGCGCAATGCCATCGATCAGGTCGATCGGGTCGAGGGTGTTGCCCTTGCTCTTACTCATTTTCTGGCCCTCGGCGTCGCGCACCAGGGCGTGCACGTAGACATCGCGAAAGGGCACCTGGCCGGTGAAATGACAGGTCATCATGACCATACGGGCCACCCAGAAAAAGATAATGTCAAAGCCGGTTACCAGAACGCTTGAGGGAAGAAACTGGGCTAGATCACTTCGTGAGCGAGGCCCTCCATAGGCCAACCCCTTTTCCTTTCCGGCTGAAGAGTCCCACTCTTTACCGTCTTCCACGAGGGTCGAAAAAGGTACAAGGGCCGAAGAGAACCAGGTGTCGAGCACATCGGGATCTCGAATGATCGGTCCAGTCCATCCCATCGAAACTGCTCGTTCTCGCGCTTTGGCCTCGGTATCGGCGACAAACACCGTGCCGTCTTCAATAGCCTGGCCATTTTCGTCTGCCTTATACCAGGCTGGAATCTGATGCCCCCACCACAACTGCCGCGAGATACACCAGTCCTGGATATTCTCAAGCCATTGGCGATAGGTAGTCGTCCAGTTCTCCGGGAAGAACCGCACCTCCCCCTGCTCGACCACCTCTAAGGCACGGGCTGCAATCGACTTTCCGGGGGAATAAGTCCCGTCGGGAGCGGGCTTACTCATAGCCACAAACCACTGGCTGGTGAGCATCGGCTCAATTACCGCACCAGTGCGATCCCCGCGAGGCACCATCAGCTTATGCGGCTTGGCACTTACCAAGAACCCATCGGCTTTCAGCACGCCTAGAACTGCCTCCCGCGCAGCATAGCGGTCGAGCCCTTGGAAGGCAGGGGGCCCGGCCTCATTGATTCGGGCGTCCAGCGTAAAGATGTTGATCATCTCGAGCCCATGACGCTGCCCGATCGCATAGTCGTTAAAGTCATGGGCCGGAGTAATCTTGACGCAGCCGGTGCCGAAGGCAGGGTCGACATAGCTGTCCGCGATCACCGGGATTTCTCGACCCACGATAGGAAGACGCAGTTTTTTTCCAACCAGGTGGGTATAGCGAGTGTCTTCCGGGTTCACTGCCACGGCAACGTCCCCGAGCATGGTTTCAGGGCGGGTGGTGGCCACGACTAGACGTTCGTTGCTTTCGCAGACCGGATAGGCGATCTCCCAGAGTTGCCCCTCTTCTTCCTCGCTGAGTACTTCAAGGTCGGATACCGCAGTGAGAAGCTCCGGGTCCCAGTTTACGAGCCGCTTTCCACGATAGATTAGGCCTTGGCGGTACAGACTGATAAACACCTCTGTCACGATCTTCGAGAGGCCAGGGTTCATCGTGAAGTATTCGAGCGACCAGTCGCAGCTTGCCCCTATTCGGCGCATCTGTCCGGTAATCGAAGAACCAGACTGCTCCTTCCACTGCCAGACTTTCTCGAGAAAGCGTTCGCGTCCGAGGTCCTGGCGCGACAACCCCTGCGCGTCTAACTGCCGCTCGACCACGATCTGGGTGGCAATACCCGCGTGATCGGTGCCGGGCAGCCATAGGGTGTTATGGCCTTGCATTCGGTGCCAGCGCGTCAGGGTGTCCATAAGGGTCTGATTGAAGGCATGACCCATGTGCAGTGTTCCAGTGACATTGGGTGGCGGCAGCTGAATGCAAAAAGGCGCAGCCCCTTCGGTCGTCCCTGCCTGAAATATTCCACGCTTTTCCCAGGCAGATCGCCAATAGGACTCAATCGCTTGGGGTTCAAATGACTTTGGGAGGCTGTTCATGGTGAGTGGCCAGTCGGGTTTGCGGCAGAGAGGTCATGCCGCGTAATGGCATAACCACGGTCTCTGTAGAAGGTATATCGTAGGCGAGCCTTTTGCTTGTCGTCTTCGTCTGGGCCGACAACCTCAAAGACCCGATCAAATCGACTGAAAAAGTCCGGAACCTCGTCATCAAGGTTGATGAGAACAAAGGGCGTTCTTGGTGTTAAGGGGGTATAGCTTTCCCGGCAGAGCAGCACGGGCGACTCACCCGCCAGAGGGTGTTCTGCATCGACATGCGGGATAAAGTCCGCTTCTGAAAACTCATAGAGTAGATCATCAAACTGCCTGAGCCGGGACTCTATAGAGCAGTACACCAGCAGGGGCTTTTCTTCAGAAACCTTTCCCGAATGAAAGGCTTTGCGAACCAGCCTGCAGGCGTGCAGCAGGCGGTCTGCGGTGTTGAAGTGAAAATCGATAGTGGTCACTGAGCCACTACCTTTGCCGGTCTATGTGCGACTGCGAAAGACCGCCGTAAAGCGGTCCGTCGCCTAGACGCCATTGCGGAGATACTGCAGCAGTAATCCCACGGGTCTGCCGGTTGCCCCTTTCGGGGTACCCGAGTTCCATGCCGTGCCGGCGATATCGAGATGGGCCCACTTATACGACTTGGCAAACCGCCAGAGAAAGCATGCGGCAGTAATACTGCCCGCTGACCGCCCCCCCACATTGGCCATATCGGCAAATGGGCTCTTAAGCTGTTCCTGGTAGTCGTCTTGCAGAGGTAGTCGCCAGGCGAAATCCAGGGCATCTTTCCCGGCTTTGAGAAGCGCCTCTGCCAATCCGTCGTCAGAGGTAAAGAGACCGCTATTTACGTGGCCCAGGGCAATAACACAGGCACCGGTGAGGGTCGCAACATCGATGACCGCTTCAGGCTTGAACTCTCTTTCGACATAGGTGAGGGCGTCACAGAGAATCAATCGGCCTTCGGCGTCCGTATTGAGTATTTCTACCGTCTGCCCAGACATGGTCTGCACAATATCGCCTGGCCTTGTCGCGGTGCCACTTGGCATGTTTTCGCAGGTTGGTATCACGCCAATGACATTGCGCTTGAGCCCCATTTCAGCGGCTGCATGCATCACGCCTAGCACTGTACCGGCGCCCGACATATCGTATTTCATCTGGTCCATATCGGCCGGGGGCTTTAGCGAGATACCGCCAGTGTCAAAGGTGATGCCCTTGCCAACCACAACCACCGGCGCATCCTTAGCAGTGCCACCACTATGATGAATGACGATGAACTGGGGCGGCTGGGCGGAGCCCTGAGAGACGGCCAAGAGGGCATTCATTCCTAGCTTTTCTATGGCTGGTTTGTCGAGCACTTCGACCTTAAGCCGAAACTGACGCCCCAGCGCCCGGGCCGTATTGGCAAGGTGGGTGGGGGTACACAGATTTGGCGGAAGGTTACCGAGGTCTTTGGTGAGTTCAATGCCGTTGGCTATAGCCTGGGCTTCGGTGATTACCCGGGGCGCATCGGTTGGCCGCATATCGCCCGGAAGAAGTACTTCCACAGCTTGCAGGCTTGGGCCCTCGGGCCGCGACGGCTTGGCTGCGGGCTTGGAAGATGCTTTGGGCTCGTCGGTCTTGCTGCCTTCTTTTTTGGTCTTGAACCGGTCAAATCGGTATACCACCTCGCGACAGGCCAGGATGTGGGTCTGCAGCTTCCATTCACCGCCGCGGTCGCCAACGGGAAGTTCGGTCAGGTAAGAGGAGACCCTCTTAACGCCCTTAAGCCCTGTCATGGCCTTGGTTGCAGCTCGTACCGCATCGGCATACACCTTTTCGGTAAAGCCCTCCTTCGGCCCACAACCAACGAGCAGCACCCGTGTCGATGGGATTCCCTGAAGGTCTCGCAGGAGAAGGGTACTCCCAGCCTTGGCATCAAAATCTCCCGCCTTTAGGAGTCGTGAGATTGCCCCCCCGGAAACCTTGTCTATTACCCGTACGGGCATTGTGAGTTCGACTCCGGTCGAGGTGGAAAAAAGCCCGACCCAGGCACAGTCGGCCTGGGCACGGTCCACTGGCTTGTTACTGGCTGTGAAGGCGATATCGGCCTTCTGTTCGCTGGGGATACGAATTTCCTTGGTTTCTTTACTCTGGGTTGCCGCTGTCATGACAAAATGCCTTTTCGATGAAATCTGTGATTTGCTACCCAGAAAACGCCCTAAAAGGGTGCGCCTGGTTTTTCTCGGCCAATTTCTTACGCCTATAACCTCCCATTATAAAGTTAGTGATCTTTCAGCGAGCTTTTATCCAAGAGTTGCGGGGCCTCGCAGGGGGCGTATTCGCTGTTTTACTCACTATCGTCGTTACTTCCGCCTTGATTCGGACTCTGGGGCGCGCCGCCGCGGGCCGCACGGATTCAGAGCTGGCGCTGCCCCTCATTGTCTTGTCCTCGCTCACGAGCCTTGGTATTTTGGTTAGTCTGACGGCTTATGTTGCGGTCCTCATGGTCTTTACCAGGGCCTGGAAGGATTCCGAGATGGTGGTCTGGATGGCCTCCGGCCAGAGCCTGCGAACCTGGGTGCGTCCTGTGCTGCGTTTTGTCTGGCCCTTTGCTCTGACGGTTGCAGGGTTTTCCTTCGTTCTTACCCCCTGGTCTTATCAGCAGGTAGATCTTCTGCGTACCCAGTTTGAGACGCGATCTGATGACCAGAGGGTGAGCCCAGGTACCTTCATTGAATCTCAGGGCGGACGGATAGTTTTTTTCGGAGAGGTGGCCGAAGACACGGGCAAGTCCTTGGGGTTGGTCTTCCTGCGGGTATTGCAAGACTCACAGGAGGCCGTTGCCTTAGCGGCTAGTGGAGCACTCGAAAGAGATGACGATGGTCAGGCCTGGCTTGTGTTGAACCAAGGCACTCGCACTGACTTAAACCTTGGGAGTCTAGAGGTAAGAGAGATGTCGTTTGACTCCTATCGGGTAGCCTCTGACCGGGCTCCCCCAACGGTGGTCAGTCAAGTACCCTTGAAGGCCTCGCAGTTACCGGCACTCTGGGATCAGGCAAGTGCTGGTAATTCTGCCGCCTGGGGGGAAATCGCAGCCCGGCTTGGGCTGCCCCTTCTGTGTCTCGTGATGCCCTTACTGGCGATTCCTCTTGCTGTTACTAACCCGCGACTGGGACGGTCGTTTCAACTTCTCTTGGGGCTCTTGGCCTATGTCCTGGTGACCAATCTTCTTGCTTTAAGCCATGCCTGGATCGCTCAAGGCCGATTGCCGTTTTCAGTAGGGGTTTGGCTCGTTCCGGGCGTAGTGCTCGGCATGGCAGCCGTTCTCGTCTGGGCAAGGCAGTCTTTGATGCGCGGTCCTATCGACTGGGTCTGGCTGCAGATTCGAAGACTTAGGAGCAGCTAGCGCATGCGTGTTCTACGCCGCTATATGGCCCGACAGATCTATCTGCATGTGGGGTTTGTGCTCTTCGGGTTTGTTGGGCTTTTCGCCTTCGTGGATCTGGTTGCTGAAATGCGCGACCTGGGGAGAGGTACTTACGGAATTACTGAGGTTCTTACCTTTATTGGACTGCGACTGCCAGGGATGTCCTACGAACTTATGCCTGTGGCAACGCTTATTGGTACTGTTTGGGCTCTATCCCAGATGGCAGGTGCCTCTGAGTTTACGGTCGCGCGTGCCTCGGGCATGGGCCCTCTGCAGGTTCTTGGCACTGTCGCTCGTATCGGCCTTCCCTTGGCATTGGTCACTGCCATACTCGCCGAGCTGGTGCTACCGGTTACGGAGTCCCGGGCTCTTCAGGTCCGGGCGGGCGCCTTAGGAAGCACGGGAGGAGCGGTGCTGTCCTCTGGCTATTGGCTGCGTGACTACCCTAGCGACGAGGGGGGGCGAATCCTTGGCCATCGTGTCATCAACCTGCAGTCTATGGCGCCAGACCGGTCATTGCGCGGAATCACTGTCTATGAGTTTGAGAATGATCTTGGGCTATCTGCGGTCATTCGCGCTGACGCGGGAATCTTTCTTCAGACGGGGTCTGCCGCGGGACAAGAATTCTCTGAATGGCAGTTGCTGGGGGTTCGGTACCAGACTCTTGGGGGTGATCCTAGGCAGGTACAGATGCGCTTTCTAGACTCGTTCGTATTGCGGTCGAGTCTGTCCCCTGCAACTCTCGGGGCACTTATGGTGAAGCCCGAACAGATGTCGGCGCGTGAACTCTACCTCTACGTGGATTACCTCCGGGAGGGAAAGCAGTTGGCTGGCCGGTACGAGATTGCCTTCTGGAAGAAGCTGATTTACCCAATTGCTGTCTGGGTAATGCTGGTGCTTGCTCTGCCGGCGGCCTATCTCCAGGCAAGAGGTGGCGCAGTAGGCTTGAAGGTTTTCCTGGCAATTGTTGCCGGGGTTGCCTTTCATTTGGTCAACAGTCTTTTTTCCCACTTGGGCGTCCTCAACACATGGCCCGCGTCGGTGGTGGTTCTTTTGCCAAGCTTGTTTGCGTTACTTTTGGGCCTTGCCATACTCTGGCGGGTACAACGGCACTCTCTTTAAATCAGGCATTTACGGCAATTAGCAATTAGAAATTAAGGGGACAGTTTGGCCCAAACTGTCCCCTTAATTTAATTTTCAAACTGCTAATTGCTAATGACCGATCGCAGCCTGCTGTAGTCCTCGCCCCCAGAATTACGATGCACACCGCCTGGGATGCTCCTAGGTACAATTTCAGATATGACATATACCTGTTCAATCCTTCCTTCTGGAAAAACCTTCCCCGTTGATGCGCAAGAAACTATTCTCGAGGCTGCCCTGCGAGCGGGCATTGTGCTTCCCTATGGATGTAAAGATGGCGCCTGCGGGTCTTGCAAGGCCACACTAACCCGCGGGGAAGTGGACTACGGGGATTATCAGACCAAGGCTCTTAGCGACGCAGAGCGCTCGGCAGGGCAACTTTTACTCTGCAAGGCAACGGCCAAGTCTGACATCTCGGTGACGGCCCGGGTGGTGGCCGCCGAGGGTATGGCGCCCGTGCGAAAACTGCCGTGTCGCGTCGCGAGCATCGCTAATCCCACAAGAGATGTCGCTGTGGTTCGTCTGCAGTTACCCGCAACTGAGCAGTTTCAGTTTTTGGCGGGTCAGTACATCGATATTCTGTTAAAGGATGGAAAACGCCGCAGCTATTCCATGGCCAACCCACCACACGATGCCCAACAGATTGAGCTTCACATCCGTCATTCCCCGGGAGGCGCATTTACCGATGCGGTTTTTGGTGCGCCAACGGTTTCGTGCAATTCATTTAGGGAGAAGGACATCCTGCGGTTCGAAGGACCTCAGGGCACTTTTTTTCTTCGGGAAGACAGCGCACGGCCGATCGTATTTTTGGCAAGTGGTACCGGTTTCGCTCCGATCAAGGCGATCATTGAACATGCCCGATTCAAGCACATTGAAAGACCTATGACGCTCTACTGGGGTGGACGTAGGCCTCAAGATTTGTATATGGCGAGCCTTGCCGAGACCTGGGCGCGAGAAATGCCGTGGTTTCGTTATGTTCCCGTGATCAGTGATGCCCTGGCCGAAGATCGGTGGGCTGGAAGAACAGGGTTCGTTCATCAGGCGGTTATGCAAGACTTCCCAGACCTCTCTGGTCACTCAGTCTATGCCTGCGGAGCACCAATTGTCATTCGATCCGCGCAGCGAGACTTTATTACCCAGTGTGGCTTGCCTGAAGAAGAGTTCTTCTCAGACGCATTCACCAC
>JBMSYB010000062.1:0-9268 GCA_049426285.1 Burkholderiaceae bacterium
TGGTGGGTCGGGCGAGACTCGAACTCGCGACCAACGGATTAAAAGTCCGCTGCTCTACCGACTGAGCTACCGACCCAGTGCTATTTGAGATAGCCCATAATTGTAGTTTGAAGCCCTTCTAAGGGTCAAATCGAATCGCCCCGTTCAATCTCTCTGCCTGCTGCCTGAAGTCGAGCTATGTATCGCGGTACGACACATCAATGCATGGCGACATCTGCCTTTGAGGCAATAAAAAAAGGGCAGGTGGCGAGCCGCCTGCCCTTCTGGCGCTGATAAGAAAAAGACTTAGTCGGCGAATGTGCCTGCCTTTTGAATGATCGGCCTCCAGAGGTCGATCTGCTGCTTTAAGAAATTGGCATGAAACGCCGATGTGGCCTTGTCTGCGCTTACCGGCTCGGTACCAAGAGAGTCAAACCGCTTGATAACCTCGGGATCTTTTAATGCGGCTTGAAGCGCGCCGGTTAGCTTGTCCATGGCCGCCTTGGGCGTTCCCTTTGGCGCATAGAAACCGTGCCACACGGAAACCTCGAAGTTGGGCAGGCCCGACTCAGCCACAGTGGGCAGCTGCGAGAGCCCGTCGGTCTTGAGGCGGGTTCGGCTGGTGACCGCATAGGCCTTCACGCTGCCGTCTTTAATACGTGGCGTGGTGTTGGTGGTCTGGTCGCACATGAAGTCTACCTGGCCGCCCATAAGATCGGTTAACGCGGGGGCCGTGCCCTTGTAAGGAATCGAGGTGAGCTCGGTATTCAAGGCCGCCTGAAAGAGCATGCCGCACAACTGCGATGCGGCACCAAGCCCGGCATTAGCCATATTCCATTTTTTGGGGTCAGACTTCACCAGATTGATGAACGACTTCATGTCATTCGCGGGAAAGTCTTTGCGGGCGATGAAGGTCATGGGCACTTCGTTAATGAGACCTATATGCTCGAAGTCGGTAAGCGGGTTGTACTGCAGCTTGCGATAGAGCGCGGGGGCGGTGCTCATGCCGATGTGGTGAATCAGAATGGTGTAGCCATCGGGCTTGGCCTTGGCCACAGACCCCGGAGCCACGATGCCGCCGGCACTGGGCATGTTCTCTACTACCACAGGCACATTGAGCGACTTGCGCATGGCTTCGGCCATGGTGCGTGCCACCACATCGGTGGGGCCGCCGGCAGAGAAGGGAACGACCATTTTGATTTCCCGCTCGGGGAAGGCAAAGCTGGCAGAAGAAACGGCCAGAGCCAAGCCTGCCAGGGCTACTCTGCCAACATTTGAAAATTTCTTCATGGGTTAACTCCAATAGGGTTTTAGAGTGGGGAAGTATACTTTTTGGCTGATAACAAAAGGCTGATTTTGGACCAATGTAAGGAATACCCTAGGGAGTGGCGCCGGTGAAGAATAAAGACCTTCAGGATATTGTCGGCGGCCTTGGCCTGATGGCGCTTGGCCTTTTTGTGGCGTTTTACGCGCAACGCTACGACTTTGGGTCTCTTACCCGCATGGGGCCGGGCTATTTTCCGGTCGTTCTTGGAATCATTCTGGCGGTCTTGGGCTTTTTCATTGCCCTGCCTGCCTTTTTCCGGTCTGGCGAGAAGATGCAGATCGACTGGCTGCCCCTCTTGTTTGTTCTGGGCAGCCTGGTGGCCTTTTCGTTGCTGCTTAAAGTCGTGGGCCTGGTGCTGACCGCCGCCCTGTCTGCCGCTATTGCCTCAATGGCAAGCCCCATGCCTTGGCGCTCGCGGCTCTTGCTGTCTGCCGGCATTGCCGCAATTACCTATGCCGTATTTATTCTTGGTCTGTCGATGGTCATTCCCGTGTGGCCTTGGTCTGTCTAGCCGCAAAACCTTTTCTCAGAAATGAGCTCCCACCATGGAAACCCTTGACGGACTGCTTCTAGGACTGCGCGCGGCGCTCGCACCGCAGATACTGCTGTATTGCTTTGTGGGGGTTTTTCTGGGAACCCTGATTGGCGTCTTGCCTGGTATTGGCGCGCTGGCTGCCATTTCGCTGCTGCTACCCATTACCTATTACATCGAGCCAACCGCCGCTATTGTGATGCTGGCCGGTGTCTACTATGGCGCCCAGTATGGTGGGTCTACGGCCTCTATTCTTCTTAATCTGCCAGGAACGCCCTCCTCGGTGGTGGCCTGTCTCGATGGCTATCCCATGGCCAAGCAGGGTAGGGCCGGGGTGGCGCTCTTTATGACTACGATTGCCTCTTTTGTGGGGTCTATGCTGGGAATTGCCCTGCTTGTAATGTTCGCGCCTTCGATTGCTGCCATTGGGCTGAAGTTTGGTGCGGCCGAATATTTCTCGATGATGGTCTTGGGGCTTGTGGCAGCCTCTACCCTGGCCTCGGGTTCGCCATTGAAGGGGCTGGCCATGGTGGTCTTGGGGCTGCTCATTGGAACCATTGGGGTTGATGTCAACTCTGGCCAGTCACGGTTCGACTTTGGCATCCTTCCGTTGATGGATGGCATCAACCTCGTTGCCTTGGCGATGGGGGTGTTTGGCGTCTCGGAGATTATTTCCAGTGTGCTGCGTGCACGAGAAGGCGTGGTGGCTGAGAAGATCTCCATGCGGTCTATGCTGCCCCGCCGCCAGGAGGTCAAAGATTCCGCCATACCCATGCTGCGTGGCACGGGCGTGGGGGGGTTCTTTGGTGCGCTGCCTGGCACGGGGGTGTCAATTGCGGCGTTTATGTCTTATGCGCTGGAAAAGCGCGTGGCCAAAGACCCCAGCCGGTTTGGCAAGGGCGCCATCGAGGGGCTTACCGCCCCTGAGTCTGCCAATAATGCTGCCGCCCAGACGGCCTTTGTTCCTACCTTGTCTCTGGGTATTCCGGGTGATGCGGTTATGGCCCTGATGCTGGGCGCCCTCATCATGCATGGCATACAACCGGGCCCGCGCCTGATGACAGAGCAGCCCGAACTCTTCTGGGGGCTGATTGTTAGCTTTGGCATCGGTAACATCATGCTGCTCATTCTGAACATCCCGCTTATCGGGCTCTGGGTTTCTATTCTGCGCATTCCCTACCGCATGCTCTACCCGGCGATTCTGGTCTTTATTGGGCTGGGGGTCTACAGCGTGAACAGCAACACCTTCGATATTCTGATGGTGGCCATTATTGGGCTGGTGGGTTACGGCATGATGGTGATGCGGTTTGAGGCGGCCCCCTTGCTGCTTGGATTCGTGCTCGGCCCGCTCATGGAAGAAAACCTGCGCCGGGCCCTGCTAATTTCACGGGGACAGATGTCCACCTTTATTGAAAGACCGATCAGCGCAACGCTCTTGGGCTTGTCGGTGGCTCTGATTGCCTGGTCTGTGGTGTCAGGCTTTCGCCGCTCGGCCCGGGTGCGCGCCGAAGGCAACGCTGTCTAGCGGCATTTTCAGGCGCCCGGATTCTAAGTCCGGACGGGACGCGTGGTGCGGAGAGGGCTAGCTGGGGCCGGTTAGTTAAGCTCGCCGGGCTACCAAGGACGAGCAACCCATTGGGCAATGGCAGGAGCCGCTACCAGAATGTACCCGAAGCCCATGAGCTCTATGTTTTGGGTGGCCTGCTTTTTGGTGAAACCTTTGTACTGCTGCAGGTAGTGAACATGGACAAAGGGGAGGGCCAGTATGCCAAGAATGGCCAGAACAAATAGGACGGTCATAGGTAAAGACTCCGAGAGATGCGTTTCTACTTTTTGTCGCGGGGGCGGTTGTACCAGTTCGCCAACAAGAACAGGCAAATCACCACGTACAGGATGATCAAAATATCTTTTGTGTCCATGACAACTCCTTAAAGGAACCCTAGGAATGGTCGGCCAGTCCTTGCGGAGACGGGCGCGACGCAGGCAGTCGAACAAGCGGGGCAATTACCACCAAAGTGGCCACAAGCAGCGCCACTTCGAGACTATAAACAAATGCATAGGCTTCTGCACGTCCGGTAAACCAGCCCCCGATGTCGCGAAGAATGCCACCCAGGGCAATTCCAAGACCTGCTGCGGTAGCCTGAACGGCACCCCAGGCGCCAAGGGCAAGGCCAGATTGTCCTGGACGAGCCAGTCCCATGGTGGCGGTCAGTGTTCCGTGGCCAAAGAGCCCCGCACCCAGGCCGATAAGGAATACGCCCGTGGAAAACCAGAGAGAAGACGCCAGAGGCGCGGCAATGATCACAAGGAGAAATGCCGGGATACCAATGAGGACCCCCAGGCCCGCCATGCGCATGGGATCGCCCCCGCGGCTCAGTGTCTGGGCAGCAAAGCCAAACCCAATAAGGCTTCCCAGGGCAAGGGTAGCGGTGAGAAATGTGGTGGCCGCCACGGTCATACCCAGAATTTCGCCCCCGTAGGGTTCGAGCAGAACGTCTTCCATAGTGAAGGCCAGGGTGCCAAGGCCGATGGCAATCAGCCATCTGCGGGCGCCAGGCACCGCCGTAAACTCCGCCCAGGCCTCTCGAAACTCTGGCCGTGGGCCAGCCTGGCTACGGGTTCTTGCGCGATCGCGTGGCTCTTGCTTCCAGATGGCGATAACGTTAAGCGCCAGGCTGAGCACTGCCGCACCCTGGATGACTTGTATGAGCCGGCCGGGGCTATATTCTTCAAGAAGCCAGCCAAAGACCACGGCGCTTAGCATCATGGAGACCAGCAGGGTGACATACATGAGGCCCACCACCCTTGGTCGCGATTCCTCGGCGGTAAGGTCGGTGGCCAGCGCCAGGCCAACCGTCTGCACCGTATGGATACCCATTCCCACCAGCAGGAAGGCAAGGGCTGCCGCGGTATGCCCCACCCAGAGCGGCGCGCTGGCAGACTGGCCTGCACCTGCCAGCACGAGTAGGGCAAAGGGCATGATGGCAAAACCACCGAACTGGGCGAGGCTTCCCTTCCAGATAAAGGGCACACGCCGCCAGCCGAGTTCAGACTGAAAGTGGTCGGACCGAAAACCTATTAAGGCCCGAAATGGGGCGAAAAGAATCGGCAGCGCGATCATGGTGGAGACAAGCGCTGCCGGAACGCCGAGCTCGACAATCATGACCCGGTTGAGGGTGCCGATGAGCAGCACCAGGGCCATACCAACAGAGACTTGAAACAGGGACAGACGTAGCAGACGCGACAGGGGAAGGTCGTCGGTCGCTACATCGGCAAAGGGCAGGAATTTTGGACCAAGCTGGCCCCAGAACTGCGCGAGGCGTCTCTTAGGCTGGGCCATGGCTTTGATTTTGCGAGAAAGAGGCGAGGTTGGGCTGGGGAGGAGGCTTTGGGGAGCGGGGCAAGAACCCAGAGAGGCGGTGCTGCTACCCCTCTGGATTGCCTCGAGTTTAGAGCTTTTCGGCCTGAGGCGCGGGGACGGCCGCCACCTCTGCCGCAGGTACGACGAGTGCGGCCTTTGCCGCTGGGGGGCCGCCGTTTAGAAAACGGGGAACCCAGTCGGTGTGGGTGAGCAGGGCCAGGTGTACTGCGAAGGACCCCACTGCTACAGCACCGATAATGAGCGGTACTCCGAACGAAGGACGCACGACACACCACATTTTTCCGTAGATCATGATCGTGTCTCCTTAGCCCAGCCAGGGGGAATAGATATAAGCCAGAAGGTGCGCAAACGCAGCGATCAGGCCAAAAAACTGGGTGCCCTGAATGAGGTTGCGGTGCAGTTCTTCCGACTCGGCTTCCGTCAGGCCGGTGGGCCAGACTTTGTCTTTATCACTCATAGTTCGAACTCCTTGTTTTGATTCGAAAGTTTTGAACGACACGGTCGGGTATCTCTGTATTTCCGCTTCAAGCCCTAGACAGGAAACATGAAACACCCTTACGAGCTAAGTGTATTAAAAATTAGACACCCTTAACTGTCAATACATTTTTACAGATTTTTGGTCTGTTGTGTAGTGTCTAGGAAGAAAAAGCTGGTCGCGCCCTGAAATAGGGCGAAGATTGTTGTGTTCGGGAGACTCGTCTAGGGCAGCAGCTAGCGCTGCAGATACCGCAGACCGGCCCATCCGCCGACGAGAATGCTGCAGACGGAGACAACGGAACCCAGGGCAAGCAGCGAGACGCCAGTAAGCCCATGGCCGATAGTGCAGCCAAGTGCAACGACCCCCCCGATGCCCATGAGGGCTGCACCTACCAGGTGCTGGGTAAGGTCGGTAGTGGAGGCAAAGCCTTGCCATTGAAAGCGCTTTGAGACCCGCGCGGCACCGGCAGCCCCAAGTACGGTGCCGAGAACCGTGGCCACTGAAAAGGTGAGCACCTGGGATCGGTCGCTCCAGTAGAGAAGCAGCTCAAGGCTATAGGCCAACGGCGCCACAAAGGTAAGGCTTTCGGGACCGCGGGTATTGGTTACCAGATAGGCGGGCGACAGGGTGTCAGGGTGTTCGTCGACAAAGCCCAGCCAGCCTGTGGCGAGCCATCCTGCGGCAATACAGGCACCCACCAGGCAAGCAGTGAGAATGCTTTTTCGCGAGAGCCGTTGGCCAGGGGCGAAGACCACGAATCCCAGCATTCCTGTAACGACGATCAGTACCAGTGCCACGCGGACGCTCGTGAGCTCGATGCCTAAGGCCCATGCGGCTAGGCTGACCAGGTCTTGTTGCGTGGGAAGGGTGAGGAAGACCTGCTCTACCGTCTGGCTTCGCATCACCCCGGTGATGCCTCGTATGGTCATGAAAGACGCAAGCGCCATGACCAGGAAGGCCACTAAGGCCTTGAGACTTCCTTCTCCAATACGCACCAGGATTCGGCTACCGCAGCCTGAGGCCAGGGCCATACCAAACCCGAATAGCAGCCCCCCAAAAATATGGGAGAGCCACAAGAGACGGCTACTGGTGTAGAAGCTGTCAGAGTCTTTGAGTA
This sequence comes from Burkholderiaceae bacterium, assembly GCA_049426285.1. Lineage (GTDB taxonomy): Bacteria > Pseudomonadota > Gammaproteobacteria > Burkholderiales > Burkholderiaceae_A > Hahnella. Next base: position 6,816 of record JBMSYB010000062.1, read on the forward strand.
GGCCCAGGCCCACGGCGGTCTGCGTCAAGACGATGGCCACGGCCATGGCCAGGATCCAGAGGCGCATTCGGGCAGTGTTGCCCATTAGTACCCAGTCTGACAGCGCACCAAGGGTACAGAATCGGCCTGCCTGCATCGCGGCGCCGAAGACCAGCCCGATGGTAAGCCCAGCCCAAACCACCCATGTGCTGAGGGTCTGAACCTCAGCAATCTCGATCATCGGGACCCAGAGCTTGGTAGTGCCTTCAGCCTTTGGCTGGCGGTACGCGCGGCATCGGTGCCGGGAAATCGCTTGGGAATGGCAGCCAGTGTTGCCCGCGCGGCGGACGTCTGGCCTGATTCGGCCTGGCTCGCGGCCAGCGTGAGAAGGCCGTCTGGCGTTCGGCTGTGGCTGGGATGGTCACGGGCGAGACGGGACAGAGCCTGAATCGCCATGGGATAAATCTTGGTGGCGTAGTAGGCCGCCCCCTCAGCGCTTAAGGCCCATGGTGCCAGGGCCGATCCGGGGAAACGGGCGTTGAACTCAGAGAAGGCCGCTGCACCGGCCTCTAGTGCGCCAGACGCAAGGAGTGACTGGGCTGCCTCGTATGCAGACTTTTCAGCGGCGGAGACCATAACGCGCTGGTCGTCTACCATGACGGGCTGAGGCTCAAGGGCGGCGAGACGGGCATAGACAGACTGCAACTGGGCGTCAATGGGCTGGAGAAGCTGGCGCTGCTGGTCTTCGCTTAGCTTGAGCTGCTGCGTGAGCTGTTCCACAGCCCCACGCACCTGGGCGATGTCTCTGCGCATGGCCTCTGCGGTTGCCGCATTATCAAGCTGGGCCCGTGCAAGGCCCTCGACGCGATCGCCCATGGCAGCGAGTTCGGCCTGACGGGCTTCGGTCTGGGATTGCCGAGCCTCGATCTGGGTGAGGCGGCCGCGAATATCGAGAATAGCCCGCCGAGCTTCATCGTCGGAAAACAGCTGCGCGAAGGCGGGGCCCTGTACTGCCATGAGAATGATGGCTGCGGTCAGAGGCAGGTGAGCTCCGATGTGAAGTAAGCGCGCGCAGAACATGGCTAGTTTCTAAAAAAGAGGTCGGCGCGGCGGTTCTCGGCCCGGGCTGCCTCGGTGGTGCTGCGATCGCGGGGCTTTTCCTCGCCGTTGCTGACGGGCTCGATGCGGCTGTCAGGTGCGCCGAGTATGCGCAGTGCATTGACTACGGCCTCTGCGCGACGCTGGCCCAGGGCAATGTTGTACTCAGAGGTACCCCGGTCGTCCGTGTTACCTTCGATGACAAGAGACTGGTTGGGATAGGTCATTAACAGCTCTGCAACCTTCTGCAGCAACGGCTGGTAGTCGCGTCCCACCTCTGCGCTGTCAAAGGCAAAATAAATCGACCCGTAGGAAACCCCATCTGGGCCGGTGAGCAGGGTGTCCGCCGCCTGACCAGGACCGGACCCGGGTTGCAGCCCTGCCTGACGACTGGGATCGATTCCTTGCTCGCTCCGCTGGCCTCCGGGCACTGCTGTGGCGCTAGAACCGGGCGCTGGCTTACCAGACGCCGTGGCCTGGCCTGATTCGGTGCTGCCTAAAATGGGCGCGGGCTCATCGAGGCTTACGCTCGAGCAGCCCACCATTGCCATGAGGCCAAGCGCGGCCACCAGCAGCTTTGGGGGCAGTATTCTCATGAAGGGTTTCCTTGAAAAAGTTGCGCTTTTGAGGGAGGTTTTTAGGGGAGCTTTCCCCAGGCCGGGTTACGGATGCCGGCAGCATCAAGGCTAATGCGAGACCGCACTCTGCCATCGATTGAGGCAGCAGAGAGCAGGTCTCTATTGCCTACGCGACTGGAGAAGATGACCCAGCGGCTATTGGGCGCAAAGCTGGGGGAGTCGTCCTTCGGGCCGTTGCTTACGATGACCTCTTGCCGGGTTTCCAGGTTCATGATGCAGACAACAAAGTTTCCATCGCGCCGAGCGACAAAGGCAAGTTGCCTGCCGTCGGGGCTGACCACTGGCCGGGCATTAAAGCCCCCTGTAAAGGTAATGCGCTCGGGGCTGCCCGATCCATCGGAGCGGATTCGGTAGACCTGGGGGCTTCCGCCTTGGTCGGAGGTGAAATAGACATACTGCCCGTCTCCGGAGAAGCTGGGCTCGGTGTTGATTGCCGATGACCGCGTAAGCCGCCTCAGGTTGCTGCCGTCGGGGTTGACCGTATAGATCTGCGAGACGCCGTCTTTGGTGAGCACCACCGCAAGGTATTTACCATCGGGCGACCATGCTGGCGCACTGTTACTGCCGCGTTGGTTGGCAGCCACGGTGCGTTTCCCCGTGGCAAGCTCGTGCACATAGACCACTGGCTTGCCGGTTTCAAAGGAGACATAGGCGAGCTGCTGGCCATTGGGAGACCAGGCCAGGGAGATGATCGGCTGGCTGGACCGCAGGGCTGGCTGGGCGTTTTCGCCGTCGGAA
>JBMSYB010000063.1:0-9247 GCA_049426285.1 Burkholderiaceae bacterium
ATCGCATGCTTAACCAGTTTGAGCAGATGCAGACGATGATGAAAAAGATGCAGTCGGGCGGCATGGCCAAAATCATGCGCGCGATGGGCGGCATGGGGGGGATGAAGGGCCTTGGCGGCATGATGGGAGGTTTTAAGCGCTAGCAGCCCGCGAGCCGCGAACGTATCGTACGCATTTGGGGGCCCGATGCCCCTGCCGTCTTCAGTTCAGAAGTTGTGCCACTGCCGCAGACACCTCTGCGATCCCACAGTCACTTGCCTGCATGCCCTGGCGCTTGAGCAGTTCAAGCCGGCCTTCTTTGAGCGACCGCTCGCCGATCGTGACCCGCACCGGTACGCCGATAAGCTCCCAGTCGGCAAACATGACGCCCGGGCGCTCGTCGCGGTCATCCAGAATAACCTCGTAGCCCGCTGCGGAGAGTTCGGCATAGACCCGCTCTGCCGCCTCTTTTACTGCAGGAGATTTGTTCGCCCCCACCGGGCAGACCACGACTTCGAAGGGGGTCAAGGCACGGGGCCAGAAGATGCCCTTCTCATCATGGTTCTGCTCAATTGCTGCGCCCACAATACGCGTGATGCCAATGCCATAGCAGCCCATCTCCATGACCCGAGGCCTGCCGGTTTCATCCAGCGTAGTGGCCTTCATGGCCTCGGAATACTTGGTGCCGAGGTAGAAGACATGGCCGACTTCGATACCCCGTTCGATTTTCAGCGGGCCCTTGCCGCAGGGGGAGGGATCGCCCTCCACCACATTACGAATATCGGCCACAAGCGTTGGTTCCGGCAGGTCACGCCCCCAGCACACGCCGGTGGTGTGATGGTCCTTCTGATTGGCCCCGACCACAAAGTTTGCCATGAGGGCCACGGTGCGGTCGGCAATAATCGTTACCGAGGCTGGCAGCCCCACAGGCCCCAGGTATCCGGGTTCGGTTCCGAAATTCGCAATGATTTCGTCCACCGTGGCGAACCGAAATCCTTCAGTGAAGGGGGCGAGCTTTCCTACCTTTACCTCATTGAGGTCGTGGTCGCCCCGCAAAAGAAGAAGAAAGATACTAGCGGGTGTTACGGAGTCGGTAGCCAGCACAATCGACTTTACTGTCTGGGTGATGGGCAGTCCTAGGAATTCCGCAACCTGGGCACAGGTGCTCTTGCCCGGAGTGGGCACCGTCTGCATTGGGCCAGTGGCTGGCCCGCGTTCGGCCAGCAGGGGCAGGCCCTCGGCCAGTTCGATATTGGCTGCGTAGTGAGACTCGGAGCAGTAGACGATGGCATCTTCGCCGGTGTCTGCAACCACCTGAAACTCGTGCGACCGTGACCCGCCGATGGCCCCGGTATCGGCCGCCACAGCCCGAAACCGCAGCCCCAGGCGGTCAAAAATTTTGCGATAGGCCGCAAACATCTTGTCATAGCTCGCCTCGGCACCGGCGACATCTTTATCAAAAGAATAGGCATCTTTCATTACAAACTCGCGGCCGCGCATCACCCCGAACCGTGGGCGGCGCTCGTCGCGAAACTTGGTCTGAATCTGATAAAAGTTCTTGGGCAGCTGCTTCCAGCTCTTGAGCTCGGCCCGGGCGATGTCGGTGATCACCTCTTCGCTGGTGGGCTGAAAGGCGAAGTCGCGACCATGCCGGTCTTTAACCCTGAGCAGTTCGGGCCCCATCTTTTCCCACCGGCCGGTCTCTTGCCATAACTCCGCGGGCTGGACAACGGGCATGAGGAGTTCAATGGCCCCTGCGGCATTCATCTCCTCGCGCACAATGGCCTCAACCTTGCGAATCACCCGAAGACCTAAGGGCATATAGGAGTAGATGCCCGCACCCAGGCGGCGGATCATGCCGGTACGCAGCATCAGCTTGTGGCTGGCGACCTCGGCGTCTGCGGGGTCTTCTTTGAGGGTCTGAAAATGAAAGGCAGAGGCGCGCATAGAAATCCGAAGTAGGGTCGTGCGGGGTTAATCGCGAAACAGCCTGAACTGGTTCGTATAATCGAAGGATTATGCTAGATGAGTTCGGTTACCGCCCCAATGTAGGCATTATCCTGATTAATGACCGCAACCAGGTCTTCTGGGGCAAGCGCGTGCGCGAACAGTCATGGCAGTTTCCGCAGGGGGGCATTAAGCGGGGTGAGGATCCCGAGCGGGCCATGTTTCGCGAACTGCACGAAGAAACCGGTCTTCGACCGGAGCATGTGCGGATTCTTGCTCGAACCCAGGACTGGCTGCATTACGATGTGCCCGCGCGGTGGGTGCGTCGTGAATGGCGGGGGCTTTATAAGGGCCAAAAACAAATCTGGTATCTGTTGCGCATGCTCGGACAAGACTCCGATGTTCAGTTGCGCGCCGGCCCCGAAAAGCCGGAGTTCGATGCCTGGTGCTGGCACGACTTCTTCGTTCCTCTGGAGACGGTCATTGAGTTCAAGCGCGATGTCTATTGGCATGCGCTTGACGAACTGGCCCGTTATGTTTTTTCCGCAGAAGAGGTGACTACCAGGTTGTCTCGGTGTATGAGCTCGGGCTCTTCGACAAAGCCCAGCAGCTCTTCAATCTGAGCCGAGGGCTGGCCCATGATTTTGCGGGTTTCGCGGGCCGCATAGTTCACCAGGCCGCGGGCGATCTCTGCGCCGGTAGGGTCGAGGCAAGACACCACATCGCCGCGATCAAAGCTCCCTTGCACGCCCACCACGCCAATCGGCAGCAATGACTTTCCACCTGTAATAAGCATCCGGGCGGCGCCAGCATCCAGCAGCAGGGCACCCCTTAGCTGAAGCTGGTCAGCCATCCATTGTTTGCGTGCGGCAAGCATGGGCACATCGGCCACCAGAAAACTGCCCAGCGCCTCTTCGGCGCAGAGCCTCTCAAGTACCTGGTCTTCCAGGCCGCTGGCGATCACGGTGTGGGCACCGCTGCGTGAGGCACGCTGGGCCGCCCGCACCTTGGTGGCCATGCCTCCAGTGCCAATGCGGGTTCCGGCCCCGCCTGCCATGGCCGCGAGGCTTGGGTCATTGGCCCGGGCCCGGTCGATGAAGCGGGCCTGTGGGTCTATGCGCGGGTCCGCGCTAAACAGACCCGGCTGGTCGGTCAGAATGACCAGCAGCTCCGCCTCTATGAGGTTGGTTACCAGTGCGGCTAGGGTATCGTTGTCGCCAAGCTTGATCTCGTCGGTGATCACCGTGTCATTCTCATTGACCACCGGGACGACGCCTAGGCCCAGCAGGGTGTTCAGCGTAGCCCGGGCGTTTAGATATCGCCGTCGGTCGGACACGTCTTCGTGGGTGAGCAGAATCTGGGCGGTTTTCAGGCCATGGGCCAGAAAGCCTACCTCGTAGGCCTGGGCCAGCCCCATCTGGCCTACGGCCGCTGCCGCCTGCAGGCTGTGAACCTCATGCGGCCGGTCTTTCCAGCCTAGCCGCTTCATGCCTTCGGCAATGGCCCCGCTCGATACCAAGATTACCTCACGCCCTTGCCGACGCAGCCCTGCCACTTGTGCGGCAAACCGGGCTACTGCCTCGGGGTCGATGCCCCGCCCTTGGTTGGTCACCAGGCTCGAGCCAAGCTTGACCACCCAGCGATGGGTATGTCGTATCTCGCTGCGGCCTGGGTCTGACTGTCGATGGTGTTCTTGCATGGGTGGACGCCCCGTTCTTATTGGTTTTGTGACTTTGCACCCAAGATGCGGTCTCGCTGTCTGGCCAGCTGCTGGGCCATGTCCTCATTGCCCTGGGACCGGCTATTGGTGATTCCTAGTTCGAGCCAGGCCAAAAGCGGTCTCCGCCAGCCTTGGCGCGCTGCGGTTTTGACTGCAGAGGGCCAGAGACTTTCTACGGGCCAGCCCGATCGCAGAAGTACCGAGAAGGCGACGAGGCGAGACAGAGGCTGCTCCACCGCGTTAATCTGTGCAATGACCTTTGAAGCGTCAGCAGGCTTTTCAAGCAAAGCATGGGCAACGGGCTGATGTACCGCAGGAAGAAGCCTGAGGTCAGCGGGCGTGAGTGATCCCAGAAGATAGCGATGGTAGGCCTGCTCCTCTATCCCACTGTCTCGCGCAAGCGGGGCAAACGCCTCACAGGGCTCCCAGTAAAGGCTGGCCACCTGGGCCGCACATTGGGTGAGCTCGATCCTGGCTAACAGCGGGGCTTGGCCTGATCGTTGGCTCAAGGATCTTGCCCTTGATAACTCGATGGTTGCGCGCCGGCTGTCTCCCGTGAGGTAGGCCTCTGTGGCCTGCGACAGCGATGACTGGGCCTGCAGAAGAAATCCCGGCGTGGGCGGACCAGAGCGCGCACAGCCCGTTATGAACAGGGGGATTACAACAAGCACCCCTAAGACTGCCTGACCCAGAGATGGCTTTGCGGGTTTTCGAAGGCAAGGGGTCATGGCAGTTGTAACTGCGAGCCCCTAGAAAAAGGCCAGCGTTGTTGCAGGGTCTGCATCATCTCTTCAACCGTCTTGAGGTTGGACTCCACGTCCTGACGAAGCAGTGTGAGGTCTTCTGTGGCGAGTCGCGTGTTCTGGGCAACGGCCTGGGCTTCGGCCAGCACCAGGTTCATCTGGTTTAGGCTATTGCGCGCTTCTTGGAGGAGTTTCTGGGCCTCCGCTAAGGCAAGGTTCATCTGCTGCACGGTTCCCTGTGTCTGCCCATCGGCAGCTTTGGTCAGTGTCTGCCCCTGACCAAATACCTGCTGATTGGCGTTGGTCATCAGCTGGTTAGAGCTGGTCAGGAGCTGACTGGTCTGCTCCAGGGCACGATTCACCTGTGCAAGCGTGCGGGCATTTCCTGCTAATAGGCCAAGCGCCCCCTGAGGCCCCGCCAGACGATCCGTGGCGACCTGCAAATTTTGCAGCGTGGCTGCAAGCGCAGACTGCCGGTCGGTCTGCGCCGCAAGATTCTCCAACAGGACTCTTGCGGCCCCGGCAATGCGGGGAACGTCGGCAGAGGCGTCGCCACGAAGGACGGTTCGAATGGCCCCATCTTCTAAGGGGGGGTCTTCTAAAATGCCAGAGAAGGCCCGTAAGCGGGCTCCCCCCACTAAGCTCTTTTCTAGCGTAAAGATACTGCTTGTTCGCAGCCATTGGGCATTCGACACGGGAACGCCCACAAGAATGCGGGCATTGCCTTCGGCAGAGAGCTCAATTTTCTGGACCCGCCCCAGGTTAAATCCCGCAAAGGTTAGGGGCATGCCGACAGATACGCCCTCGGAGTCGTCGCTGATGAGAACCAGCGACTGGGTTTTCTCGAAGGCGCCTCGTGCATACAACACGTAGACCACTGCCGAAACAAAGAGCAGGAGCGTTGCGACAATAAGCGCAAGGGCCTGCTTCTGGAGCTGCTGGGTCTGCATCGGCTAATAATAAAGTGCAACGAGTGAGACAGCCTCGATGAGCAGCAGGATTCCGAACAAAACCGCCAGGTCTTGCCTGCCAACAGGAATGGACAGCGGTAAAAAAACAATGGTGAGCCCGAAGAAAAACGCCTTGCCCATAAAGACGATGGCGAGCGATGGGTCGAAGATACGTCCGATCGACGCCGTAAACTCAGGCAAGCCCCAGGGAGAAAAGCCAAACACCGTCAGATATGAAATCGTTAATGCAATCAGGCTGGCGAGCAGTGTCAGTAAGACTATGGCAAACAGACACGAAGCCGCATGGGGGACTAAGCGCTCCCGCAGTTGCTCGCTATCAAGGCGCAGGGGCCCCGTTGACAACGCATAGGCCATGGGCAGGGCAATTCGGATCAGCACAAATAAAGAGACATAAAGCGGAATTAATTCAAGGATCAGGCTTCGCACCAGAACCTCGACTGCGAACTGCGACAGCCCATAGCTCACGGCTGTTGCGGTTACGATCTGAACAATCACCAGGCTGATAAAGCTCGATACAAGTAAAAATCCTGGCAGTATCGGAAGACAACGGGCACCAATTTCTTGCAGCGCGCTTTGGCGCACGAGCCGATGGCGATAGGTGAGGGGGTTAAAGGTAAGCACGGCTGAGGCAGCCATGAAAATAAGGGTTCCATAGATTCGCGTAATCATCAACATTGCACTGAGTCCATGGCTCGTATCAAAAAAAGCGCAAACGGCGCGTTGAAGACAACAGCGACGCTACAGTCAACTCTACGGCGATGGCAACTCCGCCGCCGCGGTGGTACTAATCGATGCCAGCCATAGCTGTATCTGCTGCAGGAGTGGCCCGAGGCCTTCGCGGGTGAGCCCCGATGTGTAGAACACCGGCCCCTTCCACTTAAGGCTTTTGTTCATCGCGGCCCACCGTCTATCGCGAAGGTCTTCGGTGAGCATGTCCGCCTTGTTCAGAATCAGCCAGCGGGGCTTTGCAGAAAGCCCGGCGTCGAACCGTGTGAGCTCCTCGGTCAGAGCCTTGACGTCTGCGGCCAGCCTTTTTCCGATGACCGCCTCTGTCTGGCCCTCGGCATCGTGTGGGGCAAAGTCCACCAGGTGCAGCAGCAGCCGGGTTCTCTGCAGGTGTCGCAGAAACTGGTGCCCAAGCCCTGCGCCATCGGCAGCCCCTTCAATAAGCCCAGGAATATCGGCAATGACAAAACTCTGGCCTTCTGTCACGCGCACCACGCCGAGCTGCGGGCTGAGCGTGGTGAACGGATAGTCGGCGATCTTGGGCCGGGCATTGGAGGCGGCTGCAACCAGCGTGGACTTGCCCGCATTGGGCTTGCCCAGAAGGCCGACATCGGCCAAGACCTTAAGCTCAAGCTTGAGCCGGCGCGATTCTCCGGGCTCGCCCGGGGTGCACTGCCGCGGGGCGCGGTTGATGCTTGATTTGAAATGCAGATTTCCAAGCCCCCCCCGGCCGCCTTTGGCAAGCAGTACCCTCTGTCCGTCTTCGGCAAGGTCTGTGACCGTCTGTTCGGTTTCGGCGTCTATTACCAGGGTGCCTACGGGCATGCGCAGTGTTATGTCTTCGGCCCCGGCCCCGTATTTGTCTGACCCCTGCCCTTGTTCGCCATTGCGGGCTCGGTGAATTCGCGCATAGCGATAGTCGATAAGGGTGTTGATGTTGCGGTCGGCCACCGCCCAGATAGACCCACCCCGTCCCCCATCGCCACCACTCGGGCCGCCCTTGGGGATGAATTTTTCGCGACGAAAGGCGGCCACACCATTGCCGCCCTTGCCGGCATGGACCTCAATAATGGCCTCGTCTATGAATTTCATGGGATATAAAAAAGCCCCGCATGGCGGGGCTCTTTCTGGTTATGCCGGTTTGGCTATGCCTATTGCAGCGGCCCCTGTCCGCGAGCCTTGGCCCAAGGCAGTTGGCTATTAGGCGGCCACCACACTTACCACCGACTTTTGCAGCGGGCCATGTACTGAGAACTGCACCTTGCCATCGACCAGGGCAAACAGGGTATGGTCTTTGCCCATGCCGACATTCTCGCCCGCATGAAACCGCGTACCACGCTGGCGCACGAGAATACTCCCGGCCGAAATAGCCTCGCCGCCAAAGCGCTTGACACCAAGCCGTTTGGCTTCTGAGTCACGACCGTTGCGCGTTGAGCCGCCGCCTTTTTTCTGTGCCATGTCAAACCTGTTTAGGAAGAATAACGACTATTGAATATTGTTGGGGTAATGAGCGCGGTACGAGATAGCTTCTAGGCGCTGACAACCGAGCCATCGGGCCGAACCATCGCCTCGACCGACAACTCGGTGTAGTTCTGGCGGTGGCCCTGGGTCTTGGCATAGTGCTTACGGCGCCGGTGCTTAAAAATACGCACCTTGTCGCCACGCCCGTGGGAAACCACCCGGGTTTTAACGCTAGCGCCTGCCACGGTGGGAGCGCCCACCGAAAGCTCTTCGCCTTCGCCTAAGGCCAGTACTTCTGACAACACACATTCGCTGCCCACCTCAAGGGCCAGAGACTCCACGCGCAGTTTTTGGCCCAGACCAACGCGGTACTGCTTACCGCCCGTTTTGATGACAGCGTACATAGTTGTTTCTCTTTGGAAAAATTGACTGCGAAAACCGAAGCCTTCGATTATGCCTTAGCCAATTGGTGAATTCAACAAGAGCTTCGGGTGCGCTAGCCGCCTCGGGCATAATGACCGGCGTGGAATCCCAGAGCCCCCTCCCGCCTGCCAAGCCCAACGCCTATCTCGATGCCCTGGCCCTGATTGATCAGGAGATGCGGTCGGTGGATGCCGTAATTCAGAGCCGGCTCTCCAGTCAGGTGGCTCTGGTGGAGCAGGTTGCCCAGTACATTATTCAGGGCGGCGGAAAGCGTATGCGGCCCGCTTTACTGCTCTTGTGTGCAAAAGCAGTAAACGCCCACTTCTTGGCTGAAAAAAGCCAGCCTGACGGGCCTGCCCTTGCGTCACCAGCTGTGTTTGCGCAGTTGGCGGCGATTGTGGAGTTTATTCATACGGCCACCTTGCTGCATGACGATGTGGTCGACGCCTCGGGCATGCGCCGGGCGCGTGAGACCGCCAATGCCATTTTTGGTAATGCCGCCAGCGTCTTGGTGGGGGATTTCTTGTATTCCCGGGCGTTTCAGATGATGGTAGAGATCGGTGCCATGCCGGTAATGGCGGTTCTGGCCGAGGCCACCAATGTCATCGCCGAGGGGGAGGTCTTGCAGCTCATGAACTGCCAAGACCCCGATGTTGACGAGCAGCGGTATCTGCAGGTGATTCGGTATAAGACGGCCAAGCTTTTTGAGGCTGCCGCCTGCCTGCCGGTGGTTGTCCAACAGGGCCCTGCAGCCGTAGCCGAGGCGTTTTCGGCCTACGGCCGGCACCTTGGCACTGCCTTTCAGCTCACCGACGATGCCCTGGACTATTCCGGGTCCGAAGACCTGTTGGGCAAGCGGCTGGGCGATGACCTGCGGGAAGGTAAGCCCACCCTGCCGCTGATCTACCTTCTGCGCGAGGGCAGCCCGGCCGAGCAGGCCATGGTGCGGTCGGCCATCGCCACCCCCGACTCGGCCCCATTGGATCAGATTGTCTCTTTGGTAAAGGGCTCGACCGCGCTTGCCTACACCCGGCAGGCGGCCCTGCAGGAATGTGCGCTTGGGCGCCAGGCCCTGGCCATGGTGGCAGACTCAGCCTATAAGTCTGCCTTGTTGGGCCTCTTGGATTTTGTGCTGGAGCGCGAGGCCTAGGGCAGGCTGCGAGGGTTCGGCAAGCCCAAGAACCCGTATACAATCCAGGGCTTCGGGCGCACTTGCGCCCAGTCGGGGTGTAGCTCAGCCTGGTAGAGTACTGCGTTCGGGACGCAGGAGTCGGAGG
>JBMSYB010000064.1:0-9009 GCA_049426285.1 Burkholderiaceae bacterium
GTGTTCTCAGAGAAATTTTTCTAATGCGTCGATATCGTCAGGGAACATCTCGCGCAGTTCTACGGCACGCACGATGCCCTGCCGGTCAATGAGAAAAAGCTGGGGCAGGCCCTTACGCTGGTTGTAGACCGCATGCCAGGTTTCATCGGCAAGACCCGCAGCAAAGATATACCCGTGGCTTTTCATGTAGGCCTCGGCGTCGGCCTTTTTCTTATCGATGGACACCGTGACGACCGACAGGCCTCTGTCACGATGACGCTGGGTGAAGGCATTGAGCACCGGATTCTGACGGTTACAAAAGGGGCAGCGGGTATGCCAGAACTCCAGAATAACCACCTTGCCTCGGTGGTCAGATAACCGCCAGACCGAGCCATCAAGCAGGGTAAGCGGCGGCAGCTGCGCCGGCTTACCGATCTCGAGCTGGGCCGCAGCGGCGCTGGCAGGCACCGGCCGCACCCAGAGGGCAAAGGCACCCAACAACACCACCCCGGCAGCAAGCACGGCAAATAGCCGGCTGTGCTGGTAGGCCACGCTCTTTTCCATGCCCTTGACCCGATGCAGGTACAAGGGATAGACCAATGGCGCGGCAACCACGATCACGAGGTAGAAAATAGATTCCAGTACTATGGCGGCGGTCATAAACCGATTATAGGATCCTTACGATTGGCTTCACACCTGCCGGCATGCCGTCTCGATGCAATGGGGCGCCCTCAGGTGAGTCTGAGGGCGGTTTTTTTTCTGGCCTTCCCATTGTTTCTGCATGCGGGTCTGCAGGGGCTGCTCAACCTCATTGACACCTGGTTTGTCGGAAGAATCTCCACCAGTGCGCTCGCGGGGGTGGGCGGTATCTACTGGCTGATCCTCGGGGCCTTGTTCTTTCTGACTGGCATGGGCATGGCCGTGCAGACGGTGGTGGCCCAGTCCTATGGCGCTGGCCGCATGGCTCGGGCTGCCGCGGCTGTCTGGTCGGGCCTGTGGATTGCGGTACTCGTGGCGATTCCAGCAAGTCTGGTGCTTGCTGCCCTCGGGCCTTGGCTGGTGCCCTTAATTGGCCTGTCGGCTGCGGCCGAGCAAGAGGCGCTGGCCTACTGGGCGCCGCGGTTTCTGGGCGGGGCGGTGATCCTGGCCGAGACCGCCGTGCTGTCGTTTTTTATGGGCATTGGCCGGGTGCGGGTGGCGCTGTTGGTCAACACGGTAATCGTGATCAGCAACACCCTGCTTAACGCCTGGTTTGTCTTTGGGCTAGCAATGGGCGTTGCGGGGGTGGCCTGGGCGACCACCCTGTCACTTTGCCTGGGTCTGGCCCTCTCGCTCTGGCTTTTTCTCGCCGAAACCGGTCGGTCTCATTTTCGGGCCCACCGTGTCTGGCGTCCGCATAAATCGCTGTTAAAGGCGGTGCTTGGCCTGGGCCTGCCTATCGGGTTTTCGATTGGCATTGACGTACTGGGGTTTGCCGCCTTTCAGGCCATGATGTCGCGGCTCGGCGATGTCCAGGGGGCCGCCTCGCAGGTGGTCATCATGCTCACCTCTATGGCCTTTCTGCCCGCAGTGGGTCTGGGTAAGGCGGGTACCACGCTGGTGGGGCAGTCGATGGGCGCCGGCAATCCGCAGTGGGCCAAACGGGTGGGCAATGTCGTGATTGCCCTGAGCATGGGCTATATGTTCCTCTTTGGCCTGGCCCTGGCGATTTTTGGCGAGGCCTTTATGCGCTTTTTTGTTTCGCCACAAGACCCGCAGGCGCTGGCCTTGATCACCCTCGGCGCGCAGCTGGCCCTGATTGCCGCGGTCTATCAGGTCTTTGACGGTCTACACCTCGGTGCGGTCTTCTGTCTGCGCGGCGCGGGCGACGCCCGGGTGCCGGCCCTGGTCTTGTTTGTTCTGTCTTGGGGGCTGTTTGTGCCCCTTACCCATATTCTGGTGTTTGCGCCCGGCCAGGGTTTCATCGATGCCCTTCCGGCCCTTGGCTATGGCGCGGCCGGGGGCTGGTGGGCTTCTGTTATCTACATTGTGCTGCTTGCCGGCTTTTTGTCCTGGCGCTGGTTTGGCCGCCCGCTTCAGGCCAGGCTAGTCTAGAAGCGGGTCTGGCCCCTGAAACCGTGTAGCCAGTAGGGGGCCTGCCGCAGGCAGACTGTTTCCATCTGCGGTCATCAGGTTCTGGTCTAGAAAACGTTCTGAAGGCGAGAGCAGCAGTCGATACAGGCTGCGGCACAGCGCCCGGGCCGCCTCTCCTGGCCAGTGTGCCGGAAGTAGCTCTGCGGGAAGATCAGGGTCTCTGAGAAGAAGCCTTCGGTAATCGTGGATGAGAAGCAGGCGGATAAGGACCGCCCGCTCGGGGTCGATGGGCTGCACTGACTGGCCTTGGAGCTCCTGCAGGATGGGCTGGTAGACCTCGAGAAACCCGCGATACTGCTGCGCAAGCTGCTCTAGATTCCAGGCCTGGATGACCAGATCGTGGCTGCTTGCGCTCTGCGCAATAGCGGCATCGGCGGCGCGAATCGGCAGCAGGCTGCTACAGACCGGGCCGAGCCCCTCTGCCGAGAGCAATGCAAAAACGCCATCGAGGTCTGTGGTGGGGTGGACAAAACAGCTCTGGCCCAGGCTTCCAAAGCCCTGCCAGAAAAGCGCCTTTCGCAGCAGTTCACGCTCTGGCGCATTTATTTCCTTGACCACAAAGATCATTCGCCACCGCTGGTCCCAGCTGGTGGACTGGCCCGCATAGATACGCCGGGAGGCCTCACTGATGCGCTGGCTGCCGACCTCGGTGAGCTGATAGTCGGACCGCCGACCGGCAGCATGTGCCGAGAGCCAGTTTTCCTGTGCGAGCCGAAAAACCGCGGTACGGATCATCCGCTCATTGACGCCAAGGGCAGACAGCAGTTGAATAAGGCTGCCAATCCAGACTCGGCTGCCACGCGGAACGACCAGGTCGCCAAATACGGTCACCAGAAGCGACCCTGCCCGAACCCGATGCAGGTCGGCAAATGCGGAAAGGCGGGCCTCAATGGCCGAGGGGAGCGATTTTGTGCCGGAGAAGGGCGGGCTGGCAGCGGCAGTGGTCAGATGCGGAATCATCGGAAAATAGTACAAAATATTTATCTAGGTGTCATGGTAAGTTAAGTTTTTCTTGCATCGTTCGGAAAATTTGTCATGAAATTAGGATTTAGCGAACATTTTTGTAATTCCCCTGGAAATTTTATGACACAGATATTGACTTAAAGTTTTACATTTTGTAACATTTTAAAAAATCGAGGAGACAGTAACCATGCCCCACCCTTTGTTCGAGAGACACGCGGCCACGCTGGAAAATGCCTTGTCAGCGATCGCCGCGCGCGGCTACTGGTCCCCGTTTAACGAATCGCCCAGCCCCAAGGCCTATGGCGAAACCGCCATGGCCGACGGTAAGGCCGCCTTCGATGCGCTGCTCGGTCAGCAGTTTCTCCTGGATCAACCAGGCATTACGGGCTGGCATGGGGGCGAAGTCTCCCCCTACGGCGTGGCACTCGATGTCTCCTATCCCGTATGCCAGATCGACAGCCTCGTGTCCGCCGCCGAGAAGGCGATGCAGCCCTGGCAACAGGCGGGGCTTGAGGCGCGCACCGGCATCTGCATCGAGATGCTCAGCAGGCTTAATCGGCAGAGCTTTCTTCTGGCCAATGCGGTCATGATGACCACCGGCCAGGGCTTCATGATGGCCTTTCAGGCGGGCGGCCCCCACGCCCAAGACCGGGGGCTTGAGGCCGTAGCCTATGCCCATCGGGAGCAGAGTTTTGTGCCCGCCCAGGCCCGTTGGGAAAAGCCCCAGGGCAAGAATCCCCCTCTGGTCATGCAAAAAGAATATGCCCTGGTAGGCCGTGGGGTGGGCGTGGTCATTGGCTGCGGCACGTTTCCCACCTGGAATACCTACCCGGGCCTGTTTGCGGCCCTGGCCACGGGCAATGCGGTCATTGTCAAGCCGCACAGCAATGCCATTCTGCCTGCGGCCATTACAGTGCGAATCCTGCGGGCGGTTCTGAGCGAGCAAGGCCTCGACCCGAATCTGGTTCTGCTCTCGGTTGCCACCGATCGCGAGGCCACGCGCAGCCTGGTGACCCATGCAAAAGTGCGCTCCATCGACTTTACGGGTGGCAACAGCTTTGGCCAGTGGCTGCTCGACCATTGCCGGCAGGCGCAGGTCTATGCCGAGCTGGCAGGGGTGAACAACATCGTGGTCGACTCCACCGACGCCTACCAGGACATGCTCAAGAACCTGGCCTTTACGCTCTCACTCTATTCGGGCCAGATGTGCACCACCTCGCAGGCAATCTTTGTTCCCGCCAGCGGAATCCAAACCGACCTGGGGCCGAAGTCTTTCGACGACTTCTGTGCCGACCTTTCAGCAGCCATACAGCGGTTTTTGTCAAAGCCCGAGGTGGCCTGTGCCGTTTTGGGTGCCATTCAGTCTTCGGACACCTTAGACCGTATCAGCCAGGCCAATGCCGGCAGCCTGGGCAGGGTGGTGCTGGCCTCTGAAAAGATTGCCAATCCCGAGTTTCCCCAGGCCGAGGTACGCACCCCGGTGCTTCTGGCCTGCGATGCCGCCGACGAAAAGGCCTATATGGAAGAGCGATTCGGGCCGATCAGCTTTGTAGTGAAGGTTGCCGACACGCATGCCGGCATTGCCCTGTCAGAGCGGGTGGTATCTACCCACGGCGCGCTCACGGTGGGGCTGTATTCCACCAGCAAGGCAGTAATTGACCAGATGACCCAGGCCACCTGGCGTTCGAAGGTTGCCCTGTCGATCAATCTGACCGGCGGTGTCTTTGTGAACCAGTCGGCGGCTTTTTCTGACTATCACGGCTCTGGGGCCAACCCTGCAGCCAATGCCAGCTATGCGGATTCGGCCTTTGTGGCCAACCGCTTTCGGGTGATTCAGAGGCGATGGCATACAACATAATTTACATTCAAAATAATTTGTAAATAATTAAAAATAAATAAGAAAAATAAAAATAAAACAATACCAAAGACTGGAGACAAGGCCATGCAGTACACCGCAGTTCAGTTATCAGAGGCCCAGGGCATTGCCCGCCTGGTGCTCAATCGGCCCGATAAGCTCAATAGCTTTACCGAGGTCATGCACGGAGAAATTCGCCATGCGCTAGACACGGTGCAGCAGAGCCCCACCGCACGGGTGCTCATAGTCACCGGGGCTGGCCGGGGCTTTTGTGCCGGCCAAGACCTGGCCGATGACTGCATGCAGAAGGTCAACGGCAGAATGCCCGATATCGGCACGGTGGTAGAGCAGCACTACAAGCCCATGGTGATGCGTCTATCAAACCTTAAGGTGCCTACGGTGGCAGCGGTCAATGGCATTGCCGCTGGGGCAGGGGTGAGCCTGGCCCTGGCCTGCGACCTGGTGGTGGCCTCCGAGTCTGCCTCGTTTGTGCAGGCCTTCTCAAAAATTGGCCTGGTACCTGATACCGGCAGCACCTGGTTTCTGCCTCAGCGGGTGGGCATGGCCCGGGCCATGGGTCTGGCCCTGCTGGCCGATAAGCTGCCCGCCGCCCAGGCCGCCCAGTGGGGGCTCATCTGGAAGGCAGTGCCCGAGGCTGAGTTTGCCGCAACTATCGATTCGCTTGCCAGTCAGCTCGCCAGCATGCCCACCAAGGCCTTGGTACGTATTCGTCAGGCGATGCAGGCCAGCGGCACGCATACCCTGGAGCAGCAGCTCTCGATGGAGGCTGGCTTCATGCGGGAACTTGGCTGGAGCCATGACTACGACGAGGGCGTTACTGCATTTCTCGAAAAACGCGCACCACGGTTTACGGGGGAATAGCAGACATGGCAGCGCTTGCAAAAACGACCAAAGTTGCCGTGGTAGGCACCGGTGCCATGGGCGCCGGTATCGCCCAGATTGCCGCGGCCGCGGGCCACGAGGTCTTGCTCTTTGATGCCCGCGAAGGGGCAGCAGACAAGGCTATCGCGGGTATTGCCGGGCAGTTCTCCCGTCTGGCCGAAAAAGGAAAGCTGTCCGCGGCCGAGGCCACTGCCGCATCGGGCCGTCTACATGCAGCCACAGAGCTCAAAGGGCTCGCGGATGCCGGCCTGATCGTTGAGGCCATCGTTGAAAACGTGGAGGCCAAACAGGGCCTGTTTCGGTCTCTTGAGGCCATCGTTGGGCCAACGGCGCTCTTTGCCACCAACACCTCGGCTATTTCGGTAACGGCAATTGGCGCGGCCCTTGCCCAGCCCGAACGGCTTGCCGGACTGCACTTCTTTAATCCTGCCCCGCTCATGGCGCTGGTCGAGGTGGTCTCGGGCTTAGCCACAGCCGCCTCTGTTGCAGAAACCTTGTATGACACGGCCAAGGCATGGGGCAAGTCGCCGGTGTATACCAAGTCCACGCCGGGCTTTATTGTGAATCGCGTGGCACGCCCGTTTTATGCCGAGGCCCAGCGAGTCTTGCAAGAAAATGGCGCCGATGTCGCCACCATTGATGCCTGCTGCAAAGAGGGCGGTGGCTTTCGGATGGGCCCTTTCGAACTCATGGACCTGATTGGCCACGATGTGAACCTGGCAGTCACCAAGACGGTCTGGGCGGCCTATTACCACGACCCACGTTTTCTCCCCTCGCTGATCCAGCAAGAACTGGTTGCCGCGGGCTTTCTGGGCAGAAAGTCGGGGCGCGGATTCTACGACCACCGCCCCGATGCCACAGCCCCAAGCCCAGACACCGCCCCCGACGCACGCGGTGCCTTGGCTGCAGCGGGCCCCATCACGGTGTTTGGCCAGACGGCTACGGCCCAGGCTTTGCTTGAGCGGCTTTCGGCCGCCGGACAGACCTGCCTGGGCGGAGGCGGACGACGACCGCATCGCCCAGGTGGGAGAGACGGTGGTCTACGTTACGGACGGACGCACCGCCACCCATCGGGCCTTTTCCTCCGGTCAGGCCAATACGGTCGTGATTGATCTGGCCCTTGACTACCGTACCGCAAAACGTCTGGCGGTCGCCGCCGCCGAGGGCGCCAGTGACACAGCGCGTGCTCAGGCAATCGGCCTGTTGCAGACGGCCGGTTTCGCGGTATCGGTCTTTCACGATGTGCCTGGCCTCATCGTGATGCGTACCGTGGCCATGTTGGCCAATGAGGCTGCCGACGCCGTGAACCAGGGGGTCTGCACCGTTGCCGCGGCAGATACCGCTATGCGGCTTGGGGTGAACTATCCCCTCGGGCCCCTGGCCTGGGCCGATGCGATTGGGCTGCCGCGGGTACGCGATGTCTTGGCCCATCTCGGCCAAGCCTATGGCGAGGACCGCTATCGTATCTCCCCATTGATTCACCAAAGGGTATTTGGCACAAAGGCATTCTATGGCTGACGCTCATCATTCCCATTCCCTTGCAGAGGCCCAGACGCTTGCCGAGGCCACCGCGCATGCCATGTGGTCTCGAGACCAGGCAGCCCGTGCCCTGGGCATGGCGCTCATTAGTGTGCGGCCCGGCCACGCCCTGCTCACCATGACCGTGCGTTCGGATATGGTCAATGGCCACCATATCTGTCATGGCGGAATGATCTTCGCCTTGGCCGACACCGCCTTTGCCTATGCCTGCAACAGCTACAACAAAAACACGGTGGCATCGGCCTGCAATATCGACTTTCTTGCCCCCGGTAAAGAAGGAGAGATCCTCGAGGCCGAGGCCCAGGAACGTTCGCTCTCAGGCCGCACCGGCGTCTACGACGTTACGGTGCGCACCCGTGAGGGTAGGGTGGTAGCGCTTTTCAGAGGTAAGAGTTACCGCATCAACGGAGAGGTAATCGCCGGGCTCCAAGAAGCAGATACCCACAGCTGGCATTCAGCAAGTTAACTACTGTTCATTACTGCGTATCACAGGAGACAACGCGTTATGGCATCCCAGAAAGGCAAGGCCCCGTTAGAGGCCATTGAAACGGCCAGTCGTGATGAGATCTCGGCCCTTCAGCTCAAGCGGCTGAAATGGTCGATCCGCCACACCTATGACAACGTGGCCCCCTATCGCGAAAAGTGCAAGAAAAAAGGGGTGCACCCTGACGACCTGAAACGGCTCTCAGACCTCTCGAAGTTTCCCTTCATGGTGAAGACCGACCTGCGAGATCATTATCCGTTTGGTCTTTTTGCGGTGCCACGTGAGCAGGTGGCACGGGTCCATGCCTCCAGCGGTACTACCGGCAAGTCGATCGTCGTGGGATACACCTGGCGGGACCTTGACCATTGGGCCAACCTGGTGGCTCGGTCCATCCGTGCAGCGGGTGGCCGGCCAGGCGACATGGTGCATGTGGCCTATGGCTACGGTATGTTCACTGGCGGGCTGGGCGCCCACTACGGGGCTGAGCGGCTGGGCTGCACCGTGGTGCCTATGTCGGGCGGACAGACCGAGAAGCAGGTGACGCAGATTGTCGATTTCCGGCCCGACATCATTATGGTCACGCCTTCGTATTCGCTGGTAATTGCCGAGGAGTTTGAGCGACGCGGCATTGCCCCGCAGGATATCTCCCTGCGTGTGGGCATCTTCGGGGCGGAGCCCTGGGGAGAAGGCATGCGCGGCGAAATAGAGCGAAAACTGGGCATAGACGCGGTGGATATTTACGGCCTCACGGAAGTCATAGGGCCGGGTGTGGCCAGCGAGTGCGTGGTCACCAAAGACGGCCCTGTAATCTGGGAAGACCATTTCTATCCCGAGATCATCCACCCGGAAACCGGCGAGGTCTTGCCCGATGGCGAGCTTGGCGAACTTGTATTTACCTCGCTTACCAAAGAGGCCTTCCCAGTCATTCGGTACCGCACCCGCGACCTTACCCGCCTGCTGCCCCCAACGGCGCGGTCGTTTCGGCGCATGGGCAAGATCACCGGGCGGTCGGATGACATGATGATTATCCGGGGCGTAAATGTCTTTCCCAGTCAGATCGAAGAGCTTATTCTGCGTGACGTGCGCCTGTCCGGAAATTATCAGCTGATCATTACCCGGGATGGGCATCTCGATAACCTGGAGGTGCGCTGCG
>JBMSYB010000065.1:0-8727 GCA_049426285.1 Burkholderiaceae bacterium
GTCCCAGATTGTGATTCTGGTTGTCGTGGGTTCGAGTCCCATCGGTCACCCCATCAATTCATCAATTAGGGGACACTTTAAAATTTAAAGTGTCCCCCTATCATTTCGGGACACTTTAACGTTTAAAGTGTCCCCTAGTTCTGAGGGGGGAGCATGGCCACAGCCGTAGGGGTTATTGGTGTCGGGCTCATGGGGCACGGCATTGCCTTTAACCTCGTTACCAAGGGATTTAAGGTATCGCTGCTTGCGCACCCCGGCAATCAGCCTCTAGACGAACTGACGGCCGCCGGCGCGCAGGTATGCCCGAGTCTGGCAGATATTGCCGAGCAAGCCTCAGTCTTCATTCTTTGTGTTACAGGTGCCCCTGAAGTCGAAGCGGTGCTTGCAGGCGAGGCGGGCCTTGTCAAATGGATTCATCCCGGCAGTTGCGTGATCGACTGCTCAACCTCATTGCCACAGACTACTCTGCATATGGCAAAACTTCTGCAGGAAAGAGGCTGTGCATTTCTCGACGCCCCCATGACCCGGCTCGCCAAAGAGGCGCGAGAGGGGCGGCTTAATCTTCTCGTCGGTGGAGAGGCGCAAACGCTAGAGGCCGTGAGGCATGTACTCCAGGCATTTGCGGAGAACATCACCCACGTTGGGCCCACGGGCGCGGGCCATCGGATGAAGCTGTTACACAACTATGTATCACTGGGTTTCATGACCTTACTGGCCGAAGCCGCAGCCCATGCGCAGGCTAGTGGCGTTGACCTAGCCACCTTTGTTCAGGTGCTTGAGGCGGGTGGAGGATCCGGTGCAGCCCTGAAAAGGCTCTCTCCTCCGATGCTCGAAGGCAACACCCATAGCGTGCCATTCGCGATCGGCAATGCCCTGAAAGACCTTCGTTACTACCTTGAGATGGCAGCCGACTCGCAGGCAGAGCGAACGGTAGCAGAGTCAATCGCCAGGGCTCTTGCGATGCAGGCAGAGGCAGGGTACAGCAAACAGTTCATGTCTGAGCTTATTGGGCTGATGGCGCCGATGAAAAAAACAAACCAGGGGCCAACTCGCCTTGCTGCGGCTATGCAGACGGAATAAAGGTCTTGTCGCCTTGCTGCTTGCGCTCAAATTTTAAGAACTGGTAGTAGCCACAGGTTTTGCCATTGGGAAACTCCCTACATACCGACGGGCGGGCCTCATAGATCGTACAGCGCCTGGTATCGCGGTCAAGAAATCCACAGACGGATTTGTATATGTGGTCTTTTTCGTGCCGCAGAATACGCTCGTGAATTTTCTCCTTGCCATCGTCAAACCGATACTGCCGCGTATAGCGTTTTTCGGCCTCTGGTTCAGAGACCTGAAAGTGCTTTGCCAGCCGGGCAAGGTCACTATCGGTTACGACAATGCGCGGGTAGCTGCAGCAGTAGGCAGGACACTTGCTGCAGTCGTAACGATTCTTAGACTTATTTTTTTCAGGCATGACCGATCCATCGAAAGAGGGGCGACGCGGTCGATTGTATAGTGCGGATTATGGAAAAATCGCAGCAGTCCTTAAAAGAGGCGGTGGCCCGTGCCGCGGTCGCAGAGCTTGCGCCTGGCATGATGCTTGGAATTGGCACGGGGTCTACGGTCGACTGCTTTATCGATGCCATGGCCGACTCTGGACTGCGTGTTGCAGCAGCGGTGGCAAGCTCTGAGCGTAGCGCCGATCGGCTGCGCAGCCGGGGCTTTGTGGTTACGCCCTTGTCTGCAATTACCAAGCCCCTGGATTTTTATGTGGATGGGGCCGACGAAATCGACCCCTCCCGTTGCATGATCAAGGGCGGTGGCGCGGCACTCACCCGTGAAAAGATTGTTGCCAGCGCCTCGCGTAGGTTTCTCTGCATCGTAGACGCCAGTAAACAGGTTCAGGTGCTTGGCTCCTTTCCCTTGCCTGTAGAAGTAATCGAAATGGCCCTGGTGCCTGTCTCGTGGGCCTTTAGCGACCTTGGTGGGAGGCCGGTCCTGCGAGAAGGGGTACTCACCGACAATGGCCACCCCATTGTCGATGTCCATGGTCTGCGGTTTGAGAATGCCCTGGAATGGGAAGATCGGCTCAATGCCATTCCAGGCATTGTTACCCACGGTATTTTTGCCCGGCAAAGGGCCGACTTGGCGCTCGTGGCCACGACCTCGGGTGTGGTGCGGCTTGCCTGACATCAAACTGACATATTTCTGCAACAAAACTGAAGGAATTACGCATTACCCTTAGAAGTTCAAGAAACCAACTGTGAACCTCCACTCTTTTTTGCTCGTCAACTCTCGGCGTTTTCTCAGTTGACCAGGTTTTCTCGGTAACACTCTTTCCTCAAAGGAACCCTATGAATAAGCATATCTCCTCGCAGTTTGATGCCGAACTCGAAACCGTTCGCACCAATGTCCTTAAAATGGGCGGACAGGTTGAGGAGATGATTCATGCGGCCTTAAAGGGCCTTGCTACGGGCGATCAGTCGCAGTTTGATGAGGTCTTCCGAATTGAAAAACTGGTGAACGCGGCCGAAGTTGAGATTGACGAGGTCTGCAACCATGTCATCGCCAAACGGCAGCCTACGGCATCCGACCTGCGACTGGTAGTGGCTTGTATGAAGATGACCCGCGACCTAGAGCGCGCTGGCGATGAGGCTGAAAAAATGGCCCGCATGGCAATGCACTTCTACGAGGCATCACCTGCGTCTTTTCCGCGAATCGACTTCAGCCCAATGTCGTCCCGGGTAACCTCAATGCTGCGACGCGCGCTCGATGCCTTCGCCCGCGAAGACGAGTCGATCTTGGCCGACGTTATTAAAGAAGACAAGCTGGTAGACGAGTACTTTCGCAACCATATTCGTCTATTAATTTCTTATGTGTTGGAAGACGCCCGCACCATTTCGCGGTCGATTGACATGCTGTTTTTCGCCAAGGCCATGGAACGTATCGGAGACCATTCCAAAAACATGGCCGAGCATGTCTACTTCATGATTCGGGGCCGGGATATTCGCCACGCGGAAACCCCCGAGGCATAACGAGGGCCCGGGGTCTAGGGCTCGCTGGGAGGCACGTAGCCTGAAGCCATCTCAGCACCGCCCCCAAAAAAGTGTGCTTCTAGCTGCTGGCTGAGGTACTTACGCGCCCTGAGGTCTGACAGGTTTAGACGGTACTCGTTAACCAGCATAGTCTGGTGCTTTAACCAGTCGGCCCAGGCCTGCTTAGAAACCTGTAGGTAGATCTTTTTGCCGAGCTCGCCCGGAACGGGCGGAAAGTCGAGCCCCTCGGCTTCTTGCTTTAGTTTGATGCAGTGAACGGTGCGTGGCATGGTCTGAGTATGCCATGGCAATAGGCCTTTCGGCCGAGAGCCACGCGATTGCTGCGCCGCATAAAAGTCATCGGAATTGGCCAGCCTATCGGGGCATTCTTCTCCTTAGAAAAACTTAACAAATTGATTCTATGAGATAAAAATTTATGTTTTTTTATCGCTTGCAAATGTTGCATTGCGTCATTATGATAAACCCATCGATGTTAACCCTAAACTGCCTACTACTTTTAAAGGAATCGCCATGAACCAGACCATGAACCCCGAGCAGCTCATGAACAGCATCAAACAAACCCAGTCGGCCATGGTCGAAATGCTTGCCAAGTCGATCGAGTGCATGGAAAAGCACATCGACCTCAACCTGAAGGCTGCGAAGGCGAATCTGGCTGATGCCACCGAGGCTTCTGGTCAATTGATGGGCGTAAAAGACGTACCCGATTTCTATGCAACGGTTCAAACCGTATCCCAGCCCGCCGTTGGCAAGGCCGCCAGCTATGGCCGCAATGTCTACAGCATTAACGCCGAAACCGCAGCTGAGTTCGCCAAAATGGTTGAGCAGCGCATGGAAGAGGTCAATAAGGCCATGTCTGCCAGCATGAACGAAATGGCAAAGTCTGCACCTGCCGGTTCTGAGGGCATGGTTGCCATGATGAAGTCTGCCTTTGCCGCATCAAACTCTGCCTTTGACGCCATTAACAAGGCCGCCAAGCAGGTCGTAGAAATGGTTGAGCACAACGTAGAATCTGCCGCCAAGGCTGGCGAGGCTGCGATTGCCTCAGCGCCTAAGGCAGGCGGTCGTCGCAAGTCTGCCGACTAATGCTAGTCTTACGGTCTGTTGCCTGATCGCAAGAGTTGGTCAACGGCACAACAAAAAAGCACCTCAAGGTGCTTTTTTGTTGTCCACCCTGAGTAGTTCGCTCTAGCCCGCCCGAGCTGTTATCACACGCCCCAGAAAAAGCGAACCACTGCGGTATACAGAGGTATGCCAATCAGGATGTTCAGAGGAAAGGTAATTCCGAGCGACAGGCCCAGGTAGAGCGAGGCGTCTGCCTCCGGAATCGCCTCGCGAAGCACTGCGGGCACGGCAATATAGCTGGCGCTTGCTGCCAGTACACAGAGCAAAATGGCATCGCCAGCCGAAAGACCCCCTATGCCGCTCAGAATAAGCGCAATCAAGGCATGCAGCAGCGGGGCGGTAACGGCATATCCGAGAAGCAGCACCGACTGTCCTTTAAGCGCGGGAATACTCTTGGCCGTGAGTAGCCCCATATCCAACAAGAAGAAGGCCAGCATGCCGGTAAACAGGTCTGCTGAGAAGGGCTTCATGGCTGCAGCGCCCTCTGGCCCCATGAGGTAACCAATCAGCATGCTTGCCAGTAAGAGCAACTGCCCACCGTCGGTAAATGACTCGTGCAGCACTCCCAGAAAGCCACCCTTGTGAGGTGCACCCGCCATCGGCAGGCGGACATCCCCGCCGTAGCGCAGTGGCCGCGCGTCTGGCATGCGTCCCTTACGGGCAAGGTTGGCAACTACCACGGCAAAGATCACCGCAGGCGACTCCATAATCGCCATACAGGCTGCCATGTAGCCGCCATGCGGGATGCCTCGGGCATCTAAGAACTCACCGGCGGTAATAAAGGTTACGGCACTCACCGAGCCATAGGTGGCGGCGATACTTACGGCGTTGTAGGCATGCGTGACCCGCCGTAAGGCCAGGAAACCAATTACCGGTATCACGCAGGCAAGCAGCAGCGAAAGCTTGAGCGTGGTGATCACTTCGGGCGTGAGTCCGGTTACTGCAAGAGACTGCCCCCCCTTTAATCCCAGGGCCATTAACAGATACAACGCCAGAAACCGGCTGATCGCGGCTGGGATTTCGAGATTTGACCGAACGGCCCCTGCAAAGAGCCCCAACAGAAAAAATAGTACTGCGGGGTGTAGAAGCGCTGTCACGCAGTAATCTTCAGGCCGCGCGCAGTCGGGTAGCCTGGCCCGACAGGCTAGCCAGCTCTTTATACCGATCGGCTGCGCAGCTGGCCGCGAAGGCATGCGGCTTTACCCGGGGGGATACATTGCACACCCCGCGTATGTAGCCAATGGCCTGCTGCACGACGCAGTGCGAGCCGTTCTCGGGTTCGGGCGAGATATCCAGGTGCACCTCCACCGACCGATCTGCCAGAACCGGAGCCAGCTTCAGGTAAAGATCGGCCACTTTATAGACCTCGTTCATCAGCCGCATCTGAGGGCGGTCCACACGCTGGTCGTAGTCGCGCTCGCGGATTGTTTCGCCAAAGAGTTTGCATCCGTGGTTACCATCAATATGAACCACAACCACCAGGGTGTAGTCGGCAAACCAGGTGTTCCCCTGGGAAAGGCGGCATGAGTCTGCACCAATATAGACCTTGGAGGCGGGGCTCTGGGCCGCGATAAACCGTTGCACCTCGGACAAATCAAAGCTCATGGTAGGGGCTATCCTCCTGAGATACTTTTCTCCCGTGCCGACCCTCTGTCAGAGGCTAGACACTGGGAGTGTATCGCGAGCGAGCAGGCTTTGTGCGATGCACCGTTCTTGCATTCCCGAAAAACCGGTCACGGCATCGGCCATCGTTGTTTTTCTATGCCACAGGGCTCTAGAATCGGGGCGTTTCGGGGCGGGAACGCCAGGACCTCAGTCTTAACACCAGTTTTGCTATGACCGAACTCCATGTCTACTGTCAGGCCGGCGCCCGGCACACGCAGGTCGAGGGCTGGCACGATGGCCGGCTTAAAATACGGCTAAAGGCGCGCCCCGTAGAAGGGCGCGCAAACCGCGCACTTGTCGACTGGCTGTCAGATCGGCTGGGATGCATGCGGGGGCAGGTGGTCTTAATTTCTGGTGAAAAAAGTCGTTACAAGACAATTCTTATTGAAGGCCATGGGCCCGAAGAGGTGCTGGCACGCCTCTCGAGCATGGGCCCCCCGGCGCTCTCGTCGCATTCCTCCTAGCCTTGGCGCTCTGCCGCCTGCCAGGCGCATGGCCTGTGTCCGGGTGGAAAGTTAATGCAGACCCGTATTCTTGGCCCGATAGCGGCTGCCGTCTTGCTCCTGCACGGGGGGGTGGTCTTTTTGTCGCTGCAAACGCCTGTATCAAAGCCGCCCGAAGTCACCGCCGTGGTTGCCTTTTTCGTCTCGCCTGCGGTCCCGCCCAGGCTTCCGGTGCGCCCCGCGACAGTCGAGAGACAACCTGCCCCGAAGCCCGAGCCAGCCCCGCAGACAGTCGCGCCCCAGCCTCGACCCCTTGTAAGCCAGCCGACGCGATCGATAGAGACTCCGGCACCGTCCGTTGCGGCTAGCATCCCGCAGACCTCTAGCCAGCTAAGCCCTGCGCCGGTGCCCTCCGAGCCCTCAGCGGCCGCAAGCCGTGCCATCCCTGCCGTCTCCCAGCCGGCTGCGGTCGCGGCACCGGCGTCTGAGCCAGCCCCTGCGGCGCCGATTACCTTGTCAATCGACGCGGTGCGTTACCTCAAGCCCCCCCAGGTAGTCTATCCTCCCCTATCGCGTCGGATGGGCGAGACCGGCCGGGTGGTGGTCCGCGTGGTCGTTGATGCCCAGGGTGTGCCAGCCGAAGTAACGCTGGCTGAGCCTTCGCGCTATGCGCGTCTGAATGACCAGGCGCTTCAGGCAATGCGTCAGGCGCGATTTGAACCCTATCGGGTCAATGGCCGACCGATGGTTGTTACTGTGTTGGCCCCGATTGTTTTTACCTTAGAGGATCGTCCATGAACGAGGCAGCCACGCCCGGTATTGCCCACTTTGTCTCTCAGACCGACGCTGTTGGCATGGTCTTGTTTGTCATTTTGTTATTGATGTCTGTTGCCTCTTGGACAGTAATCCTGGTGCGGCTGGTGCTTCGGGCACTGCAGAGACGTCGCTCTCATCAGTTTCGTCAGCAACTCGAGTCCCAGGCATCGGTTGCCGACTTTGTGGGAAGCCATCCGGCAGATCCCCTTGAGGAACCCTACTCCTGGTTTATGGCGGAGCTAAGCAAGGCCCATCGGTCGGCTGATGCCCTTGGGCAGCGGGCCCAGATACTGATGGACCGGATCGCCGCCCGCCTTGAGGGAGGGCTCACCCTGCTCGGTACAGTGGCCTCTACAGCCCCTTTTGTGGGCCTCTTTGGAACCGTTTGGGCGGTCTACCATGCCCTGGTGGCCATTGGCATGACGGGCTCTGCCGGGCTGGAGCAGGTGGCAGGACCCGTAGGAGAGGCGCTTATCATGACGGGCCTCGGCCTGGCGGTTGCGATTCCCGCCGTGGTGGGCTACAACCTGATTGTGCGAACCAATCGTCTGCTGCTTACCGAGCTCAATGGCTTTGCCCAAGAGCTGATCGAAGACCTGGTGCTCGCCGAAGAGGGCAAGGCGTAGTCTTCTTAGGTCAAGAAAGAACATTCAGAGAAGGTCACCCTATGGCATTTTCATACTCCCCTCGTTCCGGGCATGGGTCGCATGGTTCGGTTGCCTCAGAGATCAACATGATTCCGCTTATCGACGTGATGCTCGTGTTGTTGGTGATCTTTATGGTCACTGCGCCCCTGCTCACCCATGCGGTCAAGCTCAACCTGCCCGTGGCCGAAAGCCAGGTAAGTCGTATAGATGCAAAGCCACTAGCGGTATCGATTCAGGCCGATGGCAGCTTATTTCTGGCAAACCAAAAGATTGATCGCATGGCTCTGAAGGCCGAGTTTGCGCGCGCAGTGGGTCAAGACCCTGAGATACAGCTACACCTGCGGGCCGATACCGAGGTGGCCTATGGCCGTGTTGCTGAGGTGCTCTCGGATGCGGCAGCAGCAGGTGTGACCCGAATGGGGTTTATTACGCAGCCCTAAGCGCACTGCGCAGGGCTGCAGTCAGTTCGGTGGGTGCTTCTGTCATGAGTGAATGTCCACAACCCAGGGTGTAGACCTTTGCCTGAAGTGCCTGAGCAAGGGTTTGCACAGACCGCGCAGGAGTCATCTGATCGCGGCTACCCACCACCAGGCTGGTGCGTACCATAGCGGCGGCCTGCGCGGGGGAATCTGCTGCAGCGCCGGTGAGCCTTTGCGCCGCCTCTAGGCCGTGGGCATAGTTGTTACAAAGATGAAAGTCGTGGGCAAACAGGTTTACCGATGGGTCGGCCTGGGCGATTATCCGACGCATCAGGGCGCGGCTTGCGCCATATAGCCAGGTGCCCGGCCCCGGTGTGCCGGGCTTTGGCGCGAGGCTGTAGATCGACCATGCCGCCACATTCTCCACCGCCTCGAGCGGGTCGCGTTCAGCGAGTTCCAAGAGCTGCGGCGAGACGCGCATGGGGTAGGTAGTGCCTACCATGACCAAATGGGTGATCGCCGGCCCGGATGACTGCGACTGCGCTGCCGCCGCAGTTGACTGCGCTGCCGC
>JBMSYB010000066.1:0-8633 GCA_049426285.1 Burkholderiaceae bacterium
GACTGCATCTTTTTCATCATCGTCTGCATCTGCTCAAACTGGTTAAGCATGCGATTGAGCTCCTGCACCTGCACCCCGGCGCCTGCGGCGATGCGGCGTTTGCGGCTTGCCTTTAAGAGATCGGGATTGCGTCGCTCCTGCGGCGTCATGGCATTAATGAGCCCTTCCATGCGGCGGATCGACTTGTCTG
Organism: Burkholderiaceae bacterium; assembly: GCA_049426285.1. Lineage (GTDB taxonomy): Bacteria > Pseudomonadota > Gammaproteobacteria > Burkholderiales > Burkholderiaceae_A > Hahnella. Next base: position 191 of record JBMSYB010000066.1, read on the forward strand.
CCGCCGACATGTCGCCCCCCTTGGCGGCCTGCTGAAACTGGGCGGGCAGCTTGTCCATGAGTGACGACAGCCCGCCCATCGACTTCATCTGACCAATCTGCATCTTGAAGTCTTCAAGATCGAACTTGGCCCCCGACTTCAGCTTGGCTGCCATCTTCTCGGCAGACTTCAGGTCGATTGATTTCTGCGCCTGCTCCACCAGGGCCAGTACATCGCCCATGCCCAGAATACGCTGGGCGAACCGCTCGGGGTCAAAGGCCTCGAGCCCATCGATCTTCTCCGATGTACCCACAAACCGTACCGGCTTGCCGGTTACCGCGCGCACCGACAAGACCGCCCCGCCACGGGCGTCGCCATCAACCTTGGTAAGCACAATGCCGGTAAGCGGTAAGGCCTGGCCGAAGGCCTCGGCCGTGCGTACCGCGTCTTGGCCCTGCATGGCATCGACCGTAAAGAGCGTTTCTATGGGCTTGACCGCCGCATGCACCGCTGCGATCTCGGCCATCATTTCAGCATCAATGGCCAGGCGGCCCGCGGTGTCGATCAGCAGCACATCATGGAAATGCCTACGGGCCCAGTCCACCGCCGCAAGGGCAATGTCCACGGGCTTCTGGTCTGGGGTACTCGCAAAAAAATCCGCCCCCGCCTGCTCGCTTACCAGACGCAGCTGGTCAATGGCCGCTGGACGATAGACATCACAGGAGACGGTAAGCACCTTTTTCTTGTGGCGGTCGTGCAGCCACTTGGCCATCTTGCCCACACTGGTGGTCTTGCCCGCGCCCTGAAGCCCTGCCATGAGAACAATAGCAGGCGGCTGGCTGGCGAGGTTCAGACCCGTAGCAGGCGGCGGCTGGTCGCTGGCCATGAGCCCCACGAGCTCTCGGTGCACCACGCCAACCAAGGCCTGCCCTGGCGTGAGGCTGCCCACGACCTCCTGGCCCACGGCCTTTTCGCGCACCTGGGAGACAAACTGCTTGACCACCGGCAGGGCCACGTCGGCATCGAGCAAGGCCAGACGAATCTCACGCAGCATCTCTTGGGTGTTGGACTCGGTGATCCGGGCCTCACCCTTGATGGTCTTGACCACCTTTGAGAGCCGATCGGTAAGAGTCTCCAGCATGGTCGGATTCCTTGGTCAGTTCGGGGATGTGACAGCGAAGCCAGCGACAGCCCAGACAGGGAGGGCAGCATCGGCTGGGATACACTGGTTCTATGGAGTCTTCATTGTATGAGCTAACCGCCTGGGCGGCCTTTCTCGGCTATCTGGGCCTGACGGTATCTGGCCTGCGGCGAGATCAACCTGCGGCGGCCGCAGAGGAAAGCAGGCCGCAGGTACCGATCGGCAGTTCTGGGTCTCTGGCAGAGGCACGCCGCACCAACGCCCTGCACATGGCGGGGCTCACCCTTGTGCTTACGCTGCATGGGCTTACCCTTTTGCCTGCCTGGTTCTCCGGGGAGGGCTTTCGCTTCGGCTTTGCCAGCTCTGTGTCATGGACGCTCTGGCTCGCAACGCTTCTGCTCTGGGTAGAGTCGTTTTTTCAGAAGCTACCGAGAATCACTGCGCTGATCTTTCCGGTAGCCGCAGTGGGCTGTCTGCTACCGCTCTGGTTCGAGGGCGTGGTGATCATGCAGCAGCCCCCCACGCTGTTCCGGGCCCATATACTGTTAGCCATGCTGGCCTACAGTGCCTTTGCGGTGGCGGCTGCCCATGCCCTCGTAATGATGTCTCTCGAGAAGGCCCTACATAAGGGAGGCCGCACCAGCCCCTGGTGGGATGACATGCCAGCACTCATCAGTCTTGACCATACTCTGGTGCGCATTACCTGGGCCGGATTCGTTCTGCTTACCTTCACCCTGCTCTCTGGTGTCTGGGTCAATGTCTGGCTGGAGCACCCCCCGCTGCGTATCGACCACAAAACCTTCTTCACACTGGCCACCTGGGTCATGGTGGCCGTTTTCTTTCTCGGAAGGCGATCGCGTGGCTGGCGGGGACGGGTGGCGGCAAAGTTTGCCTTGGCGGGGTTTGGGCTGCTGCTGCTCGCCTATGTGGGCAGCCGGTTTGTGCTCGAAGTCCTGCTCCAACGCTAAGGCGGCCAGCGTCCGCTACAAGCCTATCGTACGTCTTCTATGCTTACCCGAATTCTGATCATCCTTGGGCTTATTGCACTTGCGCTGTGGGTGCTGCGTAAGGCACTCGGACGCCCCGACGCCGACAAGGCAGCGGGCGGCTCAGATGCCAAACCGGCCGGTGGTGCGAAAAAGAAAAAAGACACTCCCGCCCTCGACCTCATTGCCTGTAGCCACTGCGGGCTGCACCTGCCACGCACAGAGGCCATCTGGCGGGCAGACCAGCCTTTTTGCTGCGAAGACCATGCGCGAAAGTCAGGGCCTGATCAGTCCCAATAAGAAACCCGGGCAGCACGCCCGGCCCAGGAGGTATGCGCCACATGACTGAGGCAGTGGTCCGCTTTAGCGACCAGGGATGGCTCTACAGCGGCCCTGATCTTAGCTGCCGTTGGCGCCACAGCCCACACCATAATGCGCGACCGCCGGGCTGCGGCCCGCAGCTGGTAGTTATTCATGGCATCAGCCTGCCCGCCGGAGACTTCGGTGGCCCCTGGGTGGACGCCCTTTTTATGCGAGGGCTCAACGCCAACAGCCCCTACGGCCTTTCTGAGCTCGCCGGTCTAGAGGTATCAGCCCATTTTTTTATTAGCCGCGAAGGCCTGCTCACCCAGTATGTCTCGATCCAGGACCGGGCCTGGCATGCGGGGGTCTCGGTGTTTGAAGGGCGCCAGAACTGTAATGACTTTTCAATAGGCATTGAGCTAGAAGGCACAGACAGCACCCCCTACACCGCAGCCCAGATGCTGACACTTAGCCGCACCTGCGAGGCGCTCGCGCAAGACTGTCCGGACATAAACGCCATCACGGGCCACAGCATGATTGCCCCAGACCGAAAGACAGATCCTGGGCCGGCCTTTGACTGGCAAAGCCTTGCCGACCAACTGCGCGGGCACGGCATTTCCTGGAGGGTTGTTGCAACACCGGCCTGATCTTTTCTTGACCGATCCGTCCTAAAGGGGGACACCCTTGGCCGGATTTTGCGAGGAAAAGCAGTTCCACAGTAGCAAGAAAACTAGGGGAGTTTCGTAAGGTTTGATGCCACAGCGCCCGTGTTTATTGGGCTTGTCCCAAGACCGTAGGCTGGTGCCTATCTGGACAGACAGACTGACCCAAAGTCAGGGTTTATCCAGAGAAATATTTTTGCCCATGAGCCGCGAGGAATACTACAATTAGTCGGACAGATGAAAAAAATTACTACCGGTAGTACGTTCTACCCCTTTCAGGCGCCACGGCGCCGGGTGGGCTGAAGGCCGGTTTCTCAGACGTTTTTCAGGAGATCTCTGGCATGCAGCGGGCTGTCCCTTCCACCGAATTTGGTCAATCCACCCCTCCCCTTCCCCAGCCTCTGGCTGAAGACGGAGGCCTGTCTGTGGCCGCAGGCCTATCGGACATCAAGGTAATCCGTCGCAATGGGGCAGTAGTGTCGTTCGATGCGCCCAAGATTACCGTGGCGCTCACCAAGGCGTTTCTTGCAGTCCAGGGGGGGCAGGGTGCGGCAAGCGCTCGGGTTCGCGAGGTCACCGAGCAGCTCACCCAGCAGGTAACGGCTGCCCTGCTGCGCCGTATGCCCGCTGGCGGCACCGTACACATCGAAGATATTCAAGACCAGGTAGAGCTCGCCCTAATGCGCTCGGGCGAGCACGAGGTGGCTCGCGCCTATGTGCTCTACCGAGAGCGGCGGGCCCAGGAACGCGCGGCCAAGACCCGGGTACAGGTGGCAGAGCATCAGCTCAGCATGACCGTAGCGGGCCGCACGGTGCCACTCGATCAGTCCTGGCTTAAGGCAATCATTGCCGATGCCTGCCAAGGGCTTGAAGACCATGCCAGCGTCGAACAGGTTCTGAACGACACCGTTAAAAACGTCTACGACGGCGTCCCCATAGAAGAAGTCGAAAAATCCGCCATCTTGGCGGCCCGTGCCCTCATCGAAAAGGACCCCGCCTATGCAAAAGTCAGTGCCCGCCTGTTACTGCACACCGTTCGCAAGGAGGTCCTGGGGGCAGAGGTCTCGCAGGCAGACATGGCGTCGCAGTATGTTGACTACTTTCCCCGGTATATCAAAAAGGGTATCGAGATCGGCCTTCTAAACGAAGAGCTCGGCCGATACGATCTAAAGCGGCTCGCGCAGGCGCTGGCTGCGGAACGCGACCTGCAGTTTGACTACCTTGGCCTGCAAACCCTGTACGACCGCTATTTCCTCATCGACCGCAACGACACCTTTTCCGGCGAAGGCCGGCGCATAGAACTGCCACAGGCGTTTTTCATGCGGGTGGCCATGGGCCTTGCTATTCAAGAGCTCAACCGCGAAGAGCGGGCAGTTGAGTTCTATCAACTGCTCTCGAGCTTTGACTTCATGAGCTCTACGCCCACGCTTTTCAACAGCGGCACTACCCATTCGCAGCTCTCATCGTGCTACCTCACCACGGTTGCCGACGATCTTGATGGCATCTACGAGGCCATTAAAGAAAATGCCCTGTTGGCCAAATACGCGGGCGGCCTGGGCAACGACTGGACCCCGGTGCGCGCCCTCGGCAGTCATATCAAAGGAACCAACGGAAAAAGCCAGGGGGTCGTTCCCTTCCTCAAGGTGGTCAACGACACGGCCGTGGCAGTCAACCAAGGCGGCAAGCGCAAGGGGGCGGTCTGTACCTATCTCGAAACCTGGCATCTGGATGTCGAAGAGTTTCTCGAGCTACGCAAGAACACCGGGGACGACCGCAGACGCACCCACGACATGAACACCGCCAACTGGATTCCCGACCTGTTTATGAAGCGGGTCATGGAAAACGGAGAATGGACGCTGTTTTCCCCCTCCGACGTGCCCGACCTGCACGATAAGGTTGGAAAGGCCTTTGCTGCGGCCTACACGGCCTACGAAGAAAAGGCCGCCCGCGGGGAGATTCGCCTCTATAAAAAAGTACAGGCCACCGCCCTATGGCGCAAGATGCTCACCATGCTCTTTGAGACCGGGCATCCCTGGATCACCTTCAAAGACCCCTGCAATATCCGCAGCCCCCAGCAGCATGTGGGCGTGGTACACAGCTCCAACCTCTGCACCGAAATCACCCTCAACACCAACGACAGCGAGATTGCGGTCTGTAATCTCGGCTCTGTTAATCTCACCCAGCATCTCACCAAGGCTGCGGGCGGTGGTCTCGTACTTGACCAGGCCAAGCTCAAAAAGACTATTTCCACAGCCATGCGGATGCTCGATAACGTTATCGACATCAACTATTACGCTGTGGCAAAGGCCCGCAACGCCAACGTGCGGCACCGCCCGGTGGGCTTAGGCATCATGGGATTTCAAGAGGCCTTGCATGCCATGCGGGTGCCCTACGGCTCAGCCGAGGCGGTAGAGTTTGCCGACAGCTCTATGGAGATGGTCTGTTACGAGGCCTACTGGGCCTCCACAGAGCTTGCCAAAGAACGGGGGGCCTACTCGAGCTTTAAGGGGTCGCTCTGGGATCAGGGTATCCTCCCGCTAGACAGCCTCAGCCTCTTAGAAAAAGAACGCGGCGGCTATGTCGAGATCGACCGCAAGGCCCGGCTCGACTGGGCTGCTCTGCGCGCCCGAATACAGGCCCATGGCATGCGTAATTCCAACTGCGTAGCAATCGCGCCCACCGCCACTATTTCAAATATCGTCGGCATTTCCGCATCAATCGAGCCCACCTACCAAAACCTCTATGTCAAGTCCAACCTCTCCGGAGAGTTCACTGTGGTCAACGAGGCTATGGTGCGCGACTTGAAGGCCCTCGGGCTGTGGGACGAGGTCATGGTCGCCGACCTGAAGTACTTCGATGGCAGTCTGGCAAAAATAGACCGCATTCCGGCCGAACTTCGGGCCCTGTATGCCACGGCATTTGAGATTGACACCCAGTGGATCGTGGAGTGTGCGGCACGTCGCCAGAAATGGATCGACCAGGCCCAGTCGCTCAATATCTACATGGCAGGGGCCTCTGGAAAGAAGCTCGACGAAACCTACAAGCTGGCCTGGCTACGCGGGCTCAAAACAACCTACTACCTGCGCACCATGGGTGCTACCCATGCCGAAAAAAGCACGCTCAATACCGGGCAGCTCAATGCGGTCCCCGTCTCTGGCGGTATCGCTGCAGGGGCAGCGGCGGGCGCAATGGCTGCAACAGCAGGGATGGCAGCAGCCAGCCTCACACAGCCTGCAGAGCCCATCCTGGCCGGGGGCGCACAGACTACGCCAGGCTCTGATGTGAAGTTCTGTGCCATCGATAACCCAGACTGCGAGGCTTGTCAGTAGAGCGTTTCTAAAGACCTTGATTCGAAATTCAACAGCACACGATTTCGAATCAAGGCCGCCCGGGTGTATCTCTCTGGCATGCAGTAAACCGCAGACTTCAGACACTGTGGATCAAATGAGACGAAGCTGAAAATTTTTTTGATCCACAGAGAAAAAATGTAAAAAAACATTTGCACGTTTTGCGCGGTTCCATCATGATTCGGCCTATCGAAACAACCGACTCTCACGGACCGTTCAAAATTTTTTTGGTGAACAGAAAGTGAGATCGATATGCTGAACTGGGAAGACACCTCCACAACCGTAGCGTCGCAACCTGCAGCCCCTCAGGCCGCAGCCTTGTTATCTTCCGCTCCTGCCGCCCTGGGTAACCCCTCCGCGGCTGCGCCGCAGTCTCCTTCGTTTCCGGCTGCTCCTTCTCAGAGCAGTCAAGATGGTCGGCGTGTCAAGGTAGAAGACAAGCGCATCATCAACGGCGGCACCGACGTCAATCAGCTCGTTCCCTTTAAGTACAAATGGGCTTGGGAGAAGTACCTGGCCGGCTGCGCCAACCACTGGATGCCCCAAGAGATCAACATGTCTCGCGATATCGCGCTCTGGAAAGACCCGAATGGGCTCACCGAAGACGAGCGCCGAATCGTGAAACGCAACCTGGGCTTTTTCGTTACCGCCGATAGCCTGGCAGCCAACAATATCGTGCTGGGCACCTACCGCCACATTACGGCCCCTGAGTGCCGCCAGTACCTGTTACGACAGGCATTCGAAGAGGCCATTCATACCCATGCCTACCAATACATCGTCGAATCGCTCGGGCTCAATGAAGGCGAAATTTTTAATGCCTACCACGAGGTCGCCTCGATTCGAGACAAAGACGAGTTTCTGATTCCGTTTATCGACACACTTACCAACCCCGACTTTCAGACGGGTACGGTCGAGGCAGACCAGAAACTCTTAAAGTCTCTTATTGTCTTCTCCTGCATTATGGAGGGGCTGTTCTTCTACGTGGGCTTTGTCCAGATTCTTGCCCTCGGGCGCCAGAACAAAATGACAGGCGCTGCCGAGCAGTACCAGTACATTCTGCGCGATGAGTCGATGCACTGTAACTTCGGCATCGACCTGGTCAACACCATTAAGCTTGAGAACCCGCAGCTCTGGACGCCGGAATTTCGGGCTGAACTGCAGGCCCTCTTTACCAAGGCGGTAGACCTTGAATACCGGTATGCCGAAGACACCATGCCGCGCGGCGTGCTCGGGCTAAATGCCAGCATGTTTAAAGGCTACCTTCGCTACATTGCCAATCGTCGGTGCCAACAGATCGGGCTCGATCCCGTCTTTGACACCGAAGAAAATCCGTTTCCTTGGATGGCCGAGATGGTCGACCTGAAAAAGGAACGTAACTTCTTTGAGACCCGTGTGATCGAGTATCAGACGGGTGGTGCCCTGAGTTGGGAATAGCCACAGCCGCTATTCTCAATCGTGTATTGCCAGGATCCATTCCTCGGCAAGGGGTCTCTCTCCCGCATTCATTGGCGTTAGAAGTCAAAAGGGCCGCTGCTCGTTCTCGGGCATGGGCCTTTTTTTCTTGCGCAAATGAATGGTTCGAACCATCTGGTTCGAATCTCCCTGTGACTTTGCCGAAGACTTCGGCATGAAGGAGAAAAGCAATGGCAACAAAGAAAAAGGCGAAAAAGGCCAAGGCCGCTAAGCCTGAAGTAAAAAAGACTGCGGTAAAGGCCGCAGCAAAACCAGCGGCGAAGAAGGCTGCCGCGAAGAAGCCGGCAGCCAAGAAGGCTGCAGCCAAAAAGCCGGCCGCTAAAAAGGCAGCTGCTAAGAAGCCCGCGGCTAAGAAAGCTGCTGCTAAGAAGCCCGCAGCCAAGAAAGCTGCAGCCAAAAAGCCAGCCGCTAAGAAAGCTGCTGCTAAGAAGCCCGCGGCCAAAAAAGCTGCAGCCAAAAAGCCAGCCGCTAAGAAAGCTGCTGCTAAGAAGCCCGCAGCCAAAAAAGCTGCAGCCAAAAAGCCAGCCGCTAAGAAAGCTGCTGCTAAGAAGC
>JBMSYB010000067.1:0-8434 GCA_049426285.1 Burkholderiaceae bacterium
CTTACCCGCCGAAAAGGTCATTGAGCTTTTGCTTTGCGTCGTCTGAGGCCTTGGCTTTTCGCGGCTCAACCTTTGGATACTCCTCGGCTATACGGTCTTCAAAGTATGTAGCGGGGTTGGGCGCATTGCATAACCTCCGTACGATCTCTTCAGGTACAGGCTTATAAGCCAATACCCGTTTGCTGCGCCAATGGAGCTCGAGGTAACGATCACCCGGATCGAATGACAACTCGACAATCTCCCCCGTAGAAAAAGTCTTAATCATGGCGGGCTGCTTCCGTTCATCTGTCAGTGCTTTGCATCTGGCGGTCGATTAGGTCTTGCACCAGCGGTTCGCACTGGCGGCATTTGTTGCAGATGCGCTCTCTGGATCTGAGTTCTTCAACCGAAGCCACAGGATACCTTTGAAGGTATTCTCTAAGATCTTCCTCCCAGACGCCGTTACATACGCAAATGACATCTGCCAATCGTCTTTTTCTCCCCAGGCTTCTTACCGCGGCTCTGCTAGTGTTCGTCAGTTTAGACGCATTTGCAAAAGAGATCGCGGGGCGAGTAGTAGCGGTGGCCGATGGGGATACCGCCACGGTACTGGTAGCGGGGCGACAGCAGGTCAAGGTGCGCCTGGCAGCCATAGATGCCCCGGAGAGAGCCCAGCCATTTGGCAACCGTAGTAAGCAGGCCTTGTCCACTCTTATTTTCGGCAAAGACGTTACCGTTCGGGTTACAGACACCGACCGGTACAAGCGCACGGTGGGCATCATTATGCTGGGCGATACGGACATAAACCTGGAAATGGTGCGATTGGGCTATGCCTGGGTCTACCGACAGTATGTAATCAAGCTTCCCCGCGCGCAGGCCCTGCAGTACTCTGCAGCTGAAGACATTGCCCGACGTGAGAAGCGAGGCCTATGGGTGGACAAGGACCCTACCCCGCCCTGGGAATGGCGCAGGAAGAAATAGGCTATGCCGTTGCCATTCCTAGTTGGCGGTTTAAAGCTGCTGGTCGTGGGGTTCATAAAACGGCGGCTTTATCGACTGGTCTGGCCTGCAGCCACGGCCATTTTCGCAGCAGTGGTCAAGCGCAGGAAGAAGTAATGACGCTTGATGCACTGAGATTCATCGCTGCGCAAGATGCCGTCTACAGCACGGTTACGCATGAACTTGAGGCTGGGCAGAAAGCTACGCATTGGATCTGGTTCATTTTTCCGCAGCTTATTGGCATTGGCAGGAGCGAAAAGGCAAGATGATATGGCCTAGCAGATATTGATGAAGCCCGAGCTTACCTTAGCCACCCGATTCTCAGATCACGGCTGGAACATTGCACGGACCTCATTCTCGCGCATAGGCACAAGGCTATCGCTGAAATTCTCGGGTCTACCGATGCGCTAAAGTTCCATTCCTGTATGACACTTTTTCATCTAGCGGAGCCGGATAACGTTTTGTTTAGCCATGCGCTGGAGCAATTCTTTCAAGGCTCGCTTGATCAGGGAACATTGAACTTGCTTACTAGCAACTAGACCATGTGCACCAACTACGTAGGTACGCGCAACCGGGCCTGGGTGAAGGCAACATTCGGCGTAGCGATGCCCGATCAGGATTTTCCTCGTGAAGCCTATCCCGGTTATCTGGCGCCCATTGTTCGCCATAACGCCCAAGGCGAACCCGAATGCGTGCTCGCCCGCTTCGGCCTGATCCCCCACTGGGCCAAAGACGAGACCTTTGGCCGCCGAACCTACAACGCAAGGTCTGAGACAGTGGCCGAGAAGCCCAGCTATAGAACTCCGTGGCGAAAAGACCAGGTATGCCTTGCGCTAGCTGACGCGATCTTTGAGCCCTGCTACGAAAGCGGACGCGCAGTGCGCTGGCGGATCTTGCGGAAAGATCAACAACCCATGGCCATAGCTAGCCTGTGGGAGAGCTGGACCAACCCTGACACCGGCGAAATCGTGATCTCTTTTACCATGCTCACCGTAAACGCCGACCGCCACCCCGTGATGCAGCGCTTCCACAAGCCCGAGGATGAGAAACGGTCGGTAGTGATCATGGACCCACCTGAGCAGTGGCTGTTAAGCTCGAAAGACACGCGGGTCCGGTTGATGATTGCACCCGAAGTCGCCATTGAAGCGCACGCTGACCCACGTACGCGTGAGATCTAACTGGATCGGGACAGACGCAACTGGCCATTGGGCGTGATCTGCTTTCTGGAAGTCTAGAAGTCAAATCCTTTTACGCCGGCTAGCCTGAAGCTCGCCTCTGCGGTTTCTCGACCGTTCCGTATGATCAATTCAAGGACTGACCGTTGAAACCCGTGCAGTCGCGTTTTCATCTTTGCGACCTCTCCGACCTCTTCATCGCGGAGGATATCGATGCTGTCCAACCACTTTTTTACTCCGGCATCCGCTCTGGTGCGAAGATCTTTTTTCGTGACGCCGATCCTTATATGCGCGCCACTGCCAGGGTACTCACGAAGATATGACTGAAAATCACGCACCCTAAGGGCACGGGTCTGATCCAATGGGATGTTCATGAGGTTTTGCCATCTGAACGGATTAAAGCGTGACCTATCAAAAACATTGTCCAAGGGCTTGCCAGCATCGGAGACGACCACAACACCATCTCGATAGTCTTTCTTAAAGCCGTTGCCGACACCCTTGAACTGCTCTAGTCCGAGATTGTCATATAGCCCACCGTCGTAGAGATGAAGCTTGCTGTATTGCTCGATTAAATGCTCACCCTCTAACTGCTTTCTTCCTGAACGCTTCCATTCTTCACGAACCACCGGAATGACCCACGGACCGATGAAACCAGGAACTGCTGCCGAGGCAGCCATGATGTCAGCAAGACGATACTCATCGGCGTTGGTTTTCCCGATCTCGTAACAGTTGAGCCACTTTCCAGAGAAGTAGAACCGCTTTCCGGTCTCCGCAGACGTCGTATTCACAGTCCATTTGGGCGTTTTGGGCAGATCGCCCCAGGCCACATCGATATCCCAGACTGCAGTGATACCCTTCGCGAGCCAGTGAGATGATCTCTGCTCCCACATCGAAGAGATATCAAAAAATCTTCGTGGGAAGAGCTTCAGTTGAAGCGTTCGATCACGCAATGTTTCAAACAAAGCCGGATAAACGTGATCCAGGAACCGACTGCTGCTGGGCCATTGATAATCATTTGTCCTGAGTAAGAGCCCAATAAGTAATGTCCCACCTGAGACCGTCGAAATCTCTTCTACACGTTCCAAGGCATCATGCTCAGCCAGAAGCGTTAGCAACCCGATATGAAACGCCATTGCTCTCGTGCCTCCGCCAGAAAGAGCAAGATAAATTGGTGGCTTTCTCTCCATGAAGAAGTCCTCTAATCTGACGAGTAAGTTTGAAACCGAAATGGTGATCGCGTCGCCATGAAAGTGCGGCCTAATACTGCCCTTCTCTCACCCACAGCCAGCCCGTAGAACGTCGGGTAAACCGACACTATATCTAGTCACCCTGCCCATGACCGGCCCTAGAACGGGCATTAGGTTTTGCCTATGGCGGTCTGCACGGTCTGAGTGCGAGGCTGGAAAATCGTGGCGAAAGAGCCACAGAAAATCTAAGAAAAAACGTATTTTCTGAGGTTTTATTCGGTTTGCTGCCCAGCAGCAATCGAAGCTTCTAAGTATTTCCTGAGGTTTTATTCGGTTTGTTGCCTGGCACCAATCAAAGCTTTTTCAAATTTACTGAGCTTTATTCAGTTCGTTGCCTAGCAGCGATCGAAGCTTCTATGCTTCAAATGCGGTTCTAGCAGCTCTAAGGCTTGGAGAAGAAAGGAATTACTCATACTCTTCATTCATTTCCATCGGCTCTACAATGCGGAGCAAAGGGTATCCGCGACCTATTCGTTTGGAATGGCAGCGGTTTGCACCAGCAATCAATTGGGAAAGGGCCCCACTTAGGTTTTTCCGCGGTCGCGTACGGATAAGAATTAGGGCAGTCAGTTCTTTGCAATGCTCTCACCGGACTAAAGTAAAGGGTACCTTGACAGCGGGGGAACTGCCAACGGCAAGCCTAACCCCATCTTGTGAACTTCACACTTTTCCTGTTCAATTCTCTTAGCATCGGTTTGTTGACTAGCTTCACTTTTTGCCCCTATCTAACCATCTACTTTCACATGGGAAATGGCAAGTAATCGATCCTTTGGGATTTTCTTTTCCGTGGTCTTTTTTGCCTCTTCTGTTGTCATTGCTTTTAGAGCGGAAGGACCTAGCTTAAGCTTAGCAGGGGTGTTCGGCGCTCTAGCTTTCTTCTTCGCGATCCTTGCCTACCGATATCCTTCGTCGCTACAAAGGTTAAATCAAGCTTGGTATCACTTCGGATTGCTGCTGGGTAAGGTCTTTAGCCCAGTCTTACTGGGGCTCATCTTCTTTCTCTTGATTACGCCTACTTCAATGATCACGAGGCTGTTCGGGCGTGATGAACTCAAGATGAAGCGAAGAAATGTAGTCACATATTGGATTGACAGAGATCCTGTTGGACCAGCGCAGGCACTTAAGGCCCGATCCAGCTCCCATTGGCAACGCGGCCTCGGAGATGACCTCGGGCTTTGGGGCAGGCGCCCTGCAGGCCGACGGCACGCGCAAGGCCGAACCGCTCATGGACATGTCCCATGTGGCAGAGGCCGTGCGGCACATGGCCTCATTGCCTTTGTCCGCGAATATTCAAAGCATGACCATTCTCGCCACAAACATGCCATTTGTTGGCCGTGGCTGATTCTGAGAGACTGGGACTGCGCGAGGAAGGGGTTTCCCTGATGCGCCGCGTCAAAAGGTTTGAAACGATTAAGGGCTAAAAACCCCAAAACAAAACAAGGAGACTCCGCATGAAGCAATTGTTCAAATCCGTCGCAAGGCCTTTCGCCTTGGTTGGTCTCGCAGCTGCCATGGGTCTGTCTGGCGTGAGCCTTCACGCCCAAGCCATGGAGATCAAGATTTCTCACCAGTGGAAGGCCAATGTCGATGGCCGTGACCGCGCTGCGCGGATGTTCGTGGAGGAGGTCGAGAAGGCCGATCCCTCCATCAAGTTCCGCATCTACCCCGCCCAGTCACTCGGCATCAAGCCAGTGGCTCAGCTCGATGCTCTTCAGAATGGCACCCTGGAAATGGCCATCTTCCCCATGTCCTATGCAGTCGGCAAGGCCAAGGAATTCTCTGCCGTGATTCTGCCAGGCACCATCCCGAACCTTGATTTCGCGATGGATCTCAAGAAGACCGGCTACTACAAGAAGATGCAAGACCTCTCCGAGAAGCACGGTTTTCGCATCATCACGTGGTGGTGGACGCCGGGCGGCTTTGCCACGAAGACCAGCCCCGTCTCTGGACCAGATTCCGTGAAAGGTCAAAAGCTGCGCGCGGCTGACCCCACATTTGAGTCCATGCTGAAGGCCGCTGGCGCGTCTGTCACTGCGATGGCCTCGTCTGAGATCTACTCCGGCCTGCAGTCGGGCGTGCTCTCTGGTGCGCTCACCTCGGCTGAGACCTTCGTGTCGATGCGCCTTTATGAGCAGACCAAGCATGCCACTGTGGGCGGCGACAGCGCCCTGTGGATGCTGCTCCAGCCCTTGGTGATGTCCAAGCAGGCCTGGGACAAGCTCACGCCCAAGCAGAAAAAGATCTTCGAAGAGGCCGCTGAGAAGTCGGATGCATTCTTCCTGACCATTCAGCGCGAGGCCACCAACAAGATGGCCGACGCCTATGTGAAGGCAGGCGGAACGGCGCGCGAGATGACCAAGCAAGAGTTTGATGCCTGGGTCGCGCTGGCCAAGAAAACTGCATACCCAGAGTACGCCAAGATCTCGCCCACGGCCAAAGGGCTCATGGACGAACTGCTCAAGGCAGCTGCCAAGAAGTAATGACCTGAACTGCCGGGTGCCCCTATGTCGAGGCACCCGGTTTTTTTGCCCTGTGACGGGTGGGTGAGCATGGAACGATATGTGCGAGGGATGAGCCGGGTCTGCGATGCCATGGCGCTGGTCGCGGCCCTGTTCCTTGCCACAGCCACGGTGGTGATCTGCTGGATGGTGCTCTATCGCACCCTGGGGTATTCGACGTCCTGGGAACTGGAGCTGGGCGTCTTCCTCATGGTCTGCTCGCTTTTTCTGGCCAGCCCCTACACGCTCAAGACCAAGGGTCACGTCGGTGTCGACCTGCTTTCTGTTTATTTGCCGCCTGCCACTGCTCGGACCCTCACAGCCATCACCCTGGTGGTCGGACTCGCGGCGACGCTGTTCCTTGGATTTCTCGGTCTGGAGTTTGCGTTGGATTCCTTCCTCAAGGGGGAGCGCACCGAGAGCGTCTGGGCACCCTACAAGTGGCCGCTCTACGCAACCATGCCCATTGGTTTTTTCATGACCTCGGCCCAGTATGTGGCGGAGATCATGGTCTTCATGAAACCTGAACTGCAGGAGCAGCCCGCATGAATGAGTTGCAGATTGGGGGTCTTATCCTCCTTGTAACCCTGGTCGTGCTGTTCTCAGGCCTCCCGATCGCCTGGGGCTTGAGCCTGGTGGCCGCGGGTTTTCTGGTGGCATTCAATGGCGTGGCCAGTCTGGCGAACATCCCCCTGGTGATGATGGACGAGCTTGCCTCGTTTGCACTGCTCACCATCCCGCTTTTTATTCTGCTGGGTGCCACCGTCGGTAGCACCAACGCAGGACGCGACATTTATGAGTCCCTTCACCGTTGGCTTGACCGCGTGCCCGGAGGTCTGGTGATTGCCAACATCCTGGCCTGTGGACTTTTCAGTGCCATCAGTGGATCAAGCCCGGCCACAGCGGCCGCCATCGGCAAGGCCGGGGTGCCGGAGATGATCGAACGGGGCATTCCTGTTCGCCTTGCCACAGGCTCGGTCTGCGCCGGCGGAACCTTGGGAATTCTCATCCCGCCATCCATCACCATGATTCTCTATGGCATTGCCACGGAGACGTCGATTGGCCGTCTGTTCCTGGCCGGTGTAATCCCCGGCATCATGCTAGTGCTGATGTTCGCCATTTATGCCTGGGTGGCCAGCCTCCTCACGGGCCCAACAGGCACCGCAGCCGCCAGGGCACTGGCGGCCCGCCGCTACTCCCTGAAAGAGAAGTTTGAGGGGATGGGACGGGTCTCTCCCTTCATCATGATCGTGATCATGATTGGCTATGCCATGTACGGCGGCATTGCTACGCCCTCAGAGGTGGCCGCCATCTCGGCTGCCCTGGCCATGGCCCTGGTGGTGGTGATCTACAAGGCCCGCACCAAAGAGGCTCAGTGGCGAATTTTCAGGGAAACGGTGCGCGAGTCGACGATGATCCTGCTCATCATCGCAGCCGCAGCAGCCTTCTCTTACATGATGTCGCTCTTGTATGTGACCCAGACGGCTGCCCAGTGGCTGGTGGACCTTGGCCTCAACCGTTGGGTCTTGATGCTGGCCATCAATTTCTTTCTGTTGATTGCGGGCATGTTCCTGCCCCCGGTGGCCATCATTCTCATGGTCATGCCGATTCTCACGCCGGTGCTGGAGGCCAACAACTTCGACCTCATCTGGTTTGCTGTGATGCTCACCATCAACATGGAGATTGGCCTCATCACGCCGCCTGTGGGCTTGAACCTTTATGTCTTGAAGGGAGTGGTGCCGAGTGTGTCCATCAAAGACATTCTCATTGGCTCGATGCCCTTCGTGCTGCTCATGATGCTGTCCATGGTCATCCTGGCGTTTGTTCCAGACTTGGCACTGTGGCTTCCAAATCAAATGATGGGCGCGGCGATTTAGCCTCTGGTGTGCAGCCCAGGGTGTCATGGCCGAGCCCACACTTCGGGTGGTGGTCATTCGAGGGGAGGGCAATGCCTTTGCGGCCGGTGCTGACATCTCGGAGTTCCCAAGCCAGCGGGCCACGCGAGAGCAGGTGGCTCACTACCACGATGAGGTGATCGGCGGTGTCCTCCGAGCCATCCTGAGCTGCCCGGTGCCGGTGGTGGCCGCCATTGATGGCCCCTGCATCGGTGGCGGCCCGACGCAACAAATGGCTGGTGCATCTGCTCACGGCCCTCGACGATCGCAGCATGTTGTCGCCGGGCCAGCGGGAGGCTTGTTGGGATTTTGTGGAGACGCGGGATTATGCTCGTGGTCTCGACGCCTTTTTCAACAAAACCAAGCCCAACTTTAGTCATGACTAACCTGGATTCATCCCTCCCCTTCCTCTCTCTCCCCCCTTCCCCACCTGTCCCACCTCCCTAGCCCGATCTTCCCTCTCACACGTCAATAGTCGCTGGGCAGCATGCCCACCCAGAACTCACCACTCCACGAAGCGAACAAGGTGATCTCATCCTGCTGGTTTGTTGCCTACCAAGTCATGATTCCAGGGCTTACCTTTAACGTGTTCGTCAAGTACTACCCGCATCGCAGACCGCAGGTAGAGATCGTTACGGACA
>JBMSYB010000068.1:0-8405 GCA_049426285.1 Burkholderiaceae bacterium
GCCAGGTAAACCTGAAACTGGCCACCGCCATGGAGCGCTTGTCTACGGGCCTGCGTATTAACTCGGCAAAAGACGATGCGGCGGGACTTGCGATATCTGAGCGAATGACCGCCCAGGTTCGCGGATTTGGCATGGCAATCAAAAATGCGAACGACGGCCTCTCAATGGCCCAGACCGCGGACGGTGCTTATGGTCAGGTTACCGACATGCTGCAGCGCATGCGAGAGCTTGCCGTGCAGGCGGCCACGGGCTCCATGAGCCCGCTCGACCGGAGATCCATTCAGCTGGAAATTGAAGAGCTGAAGATGGAAATCGAGAATGTCGCGACCAAGACTCACTTTAATAACATTAAGCTGCTCGATGGCACCGCAGAAGAGGTTGTTCTGCAGGTGGGCGCCAATCAGCACGACATAATGAACATCGGATTCGACTCGGTACGCACAAAAGATATCGGATCAGGGCTCCAGCCTGCGCTTACTTCGGTTGGTGGTAGATCTACCCTGTTCGATGCATTTGTAGCCGGAGACCTTGTACTTAACGGCGTTCTTGTAAATGCATCTATTTCTCCGGACGATAACCTTTCCTATGCTGACAAATCAGCAAGTGCCCTGGCTAAAGTGGCAGCTATCAACCGCGTGAGCGAACAGAGTGGTGTCATTGCAAGGGCCAATGACACCCTGGTTGAAGGTGTGACAATGTCGGCCGCTACCGGTACCGGCACTATTCATATTAATGGCGTTGCAACCGCAACAGTGACTGTAACGGACGATGCAGAGATATCACGGGCGAACGTGATCACGGCTATCAACAACATCTCTAGCCAAACAGGAGTTCGCGCGGTTGACACTGGCGCTAGAAACCAAGGCGTTATTCTGGTTGCAGACGACAGCAGAAATATTACCGTCCAGCTGTCTGCGGGCACGGGAACGTTCACAGCAGTTACAACTGGTCTACAGGCTAATGGAACCGAGCTAACCTATGTCGGCACGTACTCTCTCTATTCACAGACGGGACAACCAATTGACGTTAATCATCAAATCGGAAGAGACATAACCGGCACCGGCCTGCGAATGGGAACCTTCGCCCCCAAACAGGCGATCGTGACCACAATGGAGCGATCGGGCGCGGGAAGCACCGCAATACCAGCTGGCCCACCTGCCCCCCAGACAGCGGGGGTTGAGCCGAGCTCCGCAACTGTAGGCGTTCTAAATGGAACAACTTTGGTTATTAATGACATCGCTATTGGTGCTGGCCGCGCCACTGACGATACGTCTTCTGTCTCTACTACAGCAAGTTCGAAGGCTGCGAGCGCAATAGCGATTGCCGTGTCAATAAATCGCAAGACCGAACTACACGGCGTAACGGCGAAAGCAGAGCCTAACATCGTACGATCAGAGACTCTCCCTAGTTTTACTGAGGGCTCCTCTGGGCAGCTTAGCCTTAACGGAGTCGAGTTTAGCGTTAGCACGGTGAGTCGTAATGCCGTTCTTGAGTCTATTAATGCCCATACGGGGCGTACTGGGGTAATTGCCCGTGCCTATGGCGAGGGTATCGAACTTGTAGCAGAGGACGGCCGCAATATTGTCATTGCTACCAACCAGGACATAACCGCAGGAAACCTCGGCCTTTCTGGCGTAAGTATTGGTACATCGGGTGCGGCTACCGTATCCGCGGGAGACGGGAACGCCTTTTATGCCTCTGTCAGCCTTTCCTCTGATCGGGCATTTACAGTAAGACGAGGAGATGAAGGTGGTCTCCTTACAGCAGGAAACTTTCACGCCTTAGGTTTTCGCGAGGGAACCTTCGGCGGCAAAGATACCGGGGTAAAGATTGCGGAGCTTGATGTTACTACCCAGGAGCATGCATCGATCGCGATATCTGCGGTTGATGCTGCTCTAGAAGACGTGCTTGCTGCCCAGGCCCGATCTGGTGCGTTCCAAAATCGGCTTGATGCTGCCTTGAACGTCTTGAGCGAATCGGTAGAGAACATAACTGCCTCGCGCAGTCGCATTCAAGACACTGACTACGCGCTTGAAGCTACGAACCTGGCGAAGGCCCAGATCATTTCACAGGCAGCTACCGCGATGCTGGCGCAGGCTAATCAGTCGCAGCAATCTGTATTGCAGCTTCTACAGGGGTAGTTTTCTGCGTTGCAACCATGGCTTTAGGCTTACCAAAGCCCTGGAGCCAAGTTGCAAAAAAGCCAGCCTCAAAAGGGCTGGCTTTTTTGCGCTGAGTGCTAGCTCGACGTTAAAGAACATGCGTGGACCAAATCGCCGCAATGACAGGCTGAGGCAATACTTTTGGTCATAGGAAAAGATGGGCAGGGTATTGCCGCATTTTTGACACCGGATGGCAAGATCTTGCCAAATCGGCAAACAAATAAATTTATATCATTAAATCAATGATTTATGAAATCTCTCGGGCGCTTAAAGACTGGCACGAAGCCTGCTTATTAGGTCTGCAGACTTACGTGGTGTGGGTCGGCGTCGGATGAATAGAAAGCTCCGACCACAAGGAGAGAAACAATGGCGGTGATCAATACCAATACTAAGGCACTGTTTTCGCAGAATGCGTTAAAGGTCTCGGGCAAGCTCCAGGCAAAGTCGATGGAGCAGCTCTCGACCGGCAAGCGCATTAACACTGCGGGCGATGATGCAGCCGGTTTGGCGATATCCACCCGCATGACCACGCAGATTCGCGCGCTGAATATGGCGGTGCGAAACGCGGGCGATGCCATTTCTTTGATTCAAACCGCTGAGGGCGCCACGGGCGAACTCACAAACATGATGCAGCGGATGCGCGAACTGGCCATTCAAGCCATCAACGACACCAACAGTAACCCCGACCGTAGCTACCTCGACCTTGAGTTCCAGCAGCTCAAGCAAGAGGTTGTGCGGGTTGCGGAAATGACAGAGTGGAACGGCTTTAAGGTACTGGACGGTACCGCCGGCGAGCGTGTGGGCGAGGTTCCTGTATACAAAAAGACATCGGTGAACCTTACGGGCGATGTGCTGATTGAACCGACCAGCCGGCGTACCTTAGGGGGCTCTGGCGCTGGTGAGCAGCAGACCATTACTTTTACGGGTACACCCGCCACCGGCACGATTAAGGTCTTTGGCATTCCCATTACCATCGACTCTGTTGCGGCAACCAGCCTCACAACTTTTACCGATGCGGTAGAGGCTGCCTTGAAGGCGTCTCCGGCGTTTGATGCTACCTCTGACCGTACCATCACTCGTGTAGGAAACGACTTAACCCTGAGCTTTAATGCCAACGATGGGGATATTGCTCCGGTGGAAATCGATTTCGGCTCAACAGGGGTGGGTGTCACGCGCGCAACCCCCCGCGAGGCCGTTGTCATTGCCGATGAACTCTTTTCAAACAACGCATTTTTTACTCGCACCGGCAAGCTCACGATTGAAGTACCCACCGGTACGGGCTCTACCGTAACTGCTTCTTTTCTTACCCAAGACAACGAAACAATACTGCTCACGGGTGTGCTCGATCGCACCAACGGAACGGTGAGCTTTAGCCGAAGTGCCGGGAATAACCGGCAGGTGTTCTCGGGCGAGCTAGGCACCAGCGCCGATACCCTGGTCTATACCCTGCGCAACTCGGCGCAGACCGTGCAGAACCTCACCAATCGCCCCATTCGGCTTGAAATCAATGTAGACGGCTCTATTCCGGCTTTACGGGCGGGTGATCTACAGATCAATGGAATTGACGTTGGCGCCTCTTATGCGGCCGACGATATGCTCTCCCCCCGAAACAATGCCGCTGGTAGCGCTATTGCCAAGGCTGCTGCCATAAACCGCGTAGCCGCAGCAACGGGCGTATCGGTAGGCAAGTCGCAGGCCATTACGATTGCAGGCGTTCCCAAAGAGGGCGTGATTAAAGTGGCAGGCGTTGATGTCACGATTACGGCCATGGAGGACACCGCTGTAAAAGCAGCAGCCAAAATTGCCACCGCCCTTCGCTCCAGCCATATCTTTAACCAGGACACTGGCAGAACTATTTCCTACGCCCAAGGTGGCTCTGTAATTACAATTGATTACCCGGTGTCTGAAGGCAATGTGGGTAATGTTGAGATTCTTCCTGGTACCACCAACCTCATTGGCGTGGTCGATGTCGCCAGAGAATTTTCAACCTCGTCTCCTGGTACGGCTGTATTCGCCAAGGTAAACGAAAACGTTGTGGTGGGTCAGGCCATGATTCCTGGCTCGGTGGTTACCGGCGTGGTGCGTATTAATGGGTTTACATCGGCCAATATCACCACCAGCCTCAACAACACGCGGGAGTCACGCGAGACGGTGGTGGCTGCAATTAATGCCATTAGCAACCGTACCGGTGTGGTCGCCGTTGACACGGGCTTTGACTCCAGGGGCATCACCCTGTTGGCCAAAGACGGAAGAAACATTGAACTGACCTTTGAGACGCCCTTTAACAAAGACCTGTTTGGCCAGCGCATTGGACTTCGCGAGGGGGTGCAGTCCAGCACCATCTCGCTAGAGTCAAAGATTCCCGCCCCAGTGGTCTTAACCAGCAACACGCTGGGCGATATCTCTCGGGCAGGTCTGACAGAGGGCAACTTCACCAAGAACCAGTCGGTCTATGACACCGTACCAAGAGCTATGGTAGATACGCCACAGGCCCAGGTAATGGCTGTTTCGATTGGTGGTACCGTGGCTGCTTCAGAGACCTTTACTGCCACCATCAATGGCACGCCGTTTACTGCCACTGCCGCAGGCACCAGCGCACAGGACGTTCGCGATGCCCTTGTAACGGCAATCAATGCAAACCTCACCCTAGGCGTGCTCGCCACTGCTGGCCGCAGCCCTTCAGAGGTTCTGTTAACCGCAGTAAACCCGGGTACAGCCTTTACCCTATCCACACAGACCACCAGCGCTGCCGGTACCTTGGAGGGCGTAATGGTGTCGCCAAACAGGCCTTCTGAGGCTAGGGCGCTTACCGATGATGATCTGGTGATCAATGGCATAAAAATTCGGCCCTCAACCACGGGCGATGACTCCCAAAGCAGCACCCAAACGCTCAGTAGCGATCGGGCAGCCAGCGCCATCGCTATTGCGGCGGCCATCAATGCCCATCGTCACGAGACAGGCGTTCGGGCACTCGCGAACGGCGCAACCAGTAAGGGGCTGTTCACAGATACCAGCCTGCCGGAAACAGCGCTGGTAAAAATGTATACCTTGTATGTCAATGGCGTGGCCGTTGATGTCGAGTTTGTGAAGGATGAATCTGGGCTAGACCGTCGTACCAAGGTGGTTGATGCTATTAATGCCCGTGTCGGTCAGCATGGGGTGTCGGCGACCGATAATGGCTTTGGGGTGAGTCTAGAGACCGATGGCCGTAACTTGTCCGTCTGGTTTGATGGGGGAATCAATAACCTATCGGCGGCAAGCTTCGGACTCGACCGGGGCGGTGCGGTAGCGCAGATCTCGCGGCTGAACCTGGGCGGAACGGTTGCAGGAACCGATACTGCCACAGTGGTAATCAATGGAACAACAATCACTTCTACGGCAGGACCAACAACCCCAACCGACTTGGCGGTAGCGGTAGCTGCGGCGATTCAAGCAAAAATTGATGACAAGACGCTTACCAATATTCTGGTGCGTCAGACTGGCGCTGTGGTAGAGGTTGAGTCTACGGTGCCGGGCACGGCATTTGACCTGCGCGGCGCTGCTGTAGCGTCAACCGGGGCAACGCTTCGGTTATCCACCGTTCGCGAGAACGGCTATGGCGACACCCAGGTAACTGCTATTCGGGGCACTACCGACATTCCAGCAAAAGACAGCCGAGCGGCCCGCACGGTGTATGGCTCGGTGCGCATGATTTCAGACTCGGCATTGCTGCCCAAGCTGCCCTCACCAGTGGGTGCGCCACCCTCTGATCGGCTTGACCTGCTTAAGGCAACGGCTAAGCCCTTTGTGGTTACAGTGGGCGAAAAGGGCTTTAACCCAGACGGTAACTTTGTGGCCCTTGGGTTCCAGCAAGGCGCCTTTGGTGGCCGTTCAAGCGAGGCCATGGACCCGCCCAAGGTGGGCCGGCTGGCATTCCAAGTGGGGTCGAGCGCCCAGCAGCTCATTACGATCGACCTGGCAGATTTCGGCAAGAACGGGTCGATCACCAACGAGATTACCAACGATGTCGATCTGAATGTTGAGTCGCGTACTGCCCGAATTCATACCCGAGAGCATGCCACTGAGGTTCTGCGCATGCTTGACGATGCTATGGATAAGGTGAATGCCACACGCGCCCAGATGGGTGCGGTGATGAACCGGCTGCAGTACGCCATGGATAACCTAAGCAATATCTCCATGAACCAGGAGGCCTCGCGCTCGCAGATTCAGGATGCCGACTATGCCAAGTCGTCTACTGAGCTAGCCAAGAGCCAGATCATGCAACAGGCGGCCACTGCCGTGTTGGCCCAGGCCAACATGAGCCAGCAGACGGTGTTGCAGCTTCTGCAGGGCTAATAGGGGTTTAGGGTAAAGGGGGCTTAGGCTAAAGGGGGCTTAGGGGTACACTTTTGGAAATGAGCGATATCTACATTCCCAAGGGGCCGCGCAAGACCGAGGTGGACTGCAAAGACAGGCCCAAGGTTCGGCCGCCCTGCAAGGTCTGTGGCCTGATTCGGGTCTACCTGATGTTTGCCGTGCCGCTGATCTTTATGGTCTTTGCGGGGGTAGAGATCGACTGGCCCGATATCAATATGACCGCCCTGGTGGGCTACCTTTTCTTGGCGGCATTTCTGGTTCAGGTGGCCTGGCGGGTCTATGTCGACTACTTCAAGAAAAAATAGTTCGGTTGTTCCTGGCCCTGGAACTTCGAACACCCCCAGTGCCAAAAGCGCTACGCCTGCCAGTAGTGTTCCAAGAACCGCTCGGGTGCGCTCGGTAGACCTGCTGGTCGGCGACGACGCGCGGCAGTCTGGCCCCGCACCAGGCGCACTAGGGGCGGAGCCTTCGAATCAAAAATCGGGCCCGAACTGCTGGGGCTGCCGTTACTTTGCTGTGAGCTGGGACCCCCACCGGCCGTATGCCTGTAACCTGATGGGGTTTAAAACCAAGATGCTGCCGAGCATTGAGGTGCTGCGCACCGATGGCCGGTTTTGTCAGGGCTTTGTGCCTAAAGCCTAAGGATGCGCCGTGGCATGTCAGGCGCGCCGAACACGCCAGCCAATGCAACCAATCGTATTTCAATCATGTTTAACGACGGTTGGGCGTTGGGGTACCTGCAGTGTTAACAGCAGTGACATTGGCAGTCTGCACCGCGGCTGCATTTGCCGAGGGAACGGTACCGCTGCGCCCTGTGGGGTTAATGCGGGCCACAAACTCGTTGCTTGGGCCTTCAAAGAATCGTAAGAGCTGAACGGTATGCAGATAATGATTTACAACAAAATGCGCCTTTGGGCCTCCGGCGCAGAGCTCCGAGGCCAGAAACCGCAGCTCGTGCAGGCCTGCCGGAAGAAACATGGTGGTGTGAATCAAGGCAACCGACTCGGTACCCCGTGTGGCCAGTAAGGTTTCGGGGCCGGAGATGGTAAAGGTGAGCCCTTCGACCGGAAGGCAGGCAGGCCCTTGCTTGGCCGTCTCTCCCAGGGCGGCGGCGCCAGTCGGGGTATTCGCCCCTGCGGGAGCCGCAGGAGCCTGCTGCCCCCAGGCCTTAAAGCCCCAAACTGAGAACAGAATAAGGCCAAGGACCACGATGGCCTTAAACTTAAGACGGCTGTCGCGGTCTACGCGTGCAGGATCGAAGTTTTTTTGAGAAGAGAGTTTCATGGTGCGCTTTGGTGTAACAAGGTATCGGCGATCGGCAGTAATTCTTAACAGACTTGTGGTTCTCACCCTGGCTGCCCTGCTCGTTATGGGCACCCAGGTGCTGCAGGCGCAGTCGCTGCCCAACTCTGCAGGCCCCTCGGGGGCGTCGGCCTTTGCCTCCCCAGACCCACGCCGCCCCTTTAGCCAGGAGCTGCAGGCGGGCCTCAATGCCCTGGAGCGCCGACACTATGCCACAGCCTTGCGCGCCTGGCGTGGCCTGGCAGACCAAGGGGAGCCCAGAGCGCAGAACAACATTGGGCTGATGTACGAGCGCGGCCTAGGGGTAACCCAGAGCTACGTGGAGGCTATGGCCTGGTACCGCAAAGCAGCTGATCAGGGCCTGCCCGAGGCGCAGTTTAATATGGGCACGCTCTACCACAATGGCTATGGGGTTGAAGTGAATAACAGCCAGGCCGTGAGCTGGTTTAGGAGAGCAGCCGATCAACAACTACCCGATGCCCATTACATGTATGGCCTGCATCTCTGGGAGGGTAAAGGCGTGCGCCGCGATCCTCTAGCGGCGCTGGACCAGTTTCTGAAAGGTGCCCTGACGGGCACCTTTCA
>JBMSYB010000069.1:0-8352 GCA_049426285.1 Burkholderiaceae bacterium
GCCAAAAAAGCTGCAGCCAAAAAGCCAGCCGCTAAGAAAGCTGCTGCTAAGAAGCCCGCAGCCAAAAAAGCTGCAGCCAAAAAGCCAGCCGCTAAGAAATCAGCGAAGAAGCCTGCCGCGGCAAAGCCTGTGGCAAGCGCTGCGCCGATTTCAAGCACCTGGCCTTTCCCCACAGGGGCACGGCCCTAGGCTAATGGCGCGGTTGTCAGGCGCCAGATCAAACCCCGCCCTCGTGGCGGGGTTTTTTCTCTAGATCTCCCCTGCCGTCAATGTCTGCCTGGTTTCTACTCAAAGCCCTGGGAAGCATCTTCTCGGTGGCATGCCTTCTCAGGGCCTACCTGCAGTGGGCAAAACTCCATCCCATGAACCCCTTAAGTCAGATGGTCTTCCGGTTCACTGACTGGCTGGTAATTCCGCTGCGCCGGCTATTTCCGCCACAGTCCAAGCTTGACTGGGGAAGCCTCGCGTCGGCAACACTGGTTGCCATCGTGCTGGCTATTATCGAATTTCTGTGGGTAACACTAGACCCCGCGCTCGCCCTGCAGGGCCCAGTAGTAAGACCCTTTGGCCTGGTATTTATTCTCGCCCTAATATGGGTCTGCGGCTGGGCGATGCAACTGGCAGTAGTACTCTTAATTGCTCAGGCCATACTCGGCCTATTTTCGCGTAACCCCACGGCAGCCTCTATTCGGCCGGTTCTTACCGTGCTGGTAAAGCCGCTTATTAGGCCTGTCTGGAGGCTAACCGGTACTCCCAAGCCAGGCAGCCTCGACTTCTCGCCGATTGCCGTGTTCATCGTTCTACAGCTCGGGCTTAGCCTACAGGGCTGGCTAGAGAATCTGGTACACCAGGCCCTGTTTGCAGTCTAAACATCGATTAATACGGAACCACCCGCACGGTTGACCCAGACCCAATGAGCCGCACACGGTCTCCTGCGCGAAACGAGACATCGGCCTCTTGCACGATTGCCCGCTTTTCTCCTGAGTCGAGGCGGACAATAATTTCAAAGCCAGCCCTCTGATTCGCCCGCTCTTCAATCGCCTGGCCAAGCACAGCACCGCCGATCGCCCCAAGTACCCCCGCAATCGTAGAGCCACGGCCGTCGCCCACACCAGAGCCGGCCACGCCCCCCACTACGCCACCCGCGATTACTCCGGCACCGGTGCTGTCTCGCTGAATGGTGACCCCGCGAATACTTTCAACGACTCCTGCACGAAGCTTTTGCTCGACCTGGGTTTCTCCCGACCGATAGATGTCGGGTGAGCTGCTACGGGTGGCGCACCCAGAGACCACAAGGCTTACCGCAACTAAACCAGAAACCAAAGCCAGCGATCGCATGGCTCGAGCCTGATGCAGGCTATGGCTGAAGAAAATCATAGGAGAAACTCCTGCAAAAAAATGAAAGTTTGTTACCGCTAGGACAGTACCGCCAGAATTTGGTTGCGGTCCACAAGGTGGTTTTGTGCTCCACGCGACTGCACCTTGATGCCGCCCATAATCACCCCCGCCCTGCAGCTCGACGTCAGGTCGTACCCCTCAGACAGCGCCCAGAGAAGCCCCGCCCGAAAGGCGTCCCCGCAGCCCGTGGGGTCCACCGGATTGTCCACCCGCATGGCAGGCAGGCTCTCCTCACGGTCATGTGCAATCACTCTCACGCCCTGGGCACCGCGGGTAATAACAACGCCTCCTGTGGGGTGGGGCCAGAGAAGACCGCGGGCCTCTGAGAGGGGCATCTCAATACACCGGCTGAGCATCTCCCCCTCATAATCATTGACTGCCAGCCAGCTGGCCTTTCCCAGAATGCCGAGCAGGTCCTGCTTCGAGAACATCGGCAGCCCCTGCCCCGGATCAAAGACAAAGGGAATGCCTGCTGCCGCAAAAGCCTCCGCGTGGCCCAGCATCGCCTGCTTGCCATTGGGCGAGACAATTCCCAGCCCATGGCGATCAGTAATGACCTGGGACTGCCAGGCTACCTCCATCGCCCCGGGGTGAAAGGCGGTGATCTGGTTGTCGTCGAGGTCAGTGGTGATAAAGGCCTGCGCGGTATAGTGGTCTTCTGAGACGAAGGCCTTACCCATATCAACACCGAGCTCGGTAAGCCGTTCGTTATAGGCATGGCCATCCCGGCCCAAGGCGCCCAGAATCGCCACCTGCGCACCCAGCCCTACCAGGCCGTAGGCAATGTTGGCTGCACATCCGCCGAACTCCTGACGCATCTGTGGCGTGAGAAAGGCCACGTTCAGCATGTGCACCTGGTCGCTAAGGATATGGTCTTTAAACCGCCCCTCAAAGACCATAATCGTGTCAAAGGCTATCGAGCCGCTGACCTGAATGAGAGGCAGTTGGGCATGGGGGGCGACCTTGGTTGTCATAAATAAGGCTTTCCTTTCTGGCAATGGGGGTTGGTGCTAATTACCTCGGCATTATCCCAATACAGGCCCAGCCATCACGCTGACCCAAGACCTGAAGCGATGGACGCGCTGGGTCTGCATCGGCATACCAGGCGATTAACGATTCTGCCTGACGGGACAGAAGCCCCGAAAGAATAAGACCCCCACGAAGGGCTGTCAGGCGCCAGAGCAAAGGGGCGAGCAGCTTTAAAGGCTGAGCCAGAATGTTTGCCACCACGAGGTCGAACCCCGGCGACGCAAGATCAGCCTGGGCAAAGATATCCTCCTGGGCAGCGATACACCGGACACGATGTCCAAGTCCGTTCAAGCGCGCGTTAGACCGGGCAACGGTCACCGCCACAGGGTCGATATCAATCGCCACTACCTGCTCAACACCGCAGGCGGCAGCCGCCAGCCCCAGAATGCCTGAGCCGCAGCCATAGTCGATTACCCGCGAGGCTGGGATCAGAAGGCCCTGGTCGCTGGCCTGCAGAATTGCTTCTAGACAGAGCTGTGTGGTTGCGTGACCGCCCGTGCCGAAGGCCATCCCCGGGTCAATGGTCAGAGCGATACGGGGCGCCTGCCGATACTGGGCGGGGACCGCCTGCCAGCTGGGCCCCACCCAGAGCCTGTCGCCTACCGCAAGCGGCGTGAACTGCGCCTGGGTCTTGGTGACCCAGTCCTCTTCCTGAAGACGGGCAACGTCGGGTGGGCTTGCGCCGATCGGCATCCCAGAGTTTTGCCACCATTGGTGCGGATCCTGGTCGTCTGCCAGTAACAGTTGTAGACGACTCGCGGGCCAGGCCCGCAGCGCCTGGTCTGAACCGGGCTCACCGAACAGCGGCTGCTCCTTGTCAGACTGGTCGGCATCGGCATCCTCGATGCTGACGCTTAAGGCGCCCTCGGCGATGAAGCGGTCAGACAGGTCTTCAAGCCACTGGTCTGCGGTCTGGTTTGCAGCCGGCTCAGGCCGACAGACAAAGCTTATCTGCCAGGGCAAGCGGCTGGCCCTCGCTGGCGCACTTGACGCACTCGTACTATAAGGCCTCCTGATCGAGCATCGACTCCAGGTAATGAATGGAGGTGCCTCCGTTTACAAAATGCGTATCGCGCATGATCTTGCGGTGTAGGGGTATGTTGGTCTGAATCCCTTCGACCACCATTTCCGACAGGGCAATCGACATCCGCGCGATTGCCTGCTCCCGCGTATCCCCGTAGGCGATAATCTTGCCAATCATCGAGTCATAGTGCGGCGGCACTGTGTAGTTGGCATAGGCATGGGAGTCAACCCGTATGCCTGGCCCTCCTGGGGCATGCCAGGAGAGAATCCGTCCCGGTGAGGGGGTAAACTTAAACGGGTCCTCGGCATTCACCCGGCACTCAATGGCATGGCCCTTAAAGCCGATTTCTTTCTGCCGAAAGGCCAGCCGCTCGCCAGAGGCCACCCGGATCTGCTGCTGAACGATATCAATACCCGTGATCCATTCGGTAACCGGGTGCTCCACCTGCACCCGCGTGTTCATTTCAATGAAATAGAACTCGTCATTCTCAAACAGAAACTCAATCGTTCCTGCGCCACGGTATCCGAGTTTTTTACAGGCATCGGCACAGCGCTGGCCAATCTTGTCGCGCATGCGAGGCGAGAGTCGCGGAGCCGGCGCCTCCTCAATCACCTTTTGGTGGCGCCGCTGCATGGAGCAGTCCCGCTCTCCGAGGTGCACCACATTGCCATAGTGATCGGCGAGAATCTGAATCTCGATATGCCGAGGGTTCTCCAGGAATTTCTCCATATAGACCTCGGGATTGTTAAAGGCGGCTGCCGCCTCAGCGCGGGTGGTATTCACCGCGTTAATTAACGCGGCCTCCGTATGGACCACCCGCATGCCACGGCCACCCCCGCCGCCTGAGGCCTTGATAATGACCGGATAGCCAATCGACCGGGCGCAGCGAATGATTTCTTTGGGATCGTCTGGCAGGGCCCCTTCCGAGCCCGGCACGCAGGGAACCCCCGCGGCAATCATGGCCTGCTTTGCCGCCACCTTGTCGCCCATCTTGCGAATCACATCGGCTGTGGGACCAATAAACCGAAAACCGCTCTGCTCAACCTGTTCGGCGAAATTGGCATTTTCCGAGAGAAAGCCATAGCCGGGGTGAATCGCCTCGGCATCGGTAACCTCGGCAGCCGCAATGATTGCAGGAATATTGAGATAACTCTCACGCGACGGCGGCGGGCCAATACAGACCGACTCATCGGCAAGCTTGACGTACTTTGCCTCGATATCGGCCGTGGAATAGACCACCACCGTCTTGATGCCGAGCTCGCGACATGCCCTCTGCACGCGCAGGGCGATCTCGCCGCGATTGGCGATCAAGACCTTCTCAAAAAGTGCCATGGTGCAAGCCTTTAGCCAATAACGAACAGCGCCTGGCCAAACTCCACGGCCTTGCCATTCTCAACCAGAATTTCCTTGACAACCCCGGCCTTGTCGGCAGGAATCTCGTTCATGAGCTTCATGGCCTCAATCACGCATAGGGTCTGACCCTCGGCGACACTGTCGCCCACAGCGACAAAGGGCGCAGACCCGGGGGAAGATGACCGATAGAAGGTGCCCACCATCGGGGAGGTGACCCGGTGGCCCTGGAGTTCGCCTGCGGCAGTCGGTGCAGCAGTATCTGCCCCAGAAGCGGCGCCGACCGGTTCTTGATGGCCGGGCGCGCCATAGCTAGGCGGGCCATAGCCAGGCGCGGCATAGGCAGGGGCGAGCGGCATCTGGTTGGCCAGTGGGGCGTTTGCGGCCATGGTCATAGTTACCGGAGCGGCCTTCACGATACGCACCTTGCCGTCTCCCTCGGTGATCTCAAGCTCGGAAATGCTCGACTCAGCCACCAGGTCAATCAGCGTTTTTAGTTTTCTTAGGTCCATCCCTTCCTCCCAATGGAAGAAATTAGTGTACCTGAGGCGCAAGGACCTTTGTGCCTGAAAATCTACCTATTTCACTGTTTCTGCCCATCTACTGAGCTCTTCTTCGTAGATTCTGCCCATTTTTTGTCGTATCACCCGGCCCTGTGGGTCGACCAGGGCGGTATAGGGCAGGGCATCGATGCTACTGCCTAAGCGGCGTGCCAGCTCGCTGCCGGCGGCCCCGGTAATGAGCAAGGGATAGGAAAACGTCTTATCTTCTAGGAATTCCCGAACGTTAGACGGAGAGTCTACCGCCAATCCCAGAACTTTAATGCCTTTTGAAGACCATTTGTCATGAAATACCGACAGTTCGGGCATTTCCTCGATGCAGGGCGGGCACCAGGTGGCCCAAAAGTTCACCAAGGTGTACCCGCCTCGATAGCCTTCCAAGGCAACCGGACGACCCTCGGGATTTGGAAACGACAGGTCGTAGAACCAGCCGACATCGGGTACCGGTTCGGGCGCCATACGCCAGACCCCGATGCCGATGCCGGCAAGCAGGCCACTGGCCATTACGGCGATAGCGATGATGGCGCGTCGCGCCTTCATGACTGCGGCCCCTCGGCATCGAGAAGCAAGGCCAGGGCCTCTGGCGAGAGCGCCACAATGCGCCTGGGCAACCCCGGGGTGGCCAACAGGCTCACCACGACCGACTCACCCTGCCAGTCAAAGGCCAGCCCCTCCACCTCCCCATGGCCTGCGGGGTGCGCAACCATGACCGCCTCGGGCGCGAGACCCAGTTCAAGCAGAAAGATCATGAGCGCCTTGGCATTGTCGGAAAAACAGACCAGATGAATGCCGCTGAACTCGGTTGCCGTACCGTTGGCAGCCGCCCCTAACAGCACAGGGTTATAGCCCTTCAGGTGATGCATCAGAGAGAGCGCCCGCATCCGTAACGCGCGCAGCCGAGCGGGCTGATGGTCAGCGCAGAACAGCTGAAGATACTCCCGTACCGCCGCCTCCACCTGTTCATTACTTGGCAGAGACTCGTGGGCAATGCGGCCCCGATGGCCCCCGGTGATACGGTCATAGGCCTTGCGCTTGGCAGGCCCATAGTCCATGCCCTCTTCGGCAATCATCTGGGCCGCCACAGCAGCGATCTCATCTCGTAAAGAATGCATAGCGCGTCATTATGCCGGTCGTACAATGCCGCATGCATATTCACATCATCGGGATCTGCGGCACATTCATGGGGGGCGTGGCGCAGCTGGCCCGGGCCAAGGGCTATACCGTGACCGGCTGCGATGCCCAGGTCTATCCCCCCATGAGCGACCAGCTCGCCCAGGCAGGCATTAGCCTCATCGAGGGGTTCGAAGCCGACCAGTTGGCGATCAGCCCAGACCTGTGGGTGGTAGGAAACGTGGCACGGCGCGGGCTGCCCCTGGTCGAAGAGATTCTGAATCGAAAACTGCCCATGGTCTCCGGTCCGCAGTTCATGGCAGACCATGTGCTGGGCCCCACCCGTCTTGCGGCCGTGGCAGGAACCCATGGCAAGACCACCACTACAGCACTGCTTGCCTATCTTCTCGATGCCTGTGGGCAGTCGCCGGGATTCTTAATTGGCGGGGTGCCCGAAAACTTTGGGGTTTCCGCTCGCCCAGCCGCAGACGGGGCACCCTTTGTTATAGAAGCCGACGAATATGACACGGCTTTTTTTGACAAGCGGTCAAAGTTTCTGCACTACCGTGCGGAGGTTGCGATCCTCAATAACCTCGAGTTCGATCATGCCGACATCTTTGCGGATCTTGCCGCGATTGAGACCCAGTTTCACCACTGGGTGCGCACCCTGCCCTCCGCAGGAGCGCTCTGGGTAAAGGCCAACGAGCCGGCCCTTGAGAGGGTTCTTGCCAAAGGCCACTACACCCCGGTCTATCGGTTCGACCATGCCGGTGCATCAGGCCCGCCCCAGGCCACTGCGCAGTTAAGCGCAAATACGGATACCCTGCCCTCCGCTCGCCTGGTGCTCGTGGCTATGGCGCCAGACGCCAATGGCCACGATCAGCTGGAGGTCTGGCTTGACGGAGCATCACAGGGCATTGTTACCAGCCCGCTCTGGGGGGATCACAACCGGGCCAATCTGGCCGCAGCCCTTGGTGCAGCCTTCTCCCTAGGGGCGCCGATTGCAGATCTGATCGCGGCAGTCCCCGGTTTTCGCGGCATCAAGCGAAGAATGCAGCTGCGCGGGGAGCAGTCCGGGATACGGATCTTTGATGACTTTGCCCATCATCCCACCGCCATCGCCACCACCCTGCAGGGCCTAGAGCGCCATCAGCGGCATGGGGGGCGAATTCTGGCCGTGCTCGAACCGCGATCGAACACCATGAAAATGGGGGTGATGCGGGCGCGGCTGGCTGAGTCCTTGGCGCAGGCCGATGCGGTCTTTGGGTTTTCGGGCGGGCTGGACTGGTCTCTGGGCGAGGCCCTTGCGCCCTTGGGCAGCAAGGCCCAGGCCTTTGACAGCCTAACAGCGCTCATCGAGGCAGTGTGCCGTGAGGCCCGGGCGGGTGACGATATCCTGGTCATGAGTAACGGTGCCTTTGGCGGCATTCATGAGCGGCTCCTGGCTGCACTGGCTGCTGGCTAGCGCGCACAAAGGCCATGTACTGCCTTTTCGAAGATGCGGGCCAGTACCGGGCCGGACGTATCCTGACCAAGGCCGAGACCAGCCTGCAGATCGAGCTTGGCTCGGGCCGCAGGGTGAAGGTCAAGCAGGCCCAGTGCCTTTTGGAGTTTGCATCGCCTGAGGCCGAGGCCTTTCTGAGCCAGGCCCAGTCGCAGGCCGCAGAGCTTGACCCAGACTTTCTCTGGCAGTGTGCCCCGGACGATGACTTCGGCTTTGCCCAGTTTTCGCAGGAGGTCTATGGCAGCCAGGCATCCGCCCTGGACCAGGCAAGCCTGGCCTTTGCCCTGCATGGTGCCCCCATGTACTTCTATCGGCGTGGCAAGGGGCTATTTCGGCGGGCGCCGCCAGAGGCCCTGCAGGCGGCGCTTGCCGGTGCC
>JBMSYB010000070.1:0-8303 GCA_049426285.1 Burkholderiaceae bacterium
ATCGCCTATGTGCGACAGGCTAACGCCATTGCGGACTACCATTGGGATGAGGGTATGGCTCAGGGCAGGGCAGAGGGGATGAAATCCCTGTTAATGCGTCAGCTAGAGCGCAAGTTTGGCCCATTAAGCCCCGAGCATCACGCGACACTTGATGCTGCCTCCACCGAGCAGCTAGAGAGATACTCCGAAGCGCTGCTGACATCCTCCACGATCGACGCAGTCTTCGACTACTAGGGGACACTTTAATCTTTAAAGTGTCCCCAATTGCCCGTGAGTATCGATCTACACGTCTGCAGTAACGATTCTCTTAGTTCATCCGGCGAAACTATCTCCACCTGATCGCCATGCTTTAGAACATCCATGAGCAACTCCCGCGTGTCGCTGTATGGGAAGGTAAGCTCCCAGTGCCTTCCCTTCCATTGACCGACTTGCTCAGGGTGCCAGACTTCATTGCAAACCCAACGGCTGCGTTCGGGAGAAAATCGCAGATGGCAGTCGCCCACAGGTTCTCCGGAGAAGATTCCGTAGCTACTCGAGAGGGCTTTTTCAAGATCCGCCTCTTCTATTTCTATTGCCGGCGTCTTTAGTGCCTTGGCTTTAGTTATGGCATCGACGGAAAATGTAGAGAGCCGCTCGCGGAGGTGGCAGTAGGCGTCTAGATACCAGTTGTCGCGGTAATGCACTAGCCGCTGCGGGGAGATTTCTCTATCGGTGGTATCGTCGCGCACTCTATTGTGATAGCTGATCTGCAAACGTTTTCTACCGATGACGGCATGCGCCACGAGGCTAAGCTGCGTGCTAAGCACCCGCCGGGCGGCCATGGGCAGAATGCGTATCCGCCGACTCACCTCTTTTAGACTTTGCTCGCGCTTGTTAGAGCCTATGCGGGCAAGGAGATGCTCTATCCGTTCTTTGAAGGGAGCAAGGGTGTCGCCAACTAAGCTCTGCCCACCCAGCCCCTTTAGGAGTTCGTAAACGGTAAGTAATGCGTGCAGCTCTGTTTCGTTGAACCAAAGCCCCGGTATCTCGGCTTTTTTCCCAGTTGGCAGGCCAGCAATCGGCACGTTACCAACGGCTACTAGTCTGTACAGCTTGTCCTGGCTGTCGTACTGAACATCGGCGCCATAACGGCTGCGAAGAAACTCCAGATCGCGCTTAAACGTGGGCTCAGAGATCTCGAAGGCATCAAGGATCTTCTCTTTGGACAGCGCACCCTTGTCGCGCAGGAGTTGCGCCATTCTGAATATTCGCTCGGTCTTCGACACGCATCCTCCCCCCGGGCAGATTCAACGCAATTAAGCCCTAGATCGCCGAATCATCTCTCTCTGGAGGATCATAAAATGAGCTTACTCACGGGGGAAGGGTGGTAATGGTCACAGAGTCGTTGTTATGTCACCGTGGACCAGCCCACCCTTTGGCCCTTCTTCATGCACGCAGGCAGACAATATGGCTAAGCCAGCCGGTTTCCTCTTGCCATTGATGAAAGGCAAAGCCCGGCGCTTCGTCATTAATACCGGAGGGGTGGTCTTCGGAATAGTCCATGCCGTAGGCATGAAAGGTACTTGGCGCGGAAATTACGGGCCGGCCTGCTAGCGATACCAGCATGGTGCGGTGAAGGTGGCCGCAGATAACGCGTTCGACCTGAGGGTGTCCGGCGAGGATCTTTGCCAGCTCAGTGCGCTCTTGAACAGCCATCGCGTCAAAAAGGGTGTTTCCAAAAACAAACGGCGGGTGGTGCAGGGCCAGGATAACCTGATCGTCTCGCGCGCTGTGCAAGGCGCTCTCGAGCCAGCCAAGGCGGTCACTACAGAGCCTGCCAACGTCGGAACCCTCCCACAAGGTATCGAGCACAATTAGGCGCTGGCCCTGCCCAAGAGGCACCTGATACTGCAGAAAAGAACTGCCCTCACCGGCATAGGCATCCCAAAAATCGCCAAAGACCGCGCGAAACCCGGTGCGACTATCGTGATTTCCAAGACAAAAATAAAGTGGCATGTACTTCTCAAGCGGCGCGAGCGCCTGCCTTAGCAGACGGTACTCTTCAGCCGATCCGCGATCTACTAGGTCGCCCGATAGCAGCGCAGCAGTCCAGCGCACGCGCATAGAAAGCGCATGGGCAATCGCTGCCTGAAGACCGTTGGCGGGGGACCGCCCGTCTTTTAGTGCTGACTGTTCACCGGTGTCGGTCGTTGGAATGTGCAGGTCTGACAGTTGAAGCAGGGCGATCGGCATTGTAGTTACGGTGACCGTTTAATAGCTATACCAATACAGTCTCACAATGCGCTTTTCGGGGCGAGATAGATGTAGTGAGTAAACCGTCACGGTGGTTTCGCGATCTGTTGTTACTTCACATCGAGTAGTTCCACATCAAAGATCAGGGTGGCATTGGGGGGAATCACGCCTCCCGCTCCCCGAGCGCCATAGCCCATCTGCGGGGGAATCACCAGGGTGCGTTTGCCGCCCACCTTCATGCCGGCAACGCCCTGGTCCCAGCCGGCAATAACACGGCCAGCGCCCAAGGGGAAGTTAAAGGGGCGGCCACGGTCAACCGAGCTGTCGAACTTCTTGCCCTTGCCGTCGGCGGCCTGGGTGGTGTACAGCCAGCCCGAATAATGCACGAAGACATTTTTACCGTTGGTGGCCTCGGCGCCTGTGCCTACCGTGCGGTCAATCCTTACGAGTTCTTGCACGGGTTCTTTGGGAAGGTCTGCTGCGAGGGGGCCTGGCATAAGTGCCGGGGCGGCACCAAAACCAAATAAAGAAACAAGGAACTGCAGGAAACGGTTTTTCATGGGATTTATCGGTAAAAATGCAATGGGGTCGCGAAGCGATTCAACCACTTCAACGACAAGTAAGGGGCAAACGTGTATTTCATTCGAAAGTGTATTCCTTCATGGGCTTTGGCGCAGTTCGCGTCGCTCTTTGCGCTCGGGGCAATCGCTCTGAGCGGCGCAGGTTCTGCATGGGCGGCGGCGCCGCCCGGAGGCCCGGCGCCGGGATTTTCTCTCACGGATGTTTCGGGCAAGGCGTTCTCGCTTAAAGATTTCTCCGGCCGCTGGGTGGCGCTGGAATGGGTCAATCCCGAGTGCCCGTTTGTAAAAAAGCACTACCAGTCGGGAAATATGCAGTCCACACAGAAGCAGGCGGCCGATAGCAAAGTGGTCTGGGTGCAGATTAATTCCACCAATGCCAGTCACTCGGAATACAAGACCCCCAAAGAGATGGCTGCCTGGAACGCGGAAATGAAGGCCGTTGGAGTGATTGCGGCCCTGGATAGCGATGGCAAGGTGGGCCGAGCCTATGGCGCGAAGACCACACCGCAGATGGTGCTCATTAACCCGCAGGGCACGGTGGTCTATCACGGGGCGATTGACAGCGTGCGGTCGGCCAATGCGGCAGATATTGCTCGGGCCACAAACTACATGAAGCAGGCTATGGCCGAAGCCCTTGCGGGAAAGCCGGTAACGGTGGCCGAGTCGGTGCCCTACGGCTGCACGGTGAAGTACTGAATTACGGTGACAGTTTACTAAATACACTAAATTAAAGGCAAAAATGCGAGAATCGATTAATTTAGTGTATTTAGTAAACTGTCACCGTAATAAATTCATTCGGGGACACTTTAACCATTAAAGTGTCCCTAAATGCTAGACGTTAAATCGGAAGTGCATTACGTCGCCGTCTTTGACGATGTAGTCTTTGCCTTCAAGCCGCATCTTGCCGGCCTCTTTGGCGCCGTGCTCGCCCTTTAAGGCAATGTAGTCTTGAAACCCAATCACCTCGGCACGAATAAAGCCACGCTCGAAGTCGGTGTGAATTACGCCGGCGGCCTGTGGTGCGGTGGCGCCGATGCGCACTGTCCAGGCGCGCACCTCTTTGGGCCCCGCGGTGAAATAGGTCTGTAGCCCCAGAAGGCCGAAGGCTGCGCGTATCAGGCGATTGAGCCCGGGCTCTTGCATGCCCATGTCAGCAAGAAACACCGCCTTGTCTTCGTCGGGCATGTCGGCAATCTCTGACTCGACCGAGGCGCAGATGGCCACCACTGGCATGCCCAGCCCCTGCGCGTAGGACTGCAGCTTTTCAAGATGCAGATTATTTTCAAACCCATCTTCGGCCACATTAGCCACGATCATGCTGGGCTTTGCCGTGATGAAAAAGAACGGCTTGATGAGCTGCCGTTCCTCATCGGACAAGTCGAGCGCGCGAATGGGCTTGGCCTGATCTAACTGGGCCTGGCATTTCTCTAACACCGAGACCAGCCGCGCGGCCTCTTTGTCTCCGGCGCGGGCGGGCTTCACCGCTTTGGCCAGTTGCTTTTCCACCCCCGCGAGGTCGGCTAAGGCAAGCTCTGTGGCAATGGTCTCGAGGTCGGCAATGGGGTCAACCCGCCCGCTGACATGCACCACATTCTCGTCTTCAAAGCATCGCACGACATTCACAATGGCATCGGTCTCGCGAATGTTGGCCAGAAACTGATTGCCCAGCCCCTCGCCCTTGCTGGCGCCGGCCACCAGCCCTGCGATATCGACAAACTCTACCGTGGCCGGCATGATCCTCTCTGGCGAAACGATGGCTGAAAGCTGCGCCAAGCGTGGGTCGGGAAGTTCGACAATGCCGGTGTTGGGCTCTATGGTGCAAAAGGGGTAGTTCTCCGCCGCGATACCGGCCTTGGTAAGGGCGTTAAAAAGTGTGCTCTTGCCCACATTGGGCAGGCCGACAATTCCACATTGCAGTGCCATGGCGATTGGGTTCCTTTTAAGGGGCGGGGCTATGCAACAGACGCTGGGCTGGTACAAAGTCGCCCGCAACGATCTTGGGCATTTCTTCTAGACAGCGGGCAATGGCAGACTGAATAGCCTGCTCCTCTTCGGCGCGTGGCCGATGCAATACGAAGTCGACAACCTCTTGGCTAAGCCCCAAGGTGCGTGGATGCCCAATGCCCAGCCGCAGACGCCAGAAGTTGGGGCTGCCAAGCTGGGTGGCGATATCACGCACGCCATTGTGGCCGCCGTGGCCGCCACCCTGCTTGAGCCGAATCTGGCCTGGGGGAATGTCGAGTTCGTCGTGGACCACGAGAATCTCCTCAGGGGCGATCTGGTGAAACCGCGACAGCGCAGCAACGGCGGTGCCCGAGTGGTTCATAAAGGTCTGTGGGCAGCACAGCCATACCGGCTGGGGGCCCGCCGGTGTGTTTATGATCACCTTACAGACCCGGGACTGAAACTTGGATTCCAACGACCAAGAGGCAGGCCCAGCAGCCTGGGCGCCCTGACCCAAGCCGCTTGCAAGCTTTTCGAGCAGCCAAAAGCCAACGTTATGCCGGTGCAGCGCGTAGGCGGCACCGGGATTACCAAGCCCGGCTAAGAGACGAATCGACGCCAATAGACGAATCTACGCCAATGCGCCGGGTACGCCATTACGACTTGGCAGGCGCCGCAGCCGGTGCTGCGGTCTGGCTGTTGGTATCGGCTACCGGTTCGGCACCACCGGCCTTTGACGCCGTGGCTACGACTGGGTCAGTCTGGCCGTGCAGCACCAGGCTTACACCCGCTGGAACCTTGATATTGCTGACATGCACAGGGTGCGACAAGGACAGGCCCGAGAGGTCGACTTCAAGGAAGCTGGGCAGGTCTTTGGGCAGACAGCTAACCTCGAGCTCGTTGAGAATATGGCTAACGATGGCGCCTTCGAGCTTTACAGCAGGCGAGTTTTCCTGGCCTACAAAGTGCAGCGGCACCTTGGTGTGCAGCTTGGCGTTGGCATCGACGCGTTGGAAATCCACGTGCAGCACCTGAGCCTTGAAGGGATGCATTTGGAAGTCACGTAGCAAGACTTGTTCGGCAGTACCGTCTAGTTCGAGCGAGAGAATCGACGAGTGGAAGGCTTCTGCCTTGAGCGAGAGAAAGATGGGGTTGTGGTCCATCTCGATAGAGACAGGGGCCGTGGCGCCACCGTAGACAATTCCGGGGACCTTGCCGCTACGGCGAAGACGGCGGCTCGCACCCGATCCTTGCACCGAACGGCGGCTTGCAACCACTTTAGAAGTGGAAACCTTCATGATGCACTCCGCATAAAAAATTAAGGGGCTGATACCGAACACCGCGTAACAGCTAACGGTTATCGCCACCCCAGGTTAAAGACGCCTTTGTCGCCGCGACCAGCAACGAAGGAAAGCCCTAAAGTATACCCGATAGAGCGGCTGCTTAATGGCGCCCGGCAGGCTGTGGGTAGTTAGCAGGCTGTGGGCGCTGAGCAGTGATCGGCGAAGCCCCGCCGAACCTTATTCGAGAAAGAGGGAGCTCACCGAATCAGACTTGGCGATACGAATAATCGTCTCTGCCATGAGGCCCGCACACGAGACAACCCGAATCCGCCCCGAATCGATGGCCGTCTGGCTTAAGGGTATGGTGTCGGTAACGACTAGTTCGTCGAGCTCGGAGTCGACCACCCGCTGCACGGCACTGCCCGAGAGCACCGGGTGGGTGCAGTAGGCTACCACCCGAGAGGCGCCATAGGTCTTGAGCGCTGCGGCTGCCTTGGTGAGGGTGCCGGCGGTATCTACCATGTCGTCCATGATGATGCAGGTACGGTCGGTGACATCGCCAATGATGTTCATTACCTCAGACACGTTAGCCTTCGGCCGGCGCTTGTCGATGATGGCCAGTTCGGTGTCGAGCTCTTTGGCAAAGGCCCGGGCCCTGACTACCCCGCCCACATCGGGCGATACCACGATGAGATCTTTGTAGTCGTGCTTCCAGACATCGCCCAGGATAATCGGCGCGGAGTAGATGTTGTCTACGGGGATATCGAAGAACCCCTGAATCTGGTCAGAGTGCAGGTCCATGGTGAGCACTCGATCAACACCAACAGACTGCAGCATGTTGGCGACCACCTTGGCGCTGATGGGCACACGGGCAGACCGTACCCGACGGTCTTGCCGCGCGTAGCCAAAGTAAGGAATGGCCGCAGTGATGCGGCTTGCAGACGCCCGCCTGAGGGCGTCAGCCATGAGCATCACTTCCATGAGATGGTCATTGGCAGGCGCGCAGGTGGGCTGCAGCACAAAGACGTCGCGCCCGCGCACATGCTCAAGAATTTCTACGGTGGCTTCACCGTCTGAGAACCGCCCGACATTGGCGCGCCCGAGAGGGATGGAAAGACACTTGGCCACATCGGCCGCTAGCCGAGGGTTGGCGCTGCCCGTAAAGAGCATGACACCTTCGTGGGCCCCGTTTTGGCTGGCTATGCGATCGACCATAAGGGAGTGGGTGGGTGGAGGTGGGAGTATGAAAGAAATGACTGGCTGGGGAGGAAGGATTCGAACCCTCGAATGCCGGAATCAAAATCCGGTGCCTTAACCGACTTGGCGACTCCCCAGCGGACCCGTTAAAACCGTATCGTACCTCTACTCCGGGCCGTCCTCAGAAAAGATTTTGACAGACGCGAATTCTAGACCCAGCGCAGGATTCAGATGGGCCTTCTTGCGCACCCCCAAGCAGCTCTCGCAGCAGGCGGGCGGCAGCACTGGCCTGGTCCTGGCCTGAGCAGCTGATAAATACCGCGCCACCACTTCCGCTCATTCGACACGCGGCCCGGGGAAGCCCCAACTGCTCTGCCACCAACTGCATTGATTTTAGCAACCTGGCTACTAAGGGGTACTGACGACAGGCCACGGGTTCGAGGTCGTTTCTGCCTAGCGTCCAGATGGCCGTATCGGCGTAGCCTTCCACCGCAGGTAGCCCAATAGGGGGCGTACTGCGGCTAAGCAAGGGGTCTTGAAAAACAGTGGCCGTGGGCACGGAGACCGGAGGCACCGCCACCACGAACCAGCGGCTAGCCAGCGTTATTGGTGTGATGTCTTCACCGATGCCGCGCACATAGGCGGACTGTTCCGCCAGAAAAAAAGGAAGATCCGCGCCAAGCCGAAGCCCAATTGCCTGCAGGGTGTCTCTGGGATAGTGCAGGCCCCAGAGCCTATTGAGCAGCAGCAGCGTGTAGGCCGCATCGGCGCTGCCGCCGCCAAGACCGGCACCATGCGGAATAGCCTTCTGTAGCGAGATGCGGCAGCCCAAGGGGGTGCTCAGCCTTCCGTGTTCACGGGCATAGCCACGCAGCGCCTCGGCGGCCCTTACAGCAAGGTCTTTCTGAACCGGCCAGGCAATATCGCCCTCGCGCTGGATCTCTTCGGATTCTTCGACGGTGATGCGGAGCTGATCACACCAGTCGATGGCCACGAAGACGCTCTCAAGCAGGTGGTAGCCATCGCTGCGCTGGCCGGTGACATGCAGAAAAAGGTTGAGTTTGGC
>JBMSYB010000071.1:0-8168 GCA_049426285.1 Burkholderiaceae bacterium
GGCTGCCCCGAGGCCTCGCGCCAGTCCCAGACCTGCCATACCGGCGTACCGTCGGCGCGTCGGATGCGAAAGGCCATCAGGCTACCTCCATCAAACAGGTGAATGCCAATCCAGTCCCATCCGACGGCGCCCGGGGCCAGAAGACTGGAAGACCATTCATGGTCGAGCCAGGCGAGCCCTTGGGCCTCAAAGCTTGCCACCGTGGAACCTGGTGCGGCCAGGCATGCCAGTTGAATCGGCAGGCGCACGGCACTGTAGTAGTAGCTGGCAAGGCTCGGAGAGGGCCCCTTGGCAGAGACCCCGTTTCTGCCGCGAAGCATCGGCAGTGCCTGGGCCTGCGCGGTAAAGCGGAGGCTAAAGTCGGCAGTCTGCGCCTGGGCCTGGTAGCGGTGCTGCCGGTCGCGTGAGAACTGCCAGTCTTCGAGCTGCAAGGCCGTATTCTCGGTGGAGAAGCCCACGCCGCCCGGGCCCACGCGGGCAACCCGGTCGTAATGCAGCAGCCTGCCGTTCTCCGGCATGGCCAGGGCCAGGTGGGCAAAGAGCAGCTGGCGCGGCGCAAACCGGCTGGGGTTGGCCTCGCTGTGCGCCGTGCGGCTTCTGAAGAAGGTGTACTGAAACCCCACGGGCCCAAGCCCTGGCCCCCGGTCGAGCCAGGCAGTGAGGTACCACCATTCGGTGCGAAAGGCCGGGTGGGCCCCGTAGTCTCTGGGAAACACCAAAGGCCGGGGCAGCACTGCCGGGTAGCCTGTGGCCTGGCCCTGATCCTGACTCTGGCCTTGACCACGGGCTGGAAATAGCCCAAGCGCCAAGGCCGAGGTATAGGCAGACTGCAGCAGAAACTGTCGACGCATCGCCCCTGCCTGCCTCTACCAGTC
Source organism: Burkholderiaceae bacterium (assembly GCA_049426285.1). Taxonomy (GTDB): domain Bacteria; phylum Pseudomonadota; class Gammaproteobacteria; order Burkholderiales; family Burkholderiaceae_A; genus Hahnella. The sequence goes on from JBMSYB010000071.1 coordinate 876, forward strand.
TTCTTTCAGGGCAGGGGCTAACAGGTGCTCCTGCAAGAGCCTACGGGTCGAAACCAGCGCGGCCACCAAGCCCATGACCACCACCCCGGCCGCAAGCAGCGACAGTGGTAGTAGGGGCAGGCTGGTTTCCATGGTCCAGTGAAACGACTGGGGATTGACCCGATGGATCAGAATCTGGCTCATCAGCAGCCCCATCAGGCTGCCCCAGAGCACCGCAAACACCAGCAGGGCCGAAGCCTCTCGCAGCACCATGGCCATGCGCTGGCCAAACGACTGGCCCAGCTGGGCCAGGAGGGCGAACTCCTTTCGGCGCAGAATCACCTGCGCGGTAAATCCGGAGGCCACTGCAAACACGGCGATCACCAGGGCAGCCAGCTCCAAGGCATAGGTAAGGGCAAAGCTGCGGTCAAATATTTTGAGCGACAAGGCCCGCAGAGACTCAGCCGAGATGAGCCGGGCATTGGCCAGGCCCCCGCCGCGCTCGCGCATCTGGCGCATCACCTCTTCTGCCGAAGCCCCTGGCTTTAGCCAGACCGATAGGCCCGTCTTTGACTCATCCCCCGTGAGCCGCTCAAAGTCTTCGCTCGCCATAACGACGGCGCCATGCTGCCTGCCATAGTCACGAAAGACACCAACGACCCAGGCCTGCACCGGCTGGCCAGAGGCCGGATCAAGAAGCGGGAGCGCCGCCCGGGTTCCTGGCCGCAGCGAATAGAGGTCGACCATCGCCTCCGAGACGAAGACCCGCAAAGGCGCGGGGTCCGGAGAGTCGGTAGAGCTCTTAGTGCCTGATGTGCCTGCGGTGCCTGCTGTTTCCGAAGCGCCTTGCGGGGTTTGCGTCGGATCGGCCAGCCGGCCCACCAGGGGGAGGCTGCGCTGGGGCTGAGCCCAGTCGATGCTGCGGGCGATCACCACCACCTCAGGCCGATCATTGGCCCAGAGCACAGGCAGCTGGCGCACCCGTTCCACCCGATCAACCCCGGGGATTAGCAGAACTGCCTGGCTATCGGCCTCGGTGAATATCGGCATGTCTGCGGTGCCCGTTCCGGCATAGATGTCGGCGGGAAGCACCTGATCGAGCCACTGGCTGACGGAGTCTCGAAAGCTGCTCACCATCACGGCCATGGCCACGGTAAGCGAGACTGCGGCCACCACGCCTGCGGTGACCCCACTGGCAGTAGCAGGCGCCTGGGTAAGCCGCCAGCCGGCCAAGATAGTGCCAGAGGAGACCCTGGGTGATCGACTGAAAACGGCCCATAGCCTGGGCAAGAGGCCAGCAATAAGCCAGGGCACGAGCAGCACCCCCGAGAACAAGAGGCTGGCAATAGCCGCGTACGAGAATAACGGCAGCGACCATACCGCGGGAAGCTGGCTAAAGGTAAGGCCGATCACTGCCAGCCCGATGGCAAGCAGGCCCGTCCACCGCGCAGGCAATAGGGTCTCTGCCCTTCCCGACCGCATCTGTACGGTGACGGGGTCGTTCTGCAGCCGCAGATAGGCGGGTAAGGCGGCCATGACCCCCAGTGCCAGTGCGATGGCCAGAAAGGCCAGAAGCCAGAGGGGGTCTATCGCCAAGGGGGGCCTCTGGCTGCCAAAGTAGCCGCCTCCCAGGTCGCCGCCAAAGAAGCCCAGAAGCAGCTGGGCCAGCCCCAGGCCCAGGCCTATTCCGAGAAGGCCCCCGAGCCCTGCGACAATCGCAGCCTGGCTAAACACCCAGACCGCGGACAGCCCCGACGGAGCACCAAGGGCTCGTAGCAAGGCCAGTTGGGGCTGCTGCTGCAATGCTGAGAGGCTGATGGCGGTAAAGACCAGAAAGCCCCCTGTGAGCAGTGCAACCAGGGCAAGCACCGTTAGGTTGACCCGATAGGCCCGAGACAGCTGAGAGAGCCGCTCGGTGCGCTCTGCGGCCTGGACGACCGACACTGGGTAGGCGAGCTCCTGAAGTCGTCTTTGCAGGCTTTCCGGAGTGAAGCCCGCCGGCGTTGCGAGGTCAATGCGGGAGATTCGCCCCAGATAGCCAAACCGCCATTGGGCCAGACCTAGATCCATTACCGCTATGGGCTGGCCCACGATACCCGGCACCTCTCCGGCCACCCGCAGGGCGACCACTCGATTGCCATGCGAGAGGGAGACCGTATCGCCCAGACGAAGGCCAAGGTCTGTCATCGCCCGGGGCGACAGGAAGACCGCGTCATCGGCAAACAGGCTGCTCTGGCTTCCCCCCTGGGCGCTGCCCCCCGAACCCTGGGCCTGGGGCAGCAGCGCTGGGCTTACCGCGGCGGCCCGAAACAGGTCGATGCCCAGCACCAGTATCTTGTCGGTGGCGATCTCAAGTACGGGGCTCAGGCCAGTAATGTTTAGCCGCACCCGATCGGCCAGCAGGGCATCGAAGATCTGGTCATCCATGCCCAGGCTTCGGCCAAGTCGAGACACCAGCTGCACGGAGGCCTGGCCATTTACCTGATCAATAGCCCGCGAAAACTCCAAGAGCGCCGATCGGTTCACCGTATGGATAGCCACACCCAGGGCAACGCCCAGGGCTACGGTTGCCAGGGCAAGCAGCCAGCGAAAGGGCTGGGCCCTCCAGGCGCCCCAGAGCAGCCAGGTCAGTAGCCGCAGATAACCGCTGCGCAACGCCAGAGAATCAGCCGTCACAGTGCCTGACCGTTGGCCTCGTCTGGCGAGGGGTGCACCCCGTCTGCCCGGACGACAAGCTGCCGGTCGAGCAGTGCAGCGGCCCGCAGGGAGTGGGTGACCATCAGCAGGGTGGCAGCAACGCTGCGACACGCCTCCGAGAGGGCCTCTAAGACCTGGTGGGCGGTTACGGGGTCGAGGTTGCCGGTAGGCTCGTCGGCTAGGACCAGGGACGGCTGATGTACCAACGCCCGGGCCACCGCCACCCGTTGCTGCTCCCCCCCCGAGAGGGTGCTGGGCATGGCCTGCGACCGATGTGCCAGGCCAAGCCTATGGAGCCAGTGCATCGCTGCCTCAGAGGCCTGGGCAGGCCGATCGCCCTTGAGCAGACAGGGCACCATGACATTTTGCAGGGCTGACAAATGGGGCAGAAGATGAAACGCCTGAAAGACAAAACCAATCTGACTGCGCCGCAACGCCAGTCGCTGCGGTTCGGTGAGCGATGCCAGCGACTGACCTAGGATAACGACTTCTCCCTGATCGGGAGGCTCAAGCCCCGCCAGGATATTCAAGAGCGTTGACTTTCCCACCCCAGACTCCCCCAGAAGCGCCACCTGCTCGCCGGCCGCCAGTTGAAACGACAGCCCCTGGAAAAGCCAGGCGCCAGGGGTAAAGGCCCTTCCGAGGTTGCGGACATCAATGGCAGGGTGGGGTTCCATTCGTTCGTGCTCTGCCTGTCGCGGTTGTTCAAGGGCTAGTAAATGGGGCATAGTGTATCGATGGATGGGTTTGCACCGGTGATCGTGATCGAGGGGTTTCTGGGCCTGGGCGTGGTGCTGTTGCTCTACGTGCTGCACATTCGTGAGATGAAGAAAATTCGCGCGGAAAAGGCCCGCAAGGAGGCCGAGGCGAAGGCAACGGAAAAGCCCGCCGAATCTCATGCAAATGAAACTCCGGCCGATACAGAAGGTCTGAAGGGTTAACAGCCAAGACCAACATTCACCATTGATAACCAAGACCGCAAAGTAATTACGCCCACCCAAGTACGCCCACCCAAGACCCATCTTTCCGATGCGCCTGCTCGCTCCTGCTCCCGTTCCTGCTCGCTATTGTCTGCCTCTAGCCGCCCGTACTCGGTTGTCTCTGGCTGCCTGTCTTCTGGGGCTGGCCGCCTGTCTGCTGCTGCCGGCCCAGTCTCAGGCGCAGGTTACCTTTCGGCTGGTGGGCGAAGACGCGCAGCGCGTGCGCTATTCTCTGGATATCGACCGGATTGAAACCGAGGCCGATATGCGCCGGTTCTGGGTGATTCGAAACCTGCGGGCGCGCAACGAGGTCGGTGCAGTTTCCACCCGCACCCGGCAAGAAATCAACTGTGCCGCCAAGACCATGCGAGACCTTTTCACCGTGCACCACCAGGGGGTCAATGCCACAGGCCCCATCATCATTACCCTGGCCAGTAAAGAGTCTGACTTCCAACCCTTTACCGAAGAGTCACTTCACCATAGACTCTGGGGAATGGTCTGCCTAGGCCTCTAGCGCCGCTACCTTAGGGTAGTTCGTGGTGGCCTGGGGCACTTAAGGTTTAGTCTGGCCTGCCGATCCTTAGAGCAGTAATTTTGTTTTCTATGCATCGTGGGTCTGCCTTGGGGGTCGTGGTCTATGTCATTCTTCTTCAACCAGTTCGTCGTCATTTTTATGCTCGTGCCGCTTATGGCAGCCCTGATCGTGCTGTCGTTTCTGGCACCCAAGGTTTTTCTTTCAGAAGAAATGGTGGCATTTCTGTTCATGCTCACCACGATCATTATTGGCATCGTGATTGCCCGCCCCGGGCTGCTCACCCCTATTCGCAAAAAAACACCCCCCAAGGGTCCGGCCGTGGTGGTTCTGCCTGGCCCGCAGATCGTACGACTCCGTGGCACCCCGCAGCCAGGCGCCCCAGACTATGGGCGCCCTGTCACACTGCCGGTCGCTGGGGCGCTGGCCGAACACCCCGCGGTCAAGCGGGCCAAGGCGCTTGAGGCTGAGGCCGCTGAGCGCGCCGCCGCCCGCAAGCCCAAAGTGGTCAAGGCACGCCGGCCCAAGTCGCTTGCCGAGCAGGCCGAGGACCAGTCGCCCAACATGGGTGCGATCTGGGGTCTGGTTATTCTGATTCCCGCATTCTTCTTTATGACCTTTATCTTCGCGCAGCTGCCTGTGGATCAGGGCAATCTGCCGATGAACTTCTATGGGGTGGCCATTCTGGGTTCTATCCTCCTGGGCGTGGCCTGGGCAGCCGTAGTGCCTTCAGCCAAGCAGCGAAAGGCCGAGCGCATTCTGCGTCAGCGCGAGCGGGAAAAGCAGACACTGGCCAAGAAGGCCGCACGCGAAAAAGAGCAGGCACAGAAAGATACGATCACCAAACTCAAGCTGCTCGAGGCCCAGGCCAAGGAGCGCGCCGCGAAGCAGACCCTGGCTATTACCCAGGCACAGCAGGCAGCCGCCGCTGCAGGGGTGGCAGGCGTTTCCACCGCCGGCGGGGTAGCCGGGGCGGTTGGCGCTGCCGGGGCCGCAGACGCGACAACACTCTCAGAGGCCGAAATGGGCGCCGGCATGGTTGAAATCGGCGAAGGCGAGTCGCTCGAGGAGATTAAGAACCGTCTGAAGCCCAAGAAGCCGAAGATTCCGCTTGAGATGCTCAGCACAGCCAATTCTTACGACGACAAGGTGGCCCTCATCCGGTTCCTGGTCAGCGAAGATTCCGGCCGTGTTATGAAGGCCTTCCAGCGAATGATCAAGCCCGGAAATTAGGGATTTCGAGGGGTTTAGGCTATAGTCTGCGGTGCGGGCGGGCGTCGTTCAATGGCAGGACCTGAGCTTCCCAAGCTCAAGACGTGGGTTCGATTCCCATCGCCCGCTCCAGGGGCCGAAAGGCCCATTTAAAGACCTGCTGCCCCGATCGCATTTTTATTTGTTTTGTCTTTAGGGTGGCTTTACAGAAAGATACCCTTGAAGACTTTTTCAGAACTCGGCCTGTCCGAGCCCATGCTTCGCGCGCTCAGCGCAGAAGGCTTTACCAACGCAACGCCGATTCAGGCACAGGCAATCCCCGTGCTCATGTCTGGTAAAGACCTGTTGGGCATTGCCCAGACCGGCACGGGTAAGACCGCCGCCTTTGCCCTACCGATTCTCGAGGGCCTTAAAAAGGGCCGCAAGACCATGCCCAAGGCGCCAGCCCATCTTATCCTCGCGCCCACTCGCGAGCTCGCGGCCCAGATCGCCCAGACCCTCGAACGGCTGGGTCGCCCGGTCTCTGCCCGTGTGGGGCTAGTGGTCGGGGGTGCCAAGCCCGGCCCGCAGATTCGTGCCCTGGGCCTCGGCCTCGATATCCTGGTGGCTACGCCAGGACGACTCATGGACCACATGCAGGCGCGTCATGTGCGTCTGGACCATACCCGCAGCGTGGTGCTCGATGAGGCCGATCAGATGATGGACCTCGGGTTTCTGCCAGCCATTCGGCAGATCCTCAGTCAGCTTCCTACCGCCCGGCAGACGGCGCTTTTTTCGGCCACTATGCCGCCCGAAATTCGTAAGCTAGGTCAGGAATTTCTCACTACCCCGGTAGAGGTCTCGGTGGCGTCGGCCGCCCAGCCGATTGCCAAAATCCAGCAGACCCTGCTTCTGGCCGCGCAGGGCGAAAAAGCCCAGACCCTGGTGGGCCTGCTCGAGACCGAACCGGTTAATCAGGCCATTGTGTTTACCCGTACCAAGCACGGGGCAGACCGTCTCGAAAAAACGCTACGGGCCAAGGGGGTCAATGCCCAGGCTATTCATGGCGACAAAAACCAGGGCCAGCGCGACCGTGCCCTTGCCGCCTTTCGTAGTGGCCGGGTGCATGTACTGGTGGCTACCGATGTGGCGGCCCGGGGTATCGATGTCGAAGCCGTTACCCATGTCTTTAACTACGACCTGCCCAATGTGCCCGAGGCCTATGTGCATCGCATAGGCCGAACCGGGCGCAACGGCCGCGAGGGCCATGCTATTTCGCTCTGCGACCCGAGCGAGTATGGCCTGGTGCTGCAGATCGAAAGGCTCACCCATGTGCGGCTATTGCCAGACGGCGTGCGGCGGCCGACCCCGGTACGCAGCCTCAAGACTTCCTCGGGCAGGCCGAATTCTTCAGGGCAAAAGCCCTATCAAAGGAGAGCCGATGCGCCTCGCCCACATGCTGTCAAGTCTTCCGGGGCCCGTGGGTCTGGCCCTGTGTCTGCTGGCCGTGGCGGTCAGCGGCCCGTGGCCCGCACGGGCGCAGATTCCGGGCATGGAAGACCCGGACGCAAAGCCGCCTAACTGCGTTGTTAGCGAGTTTCGCAGTCTCGCCCTTTCTACCAACGAGCTAACGCGGGCCGAGCAGGCCCGCAAGTGGATTCTCGAAAAGGGCAAGGACTGCTCACTCGATAGGCTGGTTATTCTGCGCAATAACCGCAACCAGTGGCTGGGCCATGCGGATTCGGCGGAGCTCGCCGGAGAAATCGACCGGCTTATTGAACTCGCGGCCAAGGATGATGCGGAACTGGTGAAGGGCCTCTACACTTCGCCGGCGCCACCCGCGCAGCCTAAGCCGCAATAGGCGCTTAGCCAGAGCCCCACAGCCTGGGGCATCACCATGAGATCGACCGCAGG
>JBMSYB010000072.1:0-7512 GCA_049426285.1 Burkholderiaceae bacterium
GCATCTTGTCATCCACCAGGTGGTGGAGCTTGAGCATGTGCATGTAGCCCACCGTGGTCGGTCTGTCAAAGGCCTCGCCGGTGCGGCCGTCATAGAGCTGCACCTGGGTGCGGGTCGCGGTAAGGCCCATACGTTTGGCAATCGCATCAGGATAAGCAAGCTGGAGCATGGCCCGAATCTCTGCCTCGGTAGCGCCATCAAAAACTGGCGTGGCAAAAGGAACGCCATCGACTAGGTTGCCGGCGAGCTCCAGCACCTCGTCATCCTTCAGCTGCTTAACCTGCTCGGGCTTGCCGCTGGTGTTGTAGACGTTTTCCAGGAATGTCTTTACCTCTTGTACCGAAGCCTCCTGGGCCAGCATGTCTCCGATACGCTGACCGAGTCCCTTGGCTGCCCAGCCCAGATGGGTCTCGAGGATCTGGCCCACGTTCATCCGCGAGGGAACGCCCAAGGGGTTGAGCACGACATCGACCGGCACGCCATCGGCCATATAGGGCATATCTTCCACCGGAACGATCTTGGAGATCACGCCCTTGTTTCCGTGCCTTCCGGCCATCTTGTCGCCCGGCTGGAGTCGTCGCTTGACCGCGAGGTAGACCTTGACCATTTTGAGCGCCCCCGGCGGGAGTTCATCGCCTTGGGTGAGCTTGCGGTGCTTTTCCTGGTAGGCCAGATCGAACTGGTGGCGCTTTTGCTCAAGCGACTCTTTGAGCGACTCTAAGGCGCTTGCCGCGTTTTCATCGGACAAACGAATGTCAAACCAGTGATGGCGGTCGATATCCGCAAGGTACTCCGCCGAGACGGGGGTGCCCTTGGCGAGCTTTTTCGGGCCACCGTTTGCGGGCTGGCCGATTAAGAGCTTTTCAATACGTTGAAAGACATCGGCCTCAACGATACGCAGCTGGTCATTGAGGTCTTTACGAAACCGGCCAAGCTCATCATCGATGATCTGCTGGGCGCGCTTGTCCCGGGCAATGCCTTCGCGGGTGAAGACCTGTACATCGATCACCGTGCCACTCATCCCCGAGGGTACGCGCAAGGAGGTGTCTTTGACGTCAGAGGCCTTTTCACCAAAAATTGCACGCAGCAGTTTTTCTTCCGGCGTGAGCTGGGTTTCGCCCTTGGGCGTGACCTTGCCCACCAGGACATCGCCTGCGGTTACCTCCGCACCGATATAAACCACACCGGACTCATCAAGCCTACCGAGCTGGTTTTCGGAAAGATTGGAGATGTCACGGGTAATTTCCTCGGGGCCAAGCTTGGTGTCACGGGCAAATACTGAGAGCTCTTCAATGTGTACCGAGGTGTAGCGGTCTTCGGCAACCACGCGCTCGGAAATCAAAATAGAGTCTTCGAAGTTGTAGCCGTTCCAGGGCATAAAGGCCACGCGCATGTTCTGACCAAGCGCGAGTTCGCCCATATCGGTTGAGGCACCGTCGGCGACCACATCGCCACGGGACACCATATCACCCTTGCGCACCAAGGGGCGTTGGTTAATATTGGTGTTCTGATTGGAACGGGTGTACTTAATCAGGTTATAGATGTCTACGCCCGACTCGCCCGAGTTTGCCTCGGCATCGTTTACGCGGATAACAATGCGGCGCGAATCAACGTAATCCACCAGGCCCCCCCGATGGGCGCGAACAACCGTGCCTGAGTCCACAGCACAGGTGCGTTCTACGCCCGTACCCACCAAGGATTTCTGCGGACGCAGGCAGGGCACCGCCTGACGCTGCATGTTCGACCCCATCAAGGCGCGGTTGGCGTCGTCATGCTCCAGGAAGGGAATCAGCGAGGCGGCCACCGAGACGATCTGAGAAGGTGCCACATCCATGTACTCGACCTTCTCAGGGCCTGAGAGCGTAGTTTCGCCGTTGACCCGCACCGACACCAGGTCGCCCAGAAGCCTGCCGGATTCGTCTACCGAGGCATTGGCCTGGGCAATAACGTACCGGCCCTCTTCAATGGCCGAGAGGTATTCGATCTGGTCGGTAACGCGCTGGTCAACGACCTTGCGGTAGGGGGTTTCCAGAAAGCCGTACTCGTTTAAACGGGCATACAGGGCCAGGGAGTTGATCAGTCCGATGTTTGGGCCCTCAGGGGTCTCGATCGGACAGACCCGGCCGTAGTGGGTGGGATGCACATCGCGGACTTCGAAGCCCGCACGCTCCCGGGTGAGTCCGCCGGGCCCAAGCGCGGAGACCCGACGCTTGTGGGTGATCTCGGACAAAGGATTGGTCTGGTCCATGAACTGCGATAGCTGGGACGACCCAAAGAACTCTCGGATGGCCGCGCTAATGGGCTTACTGTTAATGAGGTCGTGGGCCTGCAGATTGTCTGCCTCGGCCTGGCCAAGCCGCTCTTTAACCGCGCGTTCAACACGCACCAGCCCGGAGCGAAACTGGTTTTCTGCAAGCTCGCCCACACAGCGAACACGGCGATTACCAAGGTGGTCGATATCGTCGACCTCGCCCCTGCCGTTTCGTAGCTCAACGAGCACCTTGATGGTGTCGAGAATATCTTCGTGGGTGAGCACCAGAGAGCCCTCCACCTCCTCACGCCCCAGGCGGCGATTAAACTTCATCCGGCCAACCCGCGACAGGTCGTAGGAGTCTTCGCTGAAAAACAGCCGGTTAAACAGGGCCTCCACCGCGTCTTCTGTCGGCGGCTCACCAGGACGCATCATGCGGTAGATGGCCACCCGAGCCGAGAGCTGGTCTGGCGTCTCATCCAGGCGCAGGGTCGAAGAGATATACGCGCCATAGTCCAGGTCGTTGACATAGAGGCAGGAGAAGTCACGCAGCTTGGCGGCGCGCAGCTTCTCCAGAAGCTCCTCGGTGATTTCATCGTTTGCCTTGGCAAGGAACTCACCGGTGTCTTGGTCTACCAGGTTGTTGGCCACCACCCGCCCAAGCAGATAGTCATCGGGTACCGAGATGCGCTTTAAGCCCGCCTTCTCAATCTCGCGAATGTGCTTGGCATTAATACGCTTGTCTTTCGCGACAATGACATTTCCGTCTTTGTCACTGATATCGAATCGGGCCTGCTCACCCCGCAGGCGCTCTGCCACGAGCTCCATCTGCGCACCCGATGGCATGAGCTGGAAATGGTCGAAGCTAAAGAAATGCGCCAGGATCTGCTCGGGGCTTAGGCCCAGCGCCTTCATTAGAATCGTTACGGGCATCTTGCGACGGCGGTCGACACGGAAGTAAAGAATGTCTTTGGGGTCGAACTCAAAGTCGAGCCAAGATCCACGGTAGGGAATGATTCGGGCAGAAAACAGCAGTTTTCCCGAGCTGTGGGTCTTACCGCGATCATGCTCAAAAAATACCCCGGGCGAGCGGTGGAGCTGGCTGACAATAACCCGTTCGGTGCCATTAATGACAAACGACCCGGTGTCTGTCATAAGGGGCAGTTCGCCCATATAGGCTTCGTTCTCACGGACTTCTTTGGTGGTGGGCTTAGCCGCCTCACGGTCCATGATCACCAGGCGCACTCGGGCACGCAGCGGTGCCGCATAGGTAAGGCCGCGTTGCTGACATTCCTTTACATCAAAAACCGGATGGCCGAGCTGATAGTTAACAAACTCAAGACGGGCAAAGCCGTTATGGCTCACGATGGGGAAGATAGAGGTAAAGGCCGCCTGCAGGCCTTCATTGAGCCGCTTGTTGGGTTCGGTATCGGCCTGTAGGAATCGGCGATAAGACTCAAGCTGCGTCTCAAGCAGATAGGGCACCTCGAGAACGGGCGGACGCTTGGCAAAGCTTTTGCGAATGCGTTTCTTTTCCGTGAAGTTATAGGCCATTGCGGATCCTTAGGTCTGAATAAAAGAACGACAAACAGCGATCGAAATCTTGGTGCGGTATCGGGGGCTTTGCGATATCGCCCTGAAACCTGCCGGCGGGCAATGGGAGAGCTGGCCAGCGAGCGACATGGCAAAGCCCCGAGCAAGCGCGCGCACCGCGCGCTTGCTCGGGCAGGTGCTTACTTGAGTTCAACCTTGGCGCCGGCTTCCTCGAGCTGCTTTTTAAGGGCCTCGGCATCGGCCTTAGAAATGCCCTCTTTCACAGGCTTGGGAGCGCCGTCAACGAGGTCTTTGGCCTCCTTCAGGCCAAGGCCAGTGGCAGCACGAACCACCTTGATGACCTCTACCTTCTTATCACCCGTGGCGGCCAGCACCACGGTAAACTCAGTCTGCTCTTCTGCAGCGGCTGCCCCGCCGCCCGCCGCGGGGGCAGCAGCAACTGCCACGGTGGCAGCAGCAGCAGACACGCCAAACTTCTCTTCCATCATCTTGATGAGCTCGGAGAGCTCTAAAACACTCATTGCGCCCACTGCGTCAAGGATGTCTTCTTTTGTCATAGCCATGATTCACCTACTCCATTTAAATTTTTTGAAATGCCTCGTTGTTCAAGACTCTGCGACTCATACAAGTCGCCCTAGGCGCCTTGCTCGGCCTTCTGGTCGCGCACTGCTGCGACCGTGCGCACGAACTTCGAGGGAACCTGATTAAGGGTCTGGACAAAGGTTGTGACAGGCGCCTGCATCGTGCCCAAAAGCTTAGCCAGAAGGGCTTCGCGAGAGGGCAATGAGGCGAGCGCCTTAATGCCGTTAGCATCAAGTACCGAGTTAGGCAGGGCTCCCGACTTAATCACCAGCTGGTCATTACCCTTTGCAAACTCGAACATTACTTTTGCCACAGCCACCGGATCTTTGGAAATGCCGTAGATCAAAGGGCCGGTCATATGATCGGCCAATTTCTCAAAGGCGGTTCCCGCAATCGCCCGGCGCACGAGCGTGTTCTTCAGCACACGCAGGTAGACACCTGAGGCGCGCGCCTGTCGGCGCAGCTCGGTGATCTTTGTCACATCCAGACCACGGTACTCAGCCAAGACTACCGACTGGGCGGCTGCAAGCTGACCTGCAACCTCGTCGATAACAGCGGCTTTTGCAACGCGATTTAGTGCCACAGTTCACTCCTGTTGATGCCCCGCGACATTTCTGCCTTGGGGCGTTTAACACCGGCGACCTGCAGAACCCAAAAAACCAAAACCCGGCATTTCGTGTTCTAAAGGGACCGCCATCTGCGCTGGGATCAGGGCCTGGGCCCTGAAATTACGTTGCCGCTTTCTCGACAACCCCAACGGTCTTTGACAACTCGCTGGCATCTATCCCGGGGTTAACCGGGACAGGGCCAACGACCCAAAGCCTTTATTGCGCCTGCTGCGACTGCAGCAGGTTCTGCGTATCGATACGAATCCCAGGACCCATGGTTGTTGAGACGGCCACCTTGCGCAGGTAGACCCCTTTAGAGCTTGAGGGCTTGGCACGGTTGAGCGCTTCAATAAGCGCCACCAGGTTGGACTTCAAGGCAGACACCTCGAAGCTGGCCTGGCCTATGGTGCAGTGGATAATGCCGGCCTTATCGGTGCGGTACTGCACCTGACCTGCCTTGGCATTTTTAACCGCCGTGGCCACATCGGGCGTAACCGTGCCAACCTTAGGGTTGGGCATCAGGCCGCGCGGGCCCAGAATCTGCCCCAACTGGCCAACCAGGCGCATGGCATCCGGAGATGCGATAACGACATCGAAGTCCATCTTGCCGGCCTTGATCTGCTCAGCCAGGTCTTCCATGCCGACAATCTCCGCGCCGGCGGCCCGGGCCTGCTCGGCCTTGTCGCCCTGGGCGAAGACAGCCACCCGGGCGGTTTTGCCGGTGCCAGCCGGCAGAACAATCGACCCACGCACAAGCTGATCGGACTTCTTGGCATCTACGCCGAGTTGCACGGCGACATCCACGGACTCTGTGAACTTGGCTGTGGCGCAGTCTTTGGCGAGCTTTAAGGCATCGTCGGCCGCATAGAAACGGCTGCGGTCTACCTTTGCACGGGCTGCCGCCGTGCGCTTTGCGAGCTTGGTCATGGCTACAGGCCCTCCACGGTGATGCCCATGCTTCGGGCACTTCCGGCAATGGTTTGAACGGCTGCCTTGAGGTCGGCAGCGGTGAGGTCGGGCTGCTTGAGTTTGGCAATTTCTTCACACTGGGCCAGCGTGATGGAGCCTACTTTATCGGTGTGGGGCCGGGCTGAGCCCTTATCGATCTTCGCCGCCTTCTTAATCAGAATGGACGCCGGGGGCGTCTTCATAATGAAGGTAAAGGTCTTATCGGCAAAGGCCGTAATCACCACGGGTATGGGCAGGCCTGGCTCCATGCCCTGCGTCTGGGCGTTAAAGGCCTTACAAAATTCCATAATATTGAGACCCCGTTGGCCGAGCGCAGGACCAATCGGAGGAGAGGGATTGGCCTTGCCTGCAGGCACCTGCAGCTTCACATAGCCAACAATCTTCTTTGCCATCACGGCTCCTTTAGCGAGTTATTACGCAGGTTCGGAAAGAATCTCTTTCTTACTGCTGCTCCTCATCGAATGCAGACCGGAAGAGGTACGCGTTTCCCGCACAAGCGAGGTCCGCACGCCCTATACGGTCCACCCCCTTCGGTCAGAGCTTTTCCACCTGACCGAATTCCAGCTCCACAGGTGTCGACCGACCAAAGATCGTGACCGATACCCGCAGACGATTTTTTTCGTAGTTCACTTCTTCCACGTTGCCATTGAAGTCGGTAAATGGCCCTTCCTTCACCCGGACCACCTCGCCCACCTCAAACAAGACCTTGGGCCGGGGCTTGTCCACGCCCTCCTGCATCTGGGCCATGATCTTGTCGACCTCGGCCTGGGAAATGGGTGTGGGCTTGCTGCCAGAGCCGCCGACAAAGCCTGTGACCTTGTTGGTGTTCTTCACCAGATGCCAACTCTGGTCGTTCATCTCCATTTCGACGAGCACATAACCCGGAAAAAACCGCCGCTCGGACAATGCCTTCTGGCCTCCACGAATCTCGACAACCTCTTCTACGGGAACCAGAAGCTGGCCAAACATATCCTGCATGCCTGCACGGTCAATACGTTCCTGGATGGCCTTTGCCACGCTCTTTTCCATGCCCGAGAAGACATGCACGACATACCAGCGTTTGGTCATTGTCACTTCCATCCGAGCAAAAGGTCATACAGGATCCACTCTAGCGACTTGTCGGTGAGCCAGAGAAAGAGCGCCATGATCAACACAAACAAAAAAACGATTCCGGTGGTCTGCAGGGTCTCTTTGCGTGAGGGCCAGACCACCCTGCGGGTTTCATGCACTGCCTCGCGGGAGAACCCCAGAAACCGCCGACCAGAAGGCGAGGCAAGCCCAAGGGCCACCGCAATCGCCAGGCCCAGAAACAAGAGGCCCAGGGCAGTCCAGGCGGAGTCTTCTGCCCAGTGAAAGCCATAAACGCCAGACAAAAACGCCAGCAGCGACCCGGCCAGCATAAGCCGGTCGGGAAGCCGGGATTCAACATCGGTAGGCGTCGAGTTCATGAAAGGCGAGTTCAGCGAGTGGTCTCAAGAAAGTCGGAGTTGGCAGGGGCAGAGGGAATCGAACCCCCAACCTTCGGTTTTGGAGACCGACGCTCTGCCA
>JBMSYB010000073.1:0-7202 GCA_049426285.1 Burkholderiaceae bacterium
CCTCGCGGCATTCGCAACGCTCGTCGGCGTCCCGTTCATGCGCTCCCCGGCCTATCCTGCCTTACGAGACCGGATAGGTACCAGGAACCAAGATCTCCCGCCCTACGTTTTGGATATCCCGGTGTCCGGTGAAGGCCATGGTGATGTCAAGTTCTTTGTAGATGATCTCAAGGCACTTGGTGACACCCGCCTCCCCCATGGCGCCCAGGCCATGCAGAAAGGCCCTACCAATCATTGTGCCGCGAGCACCGAGCGCCCAGGCCTTGAGCACATCTTGGCCCGATCGAATACCACCATCCATCCAGACCTCAATCTCTTTTCCGACGGCTGCCGCAATGCCCGGTAGCGCCTGAATGCTCGACACCGCGCCATCGAGCTGACGCCCACCATGGTTGGAAACAATGAGCGCATCGGCGCCTGAGTTCGCGGCAAGCCGGGCATCTTCTTCGTCCAGAATGCCCTTAAGAATAAGCCTGCCGCCCCAGCGTTTTTTAATCCATTCCACATCGTTCCAGCTCAGCGCCGGGTCAAATTGCTCGGCGGTCCATGAAGACAGAGAAGACATATCGCCAACGCCCTTGGCATGACCCACGATGTTGCCAAAGCTGCGCCGCGGTGTGCCCAGCATGCCCATACACCACCGGGGCTTGGTCATCATGTTCAGAATATTCATTAGGGTGAGCTTGGGTGGGGCCGATAGACCATTGCGAAGGTCTTTGTGCCGTTGCCCAAGAATTTGAAGGTCAAGGGTTAAGACCAGGGCCGAGCATTGCGCAGCCTTGGCCCGGTCGATCAGCCGCTCAATAAAGTCACGGTCTTTCATGACATAGAGCTGAAACCAGAAGGGCACGGTCGTGCGGGCAGCCACATCTTCAATTGAGCAGATGCTCATTGTTGAGAGGCAGAAGGGTAAACCAAACTTTTCCGCCGCCCGGGCCGCGAGGATTTCGCCATCGGCATGCTGCATACCGGTCAGGCCCGTGGGTGCAAGGGCCACAGGCATTTTCACTTCCTGCCCGACCATCGTGGTCCTTAGCGACCGGTTCTCCATATTAACCGCGATACGTTGCCGCAGCTTGATGGCCTGGAAGTCTTCGGCGTTGGCCCGGTAGGTGGATTCCGTCCAGGCACCGGAATCACAGTAGTCGTAAAACATGCGTGGCGTGCGCGCCTCGTGGAGTTGCCGCAGGTCTTCAACGCAGGTAATTACAGGCATGATGGAGTGTCCCGAAGTGTCTCAAACGATCCCCAAAAAAGTTGGGGGTTTCCTTTTACTTGCGCGCGATAAGAAACCAATAGACCCCGTTGTCGTCTTGTCGCTCAATGAGCCGATGACCGGTGTTCGTGCAGAAATAATCGAAGTCGTCCCAAGCCCCGCCGTCGGTGGCGAGCACCAAGAGCGTCTGGCCGCTCTGCATCTCGCCGAGCGCTTTTTTGGATTTCAGGATTGGCAACGGACAGTTCAGCCCCTTGAGGTCGAGGGTACGGTCGGCCTGCGGTAAAGGGTTTGCGAGGTCTGTCATGACAGAAGGCTAACGCGCTGAGGCCTTGCCTGCGATAAATGACGCAAGGCTTGCAAGGGCTTGGGGTAGAGCCGCGGGCTGGGTGCCACCCCCTTGGGCCATATCGGGCCGGCCCCCGCCTTTGCCCCCAATCTGCTGGGCGACGTGGTTGAGCACCTCACCCGCCTTGAGCCACTGTGTGAGATCGGCGCTGACCCCAGCGACAAGGCTCACCTTCTCGCCCTCGACGGCTGCCAGGACAATGGCCCCACTGCCAAGTTTGGCCTTGACCTGATCCAGGAGGTCACGCAGCCCACCGGCCTCCACGCCTTCTACCTTCGCCGCCAACAATTTAATTCCTGCGACCTCCTGCGCCTGAGAGACGAGGTCGCCCCCGGCATTGGCGGCGAGCTTGGCCTTGAGTCGGGCCAACTCCTTTTCCATTTGCCGCACATGGTCGAGCACCTGCGTGAGCTTACTGTTCACCTCGGTGGCCGGCGCCTTCAAAAGGCTCGAGGCTGTCTGCATCTGGGTGTCGAGGCTCTGTACTAAGGCCAAGACACGGTCACCGGTAATCGCCTCAATACGCCGAATGCCTGCCGCAACGCCCGATTCCGACACGATCTTAAATAGCCCAATGTCTCCGGTACGGCCTACGTGGGTGCCACCACAGAGTTCGCGCGAACTGCCAATATCGAGCACGCGCACCGAGTCGCCATACTTCTCGCCAAAAAGCGCCATGGCCCCGCCGGCCACTGCCTCATCAAAGGCCATCACCCGAGCCTGCGTTGGGGTGTTTTGCAGAATTTCAGCATTTACCCGAGACTCGACCTCTGCGATCTCTGCTGCACTAACCGACTGGCTATGGGAGAAGTCAAACCGGGTCTTGTCAGCATCGACCAGCGAACCTTTTTGCTGTACGTGTTCTCCGAGCACTTCACGCAGCGCCTTGTGCATGATGTGGGTGACCGAATGGTTGCGCGCCGTGCGTGCCCTGCGCACCAGGTCGACCTCTGCCTGTACCGCCTGCCCGGTGGACACGAACCCTTTGATCACCCGCCCATAATGGCCAAAGACCGAGGGTGTAATTTTTTGGGTGTCTTCCACGGTAATTTCTAGTTCCCCCGCACGAATCCATCCGGCATCGCCCACCTGCCCACCCGACTCGGCATAGAAGGGGGTGTGATCGAGTACCACCACGACACTCTCGCCCTGTTGGGCAGAAGGACGCTGGGTGCCTTCCACGTAGACCGCAGTGACCGTGCCCTCTGCCTGGAGTTTTTCATAGCCCACAAACTCGGTGGCACTACCTTCGTAGGCCAGGCCTGCTCCGGATTTAAATTTACTGGCTGCGCGGGCCTGGTCGCGTTGACGGTCCATGGCCGCTTCGAATCCTGATTCGTCTACCGTGAGCCCCTTTTCTCGGCAGACATCGGCGGTGAGATCGAGCGGAAAGCCAAAGGTGTCATAGAGCATAAAGGCGGTCTGGCCATCGAGTGCCTGGCCTTTCTGCAATCCCTGGACTGCCTCCGACAGAATCGCCATGCCCTTTTCGAGGGTCTCGCCAAACCGTTCTTCTTCTAGCTTCAAGAGGTCGGTGACACGAGCCTGCGCCTTGGCAAGCTCGGGGTAGGCTGCGCCCATTTCTTGCACAAGCGTGGCGACCAACTGGTGGAAAAAAGGATGCGTCTGGCCGAGTTTGTGGCCATGTCGCAGGGCGCGGCGAATGATTCGCCGCAGCACGTAGCCACGGCCCTCATTGCCCGGAATCACGCCATCGACGATGAGGAAGCTGCAGGCACGAATATGGTCTGCGATTACCCGTAGCGAGGGATTGCTGAGGTCAGTGCAGCCGGTGGCCTCAGAGGCCGCACGAATCAAGGTTTGAAAAAGATCGATTTCGTAATTGCTGTGCACATGCTGCAAAACCGCAGCAATTCGCTCTAAGCCCATGCCGGTGTCGACACAGGGTTTCGGCAGCGGCGTGAGCGTGCCCGAGGCGTCGCGGTCAAACTGCATGAAGACGAGATTCCAGATCTCGATGTACCGGTCGCCGTCTTCTTCTGGAGACCCCGGCGGCCCCCCCCAGACCTCGGGCCCATGGTCGTAAAAGATTTCGCTACAGGGGCCACAGGGCCCGGTGTCGGCCATCTGCCAGAAGTTGTCACTGGCGTACCGAG
The DNA here is from genome assembly GCA_049426285.1 of Burkholderiaceae bacterium. Classification (GTDB taxonomy): domain Bacteria; phylum Pseudomonadota; class Gammaproteobacteria; order Burkholderiales; family Burkholderiaceae_A; genus Hahnella. The sequence goes on from JBMSYB010000073.1 coordinate 3,683, forward strand.
CCCCCTTGTTGTCGCCGATGCGCACAATACGCTCGGCAGGCACCCCAATCTGGTCGCGCCAGATGCCATAGGCCTCATCGTCCTCGGCATAGACCGTTACCCACAGCTTTTCTTTGGGCAGTTCGTAGACCTCGGTAAGCAGGCTCCAGGCGTATCGAATGGCGTCTTGTTTAAAGTAATCGCCGAAGGAGAAATTGCCCAGCATCTCAAAAAAGGTATGGTGCCGGGCGGTGTATCCCACGTTCTCCAGGTCGTTGTGTTTGCCCCCGGCACGTACGCTGCGCTGCGATGAGGTTGCCCGCTTATAGGGTCGTAGTTCTTTGCCAAGAAAGGTGTCTTTGAACTGCACCATGCCGCTATTGGTGAAGAGCAGGGTAGGGTCGTTGGCGGGTACTAAGGGGCTCGAGGGCACCACGGTATGGCCCTGCTGGGCAAAGAAGTCCAGGAACTTCTGGCGGATTTCAGAGACGGAAAGGGCGCGGTTACTGGACATGGGGCTAAGGAGTTCTGACAGAAACCTCCGATTTTACGCCGAACGCGGGGTATTCCGGGGTGGGCTTACCTTTGCGACGCGGGCATACTTCAGGTGGTTTCTCTCTCTTCCTAAGGAGCTTCTTCGAACATGGCAAGTATCAATATAAAAACCTACGAACCCTCGTCTGCCTGCAATGTTGCCTTTCTTGGTATGGGTGTCATGGGCCTTCCTATGGCCGGGCACCTCGCCAAGGCGGGGCACTCCGTTACGGTGTACAACCGCAGCCCCGAAAAGGCCAAGGCCTGGGTCGATGAGTTTGGTGGGCGGTCTGCGGCCACCCCCCGGGAGGCGGCAGCCAACGCCGATATCGTTTTCTGCTGTGTCGGAAACGACGATGACCTGCGCAGCGTTGTGCTGGGTGAGAACGGCGCCTTTGCGGGCATGAAAAAAGGCAGCCTTTTTGTTGACCACACCACCGCCTCAGCCCATGTGGCCCGTGACCTGTACAGCCTCGCCCAGCAGTCGGGGCTTTCTTTCCTTGATGCCCCTGTCTCTGGAGGCCAGGCAGGTGCCATTAACGGCCTGCTCACCGTCATGGTGGGAGGCGATGCAGATCAGTTCGCCCGTGCCAAACCGGTGGCTATGGCTTTTTCCCGGGCCTTTACCCGGATTGGTGAGGCCGGCGCTGGCCAATTGGCCAAGATGGTCAATCAGATCTGTATCGCGGGCCTGGTGCAAGGGTTGTCCGAGGGCGTGGCCTTCGGCATGAAGGCCGGCCTCGACATGAAACTGGTGCTCGAGGTTATTGGTAAGGGCGCGGCCCAGTCTTGGCAGATGGATAACCGTGGTGGCACGATGGTCGATGGCAAGTTCGATTTTGGATTTGCGGTCGACTGGATGCGCAAGGACCTTGGCCTGTGCATGGATGAGGCCCGAAGAAACGGAGCACGTCTGCCAGTGACGGCGCTGGTAGACCAGTTCTATTCCGATGTGCAGGCCAAGGGGGGCCGGCGTTGGGATACCTCAAGCCTAATTACTCGGCTCACCTAACCCTGGCTGCCCGATCCGTCATGCGCTCTCTCTGTACACTAAGCGCATGGCGGTCTTTACGGTGCTCGAGAAAAAAGATCTCGAGCAGATTCTTCTTCACTATGCGATTGGCGTTCTCGAGGACTTCGAGGGAATCCCCTCGGGCATTGAAAATACAAACTATTTCGTTCGGGTAGGCACGCCCCAGGGTAGCACCAAGCTGGTGCTCACTCTTTTTGAACGGCTCTCCGCCAGTGAACTGCCGTTTTATCTTGCGCTAATGCGTCATCTTGCGCAGCGCGGTGTGCCCTGCCCAGCGCCATTTCTTACGCGGGCGGGGGAACTCTTCTGCTTCGCCAAGGAAGGAAAGCCCGCGGCGCTGGTGCGGTGCCTGCCAGGAAAGGATCTGGCCCGTCCAGGCGTCACGCACTGTGCGATGGTGGGTGCGGCCTTGGCACATGCCCATCGTGCGGGGGCGGATTTCGGCCTCCAGCAGCCGAATCTGCGCGGGCTGGCCTGGTGGCGACAGGTTGTACCGGTAATCCTTCCGTATCTCTCGACAGACCGAGCCATACTCTTACAGAGCGAGCTCGATGCCCAAGAGGCCTTTGCCCAGACAGCAGCCTATGCCGCGCTTCCGGTAGGCCCGATCCATGCGGACCTATTCCGGGATAACGTTTTGTTCGATAAGGATGTTCAGTCGGGCGCCTTGGTTCTTGGCGGTTTTATCGATTTCTACTTTGCTGGTACTGATACCTGGCTGTTTGATCTTGCAGTGGTTATGAACGACTGGACCGTAGAGGAGCTGAGCCCGGGATCTGATGCAGATACTGCGCCTGTTGTCCCTGACTCCCGCGAGCCAGCCCGTTTTGATCTCGCCCGCGCCGAGGCACTTCTTAACGCCTATGCAGGCAGTCACCGGTTTTCAGATGCAGAGCGCACTGCGTGGCCTTGGATGCTAAGGGCAGCAGCCTATAGGTTCTGGGTCTCGCGCCTTTATGATTGGTATCTTCCTCGGCCGGCAAAGATGCTCACCCCTAAAGATCCGACGTATTTTGAACGTATTCTGCGTGCGCGAATTCAGCAGCACGACTCAGGATTGCAATTGCCATGAAAATGCTTGACGTACCCGTGATCCTGCAGGCCCGGTATGGGCAGGCATGGCTGCTCGAAGGATTTCGGCTTTTTCACCGGCAGCCGTTAGTCTGGTTCCTGACCCTTTTTGCCTACTGGGCTGGTCTCGTGATCATTGCCATGATTCCCGTCCTTGGGCTTATCCTGCCCCTCATTCTTTCGCCGGGGCTATCGTTTGGGTTTATCGCTCTGGCACGCGCCGTAGACCGTCGCGACCTTCCTATGCCACTGTTGCTTTTGTCCGGGTTTAGAAGCCCTAAGGCAAGGCCTCTACTGCAACTTGGCCTTATCTACTTTTTGTGCCTGCTTGGCGTTTTGGGTCTGGCCTGGCTATTCGACGGGGGCGGGCTGGCGCGCACCATGTCCGCAACGCCATCGGATCTTGCGGATCCTGAGATCGCTTTAGAGGCAAGTGTAAGGCTCGGTGTCATCGTTGCCCTATTAGCCTATCTACCGGTGTTAATGGCCTTCTGGTTTGCGCCACAGTTGATGGTCTGGAAAGACTTTACCGCCGGTAAGGCGCTTTTCTTTTCCTTCTTTGCGGTCTGGCGCAATCGTTGGGCTTTTCTTCGCTATGGCCTAGCATGGACTCTATTGATTGTCTTCATTAGCCTAATCATCGCGTTATTTGGCGAAATACTCGGCGCAGAGCCACGAATGGTTTTTACGGCGGTATTGCCGATATCTATGGTTCTTATAGCGGTAGCGCAGGGCTCGTTTTATGCGAGTACGCGGGATGTCTTTGAGGTCCGTGATCCCCCGGAGAGAATCGACACGCTCGCCTAGCCAAAGCACGATAGGCCGGGGAGCGCATGAACGGGACGCTGACGAGCGTTGCGAATGCCGCGAGGAGGCGACCGGTCATGGGCTAGACCGGCCTTA
>JBMSYB010000074.1:0-7197 GCA_049426285.1 Burkholderiaceae bacterium
TGGCCTTTTCTGCGGCAATTGAAGCCGCGATCAATAAGAATGAGAGTCGTCGGGCCGCTATGAGCCACGACAAGATTCTCATCCTCGACTTTGGCTCGCAGGTAACACAGCTGATTGCGCGTCGCGTGCGCGAGGCCCATGTCTATTGCGAGGTGCATCCCTGCGACGTGTCCAATGACTGGGTATCAGCCTTCGCGGCCGATGGCTGCCTGAAGGGCGTCATTCTCTCGGGAAGCCATGCCAGCGTTTATGAGGAATCGACCGATGCCGCGCCCGATCAGGTCTTTCGGCTTGGGGTTCCGGTCTTAGGCATTTGTTATGGCATGCAGACCATGGCCCAGCAGCTGGGGGGAATGGTTGAGAGTGGGCAGACCCGCGAGTTTGGTTATGCCGAGGTGCGCGCCCGAGGACACACCAGCCTGTTAAAAGACATCGCCGACTTCACCACCGCCGAGGGCCACGGCATGCTCAAGGTCTGGATGAGCCATGGCGATAAGGTGACGCAGCTGCCCGCGGGCTTTAAGCTCATGGCCTCTACCGAGAGCTGCCCGATTGCCGGCATGGCCGATGAGTCGCGGCGTTTTTATGGCGTGCAGTTTCACCCCGAGGTTACCCATACGGTTCAGGGCAGGGCGATTCTTGAGCGCTTTGTACTGGGCATCTGTGGCGCACGGCCAGACTGGGTGATGAAAGACCATGTGGCCGAGGCTATCGATCGTATTCGCGCCCAGGTGGGCCAAGAAGAGGTCATTCTCGGGCTTTCCGGAGGGGTCGACTCTTCCGTTGCGGCGGCCCTGATCCATCGCGCTATTGGTGATCAGCTAACCTGTGTCTTTGTAGACCATGGGCTCTTGCGCCTGCATGAAGGCGATATGGTCATGGAGATGTTTCAAGGCCGCCTGCATGCCAAGGTGATTCGGGTCGATGCCAGCGCGCTTTTTCTCGGGCGACTTGCCGGTGTGGAAGACCCCGAGCAGAAGCGCAAGATTATTGGCGGGCTCTTCGTGGATGTCTTTAAGGAAGAGGCGGCGAAGCTTAAGGCTGCAGGCAACGCTGCTCAGGCGCGCATTCAAAATGGTCAGCCCCCTCAGAGTCTGCCGGCCCCGCAAGGCAATCCGCGGGCGGGCGACAGACGCACGGTGAAGGGCGCTACCTTTCTCGCGCAGGGTACCATCTACCCCGATGTCATCGAGAGCGGTGGGGCGAAGAGCAAGAAGGCCGTCACCATCAAGAGCCACCACAATGTGGGCGGCTTGCCCGAGCAGCTGGGTTTAAAGCTTCTCGAGCCCCTGCGTGATCTCTTTAAAGATGAGGTACGCGAACTGGGGGTGGCCCTGGGCCTACCGCGCGAGATGGTCTATCGGCATCCGTTTCCAGGCCCGGGATTGGGCGTGCGTATTCTTGGGGAGGTCAAGCCCGAGTTTGTGGCGCTTCTGCAGCAGGCCGACCACATCTTTATTCAGACCCTGCGCAAGACGGTGGCCACGGCTGAGGACCTGGCAGCGGGCCTGTGTGCGGCCGATGCCATTGGCAAGTCGTGGTACGACCTTACCAGCCAGGCTTTTGCCGTTTTTCTGCCCGTGCGATCGGTGGGGGTGATGGGCGATGGCCGCACCTACGACTATGTGGTGGCCCTGCGCGCCGTCGTCACCAGTGACTTCATGACCGCCCAGTGGGCCGCACTTCCACACCGGCTTTTGTCTGAAGTGTCAAACCGCATCATTAATGAGGTACGCGGCATTAACCGGGTTGTTTACGATATTTCCAGCAAGCCCCCCGCGACGATTGAGTGGGAGTAGCCCAAGTCATATGCAAAACTATTGATCATCTGTCTATTTTTGAGGACGTTAGGACATGGGTTCCGTTAATTCCTACCTCGACCACTTGCTCGGACACGGTCGCGCCTGCTAAATAGGATGGTCAAACGGGGGTCCCTCGACGAGGCGCGCTCCGTGGCACAGCGGCTATGCCGACCTCGCCATCAATCAGGTCCTGATCCTGCTCTGCCTCCGGCCACAAGGCTGGGAAGTAGAACCTGAGCGCATGACGTGGGATCCCGAACCGCAGGCTCCCGTACGGGGAATCGGTGGTGACGAAACCGCGAGCAAGCAGCGCCGATAGCGTGGCGGTGGCCACGCGCTCGCCCAGGCCAGTCATGGCCTTGAACTGCGCGCGCCCGAGCTCGCCTTGCGTAGTAAAGAGGTAGTGCAAGGGAAGAAGAGCCTCTTCCCGAACGCCTGACTTGACTACAGCCGTTTCGTAGGAAAGGGCCGCGCGGATGCGATCCTGCATGCCTTGCACATCCAGTTGTCTGGCCATGAACTCCACCTGGTCGAGGCAGGTGTCCAAGGTGTACTCGATCCACTGCACCAGCCCTGCCTGGGTGAGGTTGCCCCGTCCGTCCAGGTCTCCACGGCGGTGCTCGTCGGCAGCCCGCAGCAGGGCCTTGTACTTCGCTTCGGCTCGAGCGAACCCCCGCAAGGGAGACCACAGGCCACCCGTGAGCCCCCAGGCGTAAAGGAGCAGATGGGTATGCAGTCGCGTGACTCGGCCGTTGCCGTCTAGGAACGGGTGTATCCAGGCCAGCCGATGATGCGCGGCAGCCAGCGCGACGATCGAAGCTTCCCCGCGCCGTATGCTGCCGTAGACCTGCTGCCAACGCTTGATGAAGCGGGACAAGGAAGGCGCCGTCGGCGCCTCGTGCTGGCCAACTGCCACGCCGCTTTGCCTGAACTCGCCGGGCACCATGGTGCTTCCATCGGCCAGCCGGAGGTCATCCTCCGGAAGGTCGCGGAACAGTTCCTTGTGCAACCAGGCCAGCGCTTCAGGTGAGTACAGCCACCGGGCGGCCTCAGGACCGTCACTCTCGAGCTTGTCGTCGACGGCGCCTTCGCACAGCGCTTCTGCGCGAATATGGGCGACCGCTAGCCGCTGCTTGCGCGCGAGGTCTGCGTTGGCGGAAAAGTCCTGCTGGAGCGCCCGCTCGATGTCGCTCGGACGAGTGTGCTCGCCTTCGATGCGGTTGGTGTAGTACGAGTTCATGCTGCGCAGGAGCTTGCGCAGCTCGGATTGCGCCGTCTTGCCCGACGCTGCTCCCAGCGCCGTGGCCTTGCGCGTCAGGTCACCGGCCTTCTCCAGCAATGGCACGAGCTGCGGTTCCGCCGGCATCAGCGGCTCGAACTGGTGCGGAGAGTCGTACTGTCGGATGATCTGCGTTTTCACATGCGAGATTGTATTACGCGTTACAACCTTTTAAAAGCTCATTTTGAGCGAGAAACTATGCGAGATTGAACGCAGCTCTAAGCGGCGGCAGCGTAACGCTCGAGATCAGCGCTACGCCTCCCGCGACCACGAACGTGAGACCATCAAAATTTCAAGAACTACAAGGTAATGTATGAATAAACTTGCGGAACTGCGTAGGCCCGACCTTGAAGCAGCGCTAACAACGAAACGGTCTTTTGACACTGCTAACGGTTTTAATGTTGGCTTGAAAAGATCCAGGCCCAAGCCTGATGTGAATGTTGGTGTGAATGCCGTATCGAAGGTCACCACCAAGCAAAAAATTCTTGATTCCGCATTTCAGGTATTGCTTGAAAAAGGCTTTGTTGGCTTCACTATGCAAAGCGTTGCTGCCGCGGCTTTGCCGGCCTCATCCTCTGGCGCCTCGTGTACGGTGTTATTAGTCTCCAGCATTCAAGGCCCCAAAAAAGAACATGGCCAGGCCTATGCTGAGCGGTCGTCTTGATGGTGTCGGCCCAAGCCCAGTTCAGCACAATCGCGTCTGGCTTGCTGCGCTCATACTCGCCGTTTGGACTGGCAACTTGTCGATCATCTCAGGGCTGGTTCGGGCGTTTCGCGTCAGCTTCAAGGTATCTATAGAAGCGCCATACAGCAGCCGGAACATGATCGAGCTGTGGCGTCGGCTGTACATGGTGGGGGGGGGCGTCTCAAACCTCTTGCTTGTCATGACGTTGTCCGGGGGCTATACATGAAAGCAAGATAAGGTTACGGTATAGTGAGGCGGTATCAACTGGAGACCGCCAGATGGTTACAACGACAAAACGTAAAACCTCGCTAACTCTCGATTCAGAAGCGCTCGACTCTGCAAAGGCCCTCAATCTAAACGTCTCGTCCATCGCCGAGACAGCGCTCAAGGTGGCCGTGTCAAAAGCCCGCAGGCTTCAATGGCTGAAAGACAACGAAGCAGCATTCGTTGCTCAATCGGCTTGGCATGAGCGACATGGTCACCCCTTGGCCGACATCATCAGCGCTCCTGGAGGCGCCTTTTGGAGCGCCTAACTCGCTTTGATGTCGCCGACTACAACGGAGTGAGGATGGTCGTTGTTGAGAGTGATCTCTTGCCGCCGGATTCCTCGGTGGTGGTAATTCCGCTTCTGGCGAATTACCCGATCGTTAAGGACCTCAATCCAGAGATTCTCCACGAGGGTCAGCGCCTTGCGCTTGCAACCCGACTTATTGCGGCGGTTCGGCGGACTGAGGTCCGTCGCGTGGGCAGTGTTGCAGACCAAGGCGACCGCATCATCCGTGCCGTTGACATCCTCATGGCAGGCGTTTGAGTATTTTGACCCCTAAAAGTTAGCGCAGCGAAACCTGCTGGGCCGCCCAATCGAAAGCGAGTCTGAGTCTCCTCTGTGGTCGAGCTTGGAGAGATTCTTCGGGCTATCCGCAAGGAATCCGGGCTAACCCAACGCGATGCTGCAGCACTATGCAACGTCAGTCTTCCATTTCTCAACGAACTGGAGCAAGGAAAGCCAACCGCCTAGATCGGAAAAGTCCTGTCGGTCTGCAGCCGGTTTGGTATTGACGTCAGACTAAGACTGCCCGGCGAGACGAAGTGACTGCCTTGCTTGTCTCGGCCAATGGCATCCCGGGCTGGTATCAGTTCAATCCGCAGTTATCGGTTCGGCGATCGATTGACGGTGTTGCTTCCTGGGAGCCGATCTTTACGGCGCTAAACCTGCCCTTCCTAAACGAGTTCGTCTGGGAGCCTGTCTGGCCTCGACTAGACGAGTATCTGATGCGCGCCAATCTTACGCAGTGCGCAATGCCGATTGTCTTCGAGCCAGTCTTCGCAAGGCGGCAGCAGGAGCGGCTTGCCGAGCAACGCAGGCTCGAGGCGCTGCGCGAATGAGAGAGAAGAGGGTACCTTCCGCGCAAGTTATACTCGTTAAAAACTCTCTCTTATGAAGATACTCGTTACCGGCGCGGCCGGATTTATTGGCTCGGCCCTTACCCTGCGTCTTCTCGAACGCGGCGACACGGTAATTGGTCTTGATAACCACAACGACTATTACGACCCCGCTATTAAAGAGGCGCGGCTCGCGCGGCATGCCCAACATCCTGGCTACACCCATCTGCGCATTGATCTTGCCGACCGACAGGCCATTGACAACGCCTTTGCGCATCATCGCCCGCAGCGAGTGGTCAACCTGGCTGCCCAGGCCGGTGTGCGCTATTCCATCGAAAACCCGTTGGCCTACATTAATAGCAACATCGTGGGCTTTGCCCATATCCTAGAAGGCTGCCGTCACCATCAGGTGGACCATTTGGTTTATGCGAGTTCTTCCAGCGTGTATGGTGCCAACGCCCGCATGCCTTTTTCTGTGCATCACAATGTGGACCATCCTTTAAGCCTCTACGCAGCCAGCAAAAAATCCAACGAGCTCATGGCCCACACCTATAGCCAGCTCTATGGCCTGCCCACCACGGGCTTACGGTTCTTCACTGTTTATGGCCCCTGGGGCCGGCCCGACATGGCGCTCTTTAAGTTCACCAAGGCCATGCTTGCCGGTGAGCCTATCGAGGTCTTTAACTTTGGAAGACACCGTCGCGACTTCACCTATATCGACGATATTGTTGAAGGGGTGATAAGGGTGCTCGACCGGCCCGCACCACCCAACCCCAATTGGAACGGCGATACCCCCGACCCCGGTACCAGCAAGGCGCCCTGGCGCGTGTATAACATCGGCAACAACGCACCGGTCGAGCTCATGGACTACATTGCAGCACTCGAGGCGGCACTCGGCACCAAGGCCCAGATGACCATGCTGCCACTACAGCCTGGCGATGTGCCCGACACCTATGCCGATGTGCAAGACCTGGTAGAGCAGTTTCAGTATCGTCCCGCAACGCCGGTTACCGAAGGCATAAAGCGTTTTGTTGCCTGGTATCGCGATTATTTTCGTGTGTGATTAGAATGACCTTGCTATGAAAATTTCGATGATTGGTACCGGCTATGTCGGCCTGGTTACCGGCGCCTGTCTTGCCGATGCCGGCAACCAGGTACTCTGCCTCGACCTCGACGCATCCAAGATTAAGGTGTTGCAAGACGGCGGCATTCCGATTCACGAGCCTGGGCTTTTAGAACTCGTGCGCAAGAACGTTGCGGCTGGTCGCCTGCGATTCACTACCAGTGTGGAAGAGTCGGTGGCTCATGGTCTGGTGCAGTTCATCGCCGTGGGCACCCCGCCCGATGAAGACGGCTCGGCCGATCTGCAGCATGTGGTGGCCGCAGCGCGCTCAATTGGCCAGCTTATGACCAGCGAAAAAATTGTGGTCGATAAATCTACCGTGCCTGTGGGCACCGCCGACAAGGTGCGCGATGCCATTGCAGACGAGCTGCACAAGCGCAGCCTGCCGCTAGATTTTCACGTGGTCTCCAACCCCGAGTTTCTGAAAGAGGGCGCTGCGGTAGAAGACTTCCAGCGGCCCGACCGCATCGTGGTGGGCCTAGACTCTCCGCGGGCCGAAGAGGTGATGCGCCAGATCTACGCGCCTTTTCAGCGCCAGCACGACAAGCTTATGGTTATGGACGTGCGCTCGGCAGAGCTCACCAAATATGCGGCTAATGCCATGCTCGCCACCCGCATTAGTTTTATGAACGAACTGGCCAATGTGGCCGAGTCGCTCGGGGCCGATATTGAAAACGTACGCCGGGGTATTGGTTCCGACGCCCGCATCGGTTATGGGTTTTTGTATTCGGGCGCAGGCTATGGTGGCTCGTGTTTTCCCAAAGACGTGAAGGCCCTGATTCGTACCGCTGCGCGATTTGGGCACGACTTGAAGGTGCTCAATGCGGTTGAAAACGCCAACGCCCTGCAAAAACTGGTGTTGGTGCGTAAGGTCTGCAAGGCCTTTGGCGAGAGCCTAAAGGGCCTGCGGTTTGCCCTCTGGGGT
>JBMSYB010000075.1:0-7128 GCA_049426285.1 Burkholderiaceae bacterium
GGGGGGTATTGACTTTTGTTGCAGTGCCGCATATTATTCCTTTCATGTTGTAACCAAATCAGTTTTTAACTTTTGCGTTGCATCAATTTTTCTCTAAACCCTACTGAAAGGAATCATCATGAACCAAGCTATCGTTACCCCCGACCAGGTTTTAAATGCTGTGAAGGCAAGCAATGCCATGTTTGCCCAGGTTGCAGCCACGTCGTTCGACGCCATGGAAAAGCAGATCGACCTCAACCTTAAGGCCATGCGTGCCAGCCTCGCCGATGTTGCTGAGGCCTCCAACCAGATGCTCGGCGTTAAAGACTTCCAAGAGTTTTATGCTGCCGCCCAGCATAACAGCCAGCCATTGGCTGCCAAGGCTACCAGCTACGCCCGTAAGGCCTATGCCATTAACGCTGAGACAGCAACCGAGTTTGCGCGCCTTGCTGAGCACCAGGTTGCCGAGGCCAACAAATCGGTCGCAGCCATGATCAACGAGATGAATAAGTCGGCTCCCTCCGGCACAGAGGGTGTAGTTGCCCTGGTGAAGTCGGCCTTTAGCGCATCCAACACCGCCTATGAGGCTGTGAACAAGGCGACCAAGCAGGTTGTTGACATGGTAGAGGCCAATGTTGAGGCCGTTGCCAAGGCCGGTGAGTCGGTTGTCAACGGCGCGGCCAAAGCCCCCTCGCGCAAGCGCGGTTCAGCTGAGTAAGCTCTAGTCGCCATTGGCCTGTAGCTGATGAAAATAGTCCGGAACAAAGCGCTGCGCCTCCTTCGGAGGCCGGCGCGGGGACTTCTTCGATGGCTGAGGCAGGTCTGGTAGCACAATAGGGCCCTTCCGTATTGCCCTGTACGGAATCTCGCTGAGCAGGTGCTTAATACAGTTGAGTCGGGCCCGTTCTTTAATGTCTGCATCCACGACAAACCAGGGCGCCTGGGGAATGTCGGTGGCCTCCATCATGATGTCTTTAGCCTTCGAGTACTCGTGCCAGTGCGCGCGCGATTCGAGGTCTACGGGGCTGAGCTTCCAGGTCTTTAAAGGGTTGCGGGCCCGCTCCTGAAATCGCAGCTCTTGCTCCTCGGGGCTGATCGAGAACCAGTATTTGATTAGGCGAACGCCGGACCGAACCAGCATGCGCTCGAATTCGGGGCAAGACTTGAGAAAGTCGTTGGTCTCTGCGGGCGTGCAAAAGCCCATGACCCGTTCAACTCCCGCGCGGTTATACCAAGATCGGTCAAAGAGAACGATCTCACCGGCCGTAGGCAGATGGGCCACATAGCGCTGAAAGTACCACTGGTGCCGCTCGGTTTCGGTGGGCTTGGGAAGCGCCACGATTCGACAGACGCGTGGGTTGAGCGGCTCGATGATTCGCTTGATGGCGCCGCCTTTGCCGGCAGCATCGCGGCCCTCGAATATCACCACGATCTTCGCGCCGGTTGCCACGACCCATTCCTGCATTTTCACAAGTTCAATCTGTAGCGATCGCAGAGTCTTGGCATAGACCTTCGCGGAAAGCTCTCCAGTACCGGTCTTTTTCTTCTTTTTTTCTATTGTTTTCATCGTACGCCTCCCTACGTTTTTTATTGTTGCGCCAGAAGAAACCCTTCTATCACCGCCAGCGCGCGGGCCTGCATGCTGGCGTCCATGGGCGAGGCCCTGAGTGCGTTGGTGATGGTCTCACGTGCGGTGGCCTTGTCCTGGGCGATCCCAAGAGTCTCTTGCGCCTTGGCAGAGGCCTTTGCCCAGGATTTCAGGTCTTGCGGTGCGTTTAGGTCTTGCAGTATGGGGATTGCATAGCGAAGCGCCTTGTGGGCCAGACGCAGGCGATGATCGGCCTGCTCCGATGGCTCGGTTGCACAGATACGTTCCCGGCGCTGCACTCTCTTACGCAGTCGGCGCGCCTCGCAACGGGCGAATTCCTCCGAAGACAAAGTGGCATGCGCCTTGGGCATTTCTTCACTGAGCTGCCCCAGCGCAAAGAGCAGCAGCGGTATCTCGCGCTCGGCAAGCTGCTCTCGCAGGGCCTTACGTATTGCTTCTCGGTACTGTTCGACCCCCTTGGCCATGGCCCGAAGGGCGGGGTCTTTGGGGAGTCTGGCAACTAGTGGCCGCACCACCGCGTCGATGACAACATCGAGGTCTCGTAGCGCGCCAAGCGCATCGGCGACTTCCCCACACCGGGGCAATAGGCCCTCAACGAGCTGCGGATAGCCAGCGGAGACCATCAGCTTTAAGAGGGTGCGGATCTGCCGAAGCGCCACGCGTGCCTGGTGGGTGTCTTCCGGATCGATACGAGACCGCACTTGGATAATGCGGTAGCTTAAGGTGGAGACGGCAGCGTACAGATGATGGCCCAGCACTGTATCGAGGCTGCGGTCTTGTCTGGTTAGTTTCCGGCGCGTTTGCTGCCGGGCAGCGCGTGAGGCCGCCTCCGCCAAGGAAGGGTAAGCCCAGGCAAGGCCACGTTCGGCCTTTGACCGTGGCTCAAGGCCGAAACCTAAGGGCGGCAGCCAGCCGATAAGCTCGGCAGCGAGCCTCCAGAGCCCTTGGCTGGTTCCCCCTACCAGCTCAAGTTCGAGCTCATTGATATCGAGACTCTCCTCGTCTTGCGGCCTGGTGTTGGACAAGCCTACCGGGGCCGCCCGCGAAGGACGCCGCACGGACCCAAGGTCAAAGGCAACCGCAATGTGACTCTGTTCGAAGTGCAGAAGCCACTGTTGTCGTGTAACGCGGACTTCGAATAGGGGCTGAACCGACGAGGGTTCTTTGAGGGCTTCAATCGCGGCCTTACTTACGTGATGGGTCTTCAGTGCTGCCGCTGGGGGTAGGCCTTCTTTGGCGATCTCTGGTAACGGGTACAGGGTCTTTTGCTTCAGAATGTGGGTGTACTCGATTCGGCTTCCCGATGCGGTTTCTATTTTCAGCGTCTGCACCCATTCCCCAGATTCTCGGCGTATGCGTAGGCCTGCGCCAGCCTTCGCGATATCGGCCTTGGGGGTGTCGAAATAGACCGCCCGCAGCTGCTGACGAATCGGCTTTATCTCTGAGAACCACGGCGACTTGCGCAGCAAGGCCAGTGTGAACGGCCCTGCAAGGCAGATTTCTGTCTCGGTTGTTTGGGTGATCAGACGGCTTTCTGGCATCTTAGTCTTGGGGCTGGCATAGGCGAGACCTGGAAAAAGCGAGACCTAGCATAAGCGAGACCATTAGCGAGGCAGAAGAGACTTTCCCAGTTCGACCCCCCACTGGTCAAACGGCTGGATCTGACAGAGCATGGCCTGACAGAATACCTTGTGCTCATACAGGGCGATCAGCGCGCCGAGATGAAATGGGTCGCGTTCGCTGAGCCAAAGACTGCTGTTGGGAACGTTACCAGGAAAGCTGCGGTGTGGGGTTAGGCTTTGGATTGTCTCGGCCTTGAGCCCTTCCTGGCGCAGAAACTCCGCTGTCTCTTTGGCTGACCGCCCTAGGGCAAGGGCCCGCGCCTGGGCCTGCATGTTGTTGTGGACCATGGCCTGGTGGGCCGGTGCATTGGGCAAAGGGCAGGGGTCATGAGTCACGGCAAGAAAGTCTACCGGCACCCGGTGCTGGCCTTGATGCAGTAGCTGAAAATAGGCGTGCTGGCCGTCGATGCCAAGCCCACCCCAGACAATGGCACCGGTGGCGATCGTTGCCGGCTGTCCGCTGATATGGGTGCGTTTGCCCAGCGACTCCATTTCTAGCTGTTGCAGGTAGGGCACAAAACCCGCCAGAGGGCTGCTATAGACCGCCAGTGCCTGCGTTGGGCAGCCCAGAAAATGCCGATTCCATAAGCCAATCAGCGCCATCGCCAGGGGCATGTTTCTGTCTGCCGGGGCAGACCAGAAGTGGGCATCCATGGCCCGGCCGCCGGAAAGAAACGCCCGAAAAGCCTGCGGCCCTATGGCGACTGCCAGAGGCAGCCCGATGGATGACCAGACCGAGGTACGTCCTCCCACCCAGGGCCAGATTGGGAATATCCGGTTGGGAAGAAAGCCGTTGGCCTCGGCAAGGTCGCTGCGCGCAGTAACAACGGCCCAGTGGGCCATGCGCTTCTCGGTAGGGCAACCGGCTGCTGCTAGCCAGTCCTGGGCGGTTGCGGCAACACGCTGTGTTTCGGGGGTGGTAAAAGACTTGCTTTGTAGAATGAATAGAGTCGTTGCAGGTTTGAGGGATGCCAGTAGCGGTTGAACATTCCAGGCATCCGGGTTCGAAAGAAAATGCACTCGGGGTGGCAGACTTGCTAAGGCTTGCACCGCCATGCGAGGCCCGAGATCGGAGCCTCCGATGCCAATATTCACTACGTCGGTAAAGGCTGCCCCGTTAAAGCCTTTCCACTCGCCTTCTCGAATTGCCTGCGCAGCGGCCAGCATCCGCTCGCGTTCGGCAAAGACCGCCGCCAGGGAGGCCGTCTTTGCGGGTGTTAGGGCCTGGTTGCTGAACGGTTCGTAGCAGTTGTCACCGAGTTGCGTGCCAAGACCGTCTTGCAGATTCTCAGGATCAGCCCTGAGCAGGCAATGCAGCGCCGGCCGGC
Organism: Burkholderiaceae bacterium; assembly: GCA_049426285.1. Classification (GTDB taxonomy): domain Bacteria; phylum Pseudomonadota; class Gammaproteobacteria; order Burkholderiales; family Burkholderiaceae_A; genus Hahnella. The sequence goes on from JBMSYB010000075.1 coordinate 4,539, forward strand.
CTTCGGTGGTATTGACAGGCAGTCCTTGGCGCTGGGCGGTGGCCCAGGCGAAGACCTGCTGGGTCTCGGCCAGGTGTAAGAGGGCCTGCCAGGCGTCGCGCCCGAGGGCCTGGTTGCGCGCGTCAAGGGTGATTCCAGCGGCAGAGAACTGTAAGGCGCTATCGCGGTCTGTCCAGGTGGGCGCAGCGGGGGATGCGGGGAGGGAACTGGTGGCTGACGCGGCTGAGGGACTTGGCGCAGCGGGGGATGTGGGGAAGGGCGCCGAGGCAGACGGATGGTCGTAGGGGCCGCGAAGCGCAGAAATAGGGGGCAAAGCCCCTTGGGCTATCTGCGCGACCGCCTGCCAGGCCGGATTCAGTTCCGGGGTTGCATACGGAAAACTGGGCAGAGCATTTGTTGCCATGCCTCACTGTAGCGAAAACCTCGGAAGATGTTTTAATGGCAGCCCATGACAGATTCCTCTCATTTCCATGGGGGTCACCCCCAGCTTGATGTCGCCGTGGTGGGAGCGGGTGCCGTAGGCAGTTTCTTTGGTGGGCTGCTTGCCAAGGCGGGCTATGCTGTTACGCTGATTGGGCGCGAGGCCCATGTTCGGGCGGTCACAGACCAGGGACTGCGTATCACCATGGCCGATGGCAGCGACCATCGGCTCACCGACATCTGGGCAAGCGTTGACCCCTCCCTTATCTCTGGGGCCCGGCTGGTGCTCTTAACCGTGAAGTCGTACGACACCGAGCGTGTGGCAGAGCAGATTGCCCCATTTCTGCATCCCCAGGCGGTGGTCCTGAGCATGCAAAACGGTGTCGACAACCCAGAACGTCTGCGGCGTGTTCTTCGGACAAAGGGGCTGAACGGGGTCTTGGTAGTGCCCACGGCGGTTTATGTGGCTACCGCACTGTCCGAGCCCGGTCATGTCACGCACCATGGCCGAGGAGAACTCGTAATTGGTCCGCTGCGGGTGGGCGAATCTGGCGAAGCCTCAGCCGCAGAGCGGCTCTCCGAGGTTCAGTCTGCCTTTGCCAAGGCAGGGGTGCCGGTGGAAATTTCCGAATCGGTCATGGCCGAACTCTGGGGCAAACTGGTGGTGAACTGTGCCTATAACGCGGTATCGGCCCTTTCTCAGATGCCCTATGGGCAGATTGTGGCGGTGCCGGCAATGCGTGACCTCATGGATGCTGCCGTGTGCGAAGTGGTGGCTGTCGCCCAGGCCGATGGCATTGCGCTTGAACTGAAGGCTGCCCGCGCGGCCACGGAAAAAATTGGTCAGACCATGGCGGGCCAGCGTTCGTCTACTGCCCAGGACGTCGCCCGCGCCAAGCCTACCGAGATTGAGCATTTAAATGGCCTGATCGTGCGGCGTGGCCTGGCGCTGGGGATTGCCACCCCGGTGAACCAGGCCTTGTATGCCCTAATAAAGCTCGTAGAGACAAGACAACCGGGGAGGCAGGCATGATTGATATCGACGAACTGCGCCGCTATTTTCTTGGGCTGCAGGACCGGATCACTCAGGCGGTATCCGTCGAAGACGGTCATGCATTCGCCGAGGACGCCTGGGTGAAGCCCGAAGACTCGCCCTTACGCGGCGATGGCCGATCCCGCATCATTGAAGGCGGCGGCCTACTCGAACGCGGTGGCGTGGGTTTTTCCCATGTGCGCGGAGACCACCTTCCGCCCTCGGCCACCCAGAACCGGCCAGTGCTTGCAGGCCGGGGATTTGAGGCGATTGGCGTGTCCTTGGTGTTTCACCCGCACAATCCGTATGTGCCCACGGTGCACATGAATGTGCGGGTGTTTGTTGCCAAGGCTGTACGGGCTGGCGAAGAGGACATCTGGTGGTTTGGCGGCGGCATGGACCTCACCCCCTACTATCCTTTCGACGAAGACGCGGTGCACTTTCACCAGACCTGCGCCCAGGCCCTGCAGCCGTTTGGGCCCGGGTTGTATCCGCGGTTTAAAAAGTGGTGCGATGAATACTTTTATCTCAAGCACCGTGACGAGGCCCGGGGTATTGGCGGCGTGTTCTATGATGATTTTTCGGAACTGGGTTTTGCCCAGAGTTTTGCCATGACCCAGTCGGTGGGTAACGCCTTCGTTGAGGCCTATCTGCCCATCGTGCAGCGTCGAAGAGGCCATGCCTACGGCGCGCGCGAGCGCGAGTTTCAGGCCTATCGCCGTGGCCGGTATGTGGAGTTCAATCTGGTCTACGACCGTGGCACCCATTTTGGGCTGCAAAGCGGCGGGCGGGCCGAGAGCATCTTAATGAGCATGCCGCCGGTGGTTACCTGGCGCTACGACTGGCATCCTGCGCCTGACAGTCCCGAGGCTGCTATTTATCGGGCGATAAAACCGAGAGACTGGCTGGTCGGCGCGGTAACTGCAGGCTAGGCCCGAGCATGCGCTGATATTTAAGGCCGGTCTAGCCCATGACCGGTCGCCTCCTCGCGGCGTTCGCAACGCTCGTCGGCGTCCCGTTCATGCGCTCCCCGGCCCTTCGTGCTTAGTGTGGCATCTGTGCTTTGAGGGACTGCGGGCTAAGTATTCGGCTGAATACGCCCAAGACCAAACCCTTCCTCCTGGCTAACCATAAGCC
>JBMSYB010000076.1:0-7032 GCA_049426285.1 Burkholderiaceae bacterium
TCGCGGGCAAAGATACCGGCATGCACCGGGCCTGCACCACCGAAGGCAAAAAGCGAAAAATCGCGTGGGTCTAGTCCTTTTTCGACCGTAGTCTTGCGAATAATGTCGGCCATCTTAAATTCGGCAATCTTTGCAATACCTGCTGCCGTCTCGTAGAGGCCGAGCCCGAGTTGGTCGGCAACCCGTTGCACCGCTGCGACAGACTTCGCCTTATCGAGAACAATCTTTCCCCCCAGAAAATTATCTGGGTCAATGTAGCCAAGCACCAGATCGGCATCGGTCACGGTAGGCGTCTCATTACCCTTGCCATAGCATGCAGGCCCTGGATTGGCACCTGCAGACTCTGGACCAACCCGTAACGTCTTGGTAAGACGATCGACCACCGCCAGAGACCCGCCACCCGAGCCGATCGCCTGGATATCTACCTTGGGAATGAAGTACTCATACTGGGCCACGTTGGCCATAAAGCTAAACGAGGGCTGGCCGGCATGGATAATCCCCACGTCAAACGAGGTACCCCCCATGTCGGTGGTGATCATGTTGTCTATGCCTAGGATACGCCCCAAAAACTGTGACCCAGTTACGCCAGATACGGGACCAGAGTCAAGCGTAAGTAGTGGGGCTTCGATTGCGCGCTCCACTGAAATTGAGCCACCGCCACACTGAGTGATCTGTAGCGGCTTGGTGTAGCCTGCTGACTTCAGTCGCTGATCGAGCTTCTTCAGGTAGTCAGAGGTAACGGGTCCGATATAGGCATTGAGTGCAGTGGCGGTCATGCGCTCGTACTCTCCCCACTTTGGGGCTAAGTCGACCGAACAAGACACAAACACATGGGGCGCGCGCTTGAGGATGCGCTCTTTAATGTAACGCTCGTGGGCGGGAGCCTTAAATGACCATAGCAGACAGACAGCGATGGCCTCAACCCCCTGATCTAAGAGCTCGGTGATCGCCCGTTCCACATCTTCTTTATTAAGCGGAACCACGATTTCGCCCATGCAATCGACTCTTTCGGAAACGCCGCGCACCCATTTCTTGGGTACGATGGGAACGGGCTTCTGGCTCTCCGGGAAGTGCACCACCTGGTTGAGGTTACGCGAGGTTACTCCCCGCGAGCCGCGCATGATGTGTATGGCGTCCTCGTGGCCTTTGGTGGTGATCAGGCCAACCCTGGCTCCCCTACGCTGAATCAAGGCATTGGTACCCACTGTTGTGCCGTGGGTGAGGACGGATATCTTCTGGCAGAAGTCCTTAAAGACAAGGCCAAGTTCTGCACTTGCAAGTTCCATGGCTGACACCATGCCATCGGCGAAGTGCGGCGGTGTTGACGGTGACTTTGTCGTGACCACTGCACCTTTTTCGGTTATCACCACACAGTCGGTGAATGTGCCTCCGATATCAACGCCAACATGCAATCCCGGCATAGGTTCTCCTTTATAGAATGCGATTTAGACTGGTTAGGTTCGAAAGGTTTCGGGGAAAAGGCTTCAATCAGGTACGCCATCTTCTCTGTCCACCACACCGTCAAGCTCCACGGCAGTGTCGCGAATCAGGTTCTCCGGAACCGAGTAATACGACTTCCAATAGAGCCCGTCTTGCAGCAGCGGGCTAATCACCACGGGGGCACCCATCTGCCTGGCCTGGTTTACGGCCATACGCCCGACTGCAACACGTGCATCGGAGAAAGTACGCAGGCCAGCAGGAAGATCTTCCATTGCAACAGTGCGCAGGCATTTGGCAAGGCACAAGGCATCGCCTGCGGCCTTAGTAACGCCCTGACCGACATGCGGACGGGCAACAAAGGCGGCATCGCCGATAAAGGCAACACGGCCTATTGCCATCGTCTCGATCTCGCTGTCAAAAATAGGCTGAAGAATGATCGAATCGGACTTCTCGAGATGCTCTGCCCAGGAGGCATGAAACAATGTATGGGCGTCTGCGCGCATTTCGTCGATATGCGCCTGCTTGATTCGCTGCGGCGGAATCCCGTCGCTATGCCAGACACCCTGGTCGTCTGTTAGAAGATCACGAAGCTGAGGCTCTGTAGTGCGGCGATACCAGACCAGGTTCACCAAGACCTGTTCCGCCTGATGAGGGCCAGCGATAGGATAGGTAAGAATCTGCTCGCCTTGTTCCTGGGAAAACAAAAAGGTGTCGCCCATCAGGCCGCGGGTGCTCGCTGACAAGACCGAGAGGTCACAGACCGCCCTCCATGCGACATAGCCAGCGTAGACCTGACGAAACGGAACCTGCAGTTGACGGCGCACAGAAGACTTGAGGCCATCTGCAGCAACGACCAGATCGGCACTGAGAGACTCTCCACTGGCAAAACTGACCTGTGCCAAGGCCGCGTCGGAACCGGGCCGCACGTCTGTTACCTCCTCATCGAGGTGGTAACGATCACTTGGCAACGCCTGCTTCAGATAGCCCAACAGGCGCGACCATGAGGTTAATACCTGCTCAAAATCACAGTAGGCTGAAGCCTCACCCGACTTTGCTATTGCACGCCGCTTGAAGATTCCGATGCCAAGGGCATCGTCCACCTGAGCCCCAGCCGCCCGCAGTGCAAACAGTAGCCCATCATGGGTGACGATTCCTGCACCACGACCAGAAAGCGCCGCCTTAGACCGTTCAAATACATCGACCTGCCAGCCGCTGCGGTGAAGCAGATTTGCGGCAAACAGCCCTGCCATGGAACCCCCAACAACGATTGCTCTCTTCATTATGGATTTCTAACAAACGCGCAAAGCTCTTAGGCTATTCACAGAGGGCACCAAGACGGTCTCAGCCAGCCGCCTTGGCCAGGGATTCGAGCGCGAGGAATTGACTGTTGCAGAAGATCAGAGATTCGGCATCGGAGGCATGAAAGCTACGCACCCCTGCGATTACAAGAAAGTGGTCACCTGCCTCTATAAGCCTCTCGGTGAGGCAGTCAAAAACAACGGCGCACTCGGCCAACTCAGGCGGGCGGGCATGATCAGGGTGGGGCTTGAGTGCCACGCCATTGAGCTTGTCGGGGTTGGGGGTTGCAAAGTGTCGCGCAAGCTCAGACTGCCCAGAATGCAGCACGTGGATTAAGTGGGGGCGTCCCGCTGTAAATGCGGTGAGACTGGGCGATTTCGCAGCAATTGACCAGAGAACCAGGGGAGGCGACAGAGACAGCGAATTAAAGCTGCTCACGGTAAGACCAACTGCAGCCTGCGACTCAGGGTCGCAGCCGGTGATGATGGTCACCCCTGTGGGGAATCGCCCGAGGGCACGCCGAAACGCCTTGGCATCAAATGATTCGGTGGTTGGATCGTACGGTTTCATAAGGGCTTCTTTCTGCGACTGCCTGCCTTTGTAGCAGCTTTAGCCTTACCGGTTGTTCTCCCGGTTTTTGCAGACCTGCCCCTGCCAGCGAGTTTCTCGAGAACTTCGAAGACGGCAGCGGTATCGTCGGCCTCTAGCCCTTGCGACATTGCGGCCGCGTAGATGGGGAGACTGGCCTGAAACAAGGGGGCGGGTACATTGAGTGACTGGAGTACAGACTGGATAATTGTCATATCTTTTTTCCAGATACCGACCTTCATTGTGGCTGGTTGCCAGTTGTAACGCACCATTAAAGGCCCGCGTATCTGGAGCATGCGGGAAGAACCCGCGCCATCGGCCAAGACATCCACGATAGTGGACATATCAAGCCCCAGTTCACGGGCAAACAAGAGCGCCTCGGCAGTTGAGATGTTATGAATTGCCACCAGCAGGTTGGCCACCCATTTGGTTTTGATCCCATTGCCAAATTCACCTACATTGAATTGGGTCTTTGAGAAGCCCTTAAAGACTGGCATAAATGTCTTGATGCCCGCGACCGAGCCACTGGCAAACACGGTGAGATCTCGATTCTTCGCCTGTGCGCCCGTTCCCGACAAAGGGCAGTCGAGCATTTCAATATTTCCCTTGGCAAAGAGGTCCCTCGCATGGCGCTTATCCTCAAGACTAAGGGTGCTTGTTTCGGCAACGATCGCGGCGGGCCCTTTAGACTTGCCCGCGCCCACGGAAGCAGCCTGAACTAACTCTTGCGCAACAGAAAAAAGGGCCTCTGCAGAGGGCAGCGAGGTAATGATGAGCCGGCTATGGGCAAGCACCTCGGCATTGTTCGCCGTAACCAAAGCAATTTTCCCCGCCAACCGCCTTCTCTGGCTAGCCCGCGGTTCGCTTCCAACAACCGAAAACCCCGCCGTTTGCAGGTTAGGGGCTATGGCGGACCCCATAATGCCCAAGCCGATCAGTCCAACGGTTGAATTGTTGCGCCGCATTAAGATGGGTCCTCTGTCTCAGGGAAAGCCGTTATTGATCTTTAGATCAACAGAGAATACGATAATTCTAATTTGTTGTATACCGGGATTTCGCTAGGTTGGTACGTCTCACGCCCCAAACTCTTTGCATAGGAGCAGTAAACGATGAAGCTTGGAACTTTTATGATGCCTCTGCATCCCCCTTCCCGAAAGCCTTTTGAAACCCTGGCAGAAGACCGGGAGGCAATCATTCTGGCTGACGAACTGGGCTTCTCAGAGGCCTATGTCGGAGAGCATGTTACAGACCTGGCAGAGAATGTAACCTCGTGCCTGATGTTTCTCAGCAGCCTTGCCTTTAGCACCAAGCAGATCATGCTTGGCAGCGGCACCATTAACGTGCCCAACAGCCACCCAGCGGCGATTGCGGCGCAGGTCGCCATGCTAGACCATATGCTGAAAGGGCGGTTCATTATGGGTATCAGCCCGGGGGGGCTGAAGTCTGACATGGAGGTGTTTGGAAACCTTGATGTTGAGAATCGGCTGGAAATGTTTGTCGAGGGCATCAATACGGTTCTCAAGATCTGGGAGTCAGAGGCGCCCTACAACATCGAAGGCAAGTACTTCAAGGTAACTACAGCACGCACCATGATTCCCGAGATCGGCCAGGGAATCATTCTGCGGCCCTATCAGAGGCCTCACCCTCTAATCGTGGTCACAGCAGTTGCGCCGTTCTCAAAGGGTGTGGCCAGTGCAGCGGCCCGAGGCTGGGAGCCGATTTCGGCCAACTTCTTACTGCCTGAGTGGGTGAAGTCCCACTGGCCAAGCTATGTTCAGGGGTGTGCTGAAGCAGGTCGTCCCGCTGACCCGGCCAACTGGCGCGTCGCACGCAGCATATTTGTCACCGAGAATGACGACAAGCTTGCCAGCCGTTACGGGCACTCCGCTGAAGGCCCGTACCACTTCTATTTCAAGCAACTCATCCGCAAGCTGGTTGGCTTTGGCGGCCGTTCAAATCTCTTCAAGAAAGACCAGAATGAGCCCGATGAATCCATTACGCCTGACCGCATGACCAAAGAACTGGTGTTTGCAGGCTCGGTGGATAGCGTAGTCGACCAGATTCTGGCGTTTCGCGAGCACGTGGGCGACTTCGGTACCCTGCTCTACCCCTGCCACGACTGGAAAGACCCCGCTCTGGCTAGGAAGTCTATGCAGCTTATGGCTGAGCAGGTGATGCCACGGGTGAATGCTGCTATTGCCAAAGAGAAGAAGACACCGGTTGCGGCTGCGGCATAAATCGATCAGGGTCGCTGGTCGATAAACCAGCGATAGATCTCTTCTCCGGTCATGATCTCGGCATCTTTCTCTTGCAGCACCAGGTCTAAGAATTTTTCAAATGCGGCAATACGATGGGGTACACCGGTAAGATAAGGATGCACACTCACGGCCATAACGCGGGTGGATGTCTGGCTATCTTTTACCATGCGCTCCAGTTGAAGCACCCCGCGCTTATAAAACTCATCGGAGCTATGGTTCTGAAGGGCAAAAATCGGAATATCGTTTAGCTCTACCGTGTAGGGCACTGAGACCATGTTCTGCGGTTCTGCCGCAATCCAGCAGGGCTGATCGTCGACAACCCAGTCTGCCACATACCGAATGCCGTTGGCCGAGAGATAGTCAAGTGTGGTGTCAGTCTCCGTAAGGCCAGGACTCTCCCAGCCCACAGGCCCCTTGCCCGTGATCTCTTTAATTGCGGAGACCGTTTTTTCAATTTCCCTGGCCTGATCTTCGAGCCTATGCATCGGGCCCTGCAGATACCCGTGCCCCATAAACTCCCAGTCTTCCTTCAACGCTGCTTCGGCAATCGGCCGATAGCTAGAGCAGACAATGCCATTGACCGCCATGGTGGGCCGAATACCACGGGCCTTCAGTGCATCGTATATGCGCCAAAAGCCAACCCGCATGCCATATTCATGCCAGGACCAGTTGGCAAGGTCTGGCATGAGCGCCTGACCCATGGGCGGAGGCAGCACTGTGCGCGGCATAGCCCCGGCAATGGTCCAGTGCTCGACGTTTACGATAATCCATACGGCAAGCTTCTTTCCGCTGGGCAGAGCAAGCGCGGGCCTGCCCACAATCGGGCTGTAGGGAATCCTGTCGCTTAAGAGGGCACGTGTCTTTGTCATGTTGTCTCCTTGGGGAAGCCCGCCTTCTGAGGCCATAGGTTAGAGAATGGAAAGACCTCAGAACGCGCGTACAGACCAGCCCTGGTAAAGGGCTCCTCGGTGAGCCAGCCGCGGGCGGCCCCAATAGAGGGAAACTCCAGAACGAGTAGGCTACCAACCATGGTGATGCCATCGTCAGCGTGCAGTGGGCCGGCAAAGGCTATCTGCGAGGCAGCCTGCCCCAAATAAAGCTTATGGGCTGGCCTATGCTGCTGGCGAAGACCCTGGGAATCGGGCTTGTCTATGAGGATAAAGGCGAAAAGCATTTTACGATCTCAAAAAAAGGGGGGTTACGAAATGACATAGGGAAGCCGATCTTGCGACGGTGTGCGTTACTTTTTTTGTTATCACGATACGGCTCAGAAGGTACGCTAAAAATGAGCGGCTGATCATTAGTGAAATCGCGTAGGGAACACAGGTTAGAGGCCGACCGCAACCTGCTCTGATCCGTTTGAGACCCCCGAGGTTTCAGACGAATATGTACTAAAATGCTGGGTGTTGCCGGTGTAGCTCAGACGGTAGAGCAGCGCATTCGTAAT
>JBMSYB010000077.1:0-6800 GCA_049426285.1 Burkholderiaceae bacterium
CCCATGACGAGGGTCATGGCGGTGCTAATCGGTTCATTGGCCCTGGTATGGGGCAGTGAGAATGCCTATGGTCAGCAGCGAGGGGCGCCTGATGCTAGCTCTTCTGCGGTGTCGCAGGATGCCTTGACACGGGCGATTGCGCGGTCTGGGGCGGGCCGCGTGAACCTCGCCTTTCGGGACACCGAAATTGCTGAGGTGATCTCGGCCTTTGGTGCCTCTCTGGGGGTCTCCTTTTTATTAGACTCTCGCGTAAAGGGCACGATCACTCTAGAGACTCCCCAGCCTGTGAGGCTGGATGAGGCTTATGAGCTTTTACTGTCTGCTCTGTCGTTACAAGGGTTTACCGTGGTCAGTGAGCCCGGTTTTGCCAAAGTGGTTCCAGCTTCTGAGGCGCGTTCGTCTGTGCCGGGCCTGTACCCCTCTGTGCCACGGGGCGGTCTTGCCACGCGTGTTTTTTCTTTGCAGCATGAGGATGCAACCCAGGTTCTGGCGGCCCTTCGCGCTCTGGTGCCTGCCTCAAACCCTATGACGGTTCACCCCAACACCAACAGTTTGATTATCTCGGACACGACCCAGAATCTTCAGAGAATTGCAGAGATTATTGCTTCGCTCGATAGGGCTGAGCCGAGGGTTATTGAATGGGTAACTGTTGATCATGGCTTTGCAATCGATCTGGCCCAGGCGGTTGATCAGGTGCTAAATAAAAGCCCCGTGGGGCGGGGTACCAGGCTCCCCTCCCATCAGCAGGTATCTCTTATGCCCGATAACCGGGGTAATCGAATCCTTGTGCAGGGACCAGACGCCGAGCGGGTGGCAGAGGCCAAGAGACTTGTGCGGGAACTTGACATACCGTTAGCGACTGCTGGAAACGTGCATGTGATCTACCTTAAAAACGCCGAGGCAGCCTCGTTGGCGCAGACCCTGCAGGGCATATTCGCTTCTCATTCTGGGCAGTCTGGGGCTTCTGGGCAGCCCGGATCGTCATCGGTACCGAGTTCGGTCTCTTCCCCGGCAATTGCCGCATCAAGGCCAATCACGGGTAGTGCCTTGCCAGGGCCTAGCCCGGCCCCTGTAGCCTCGGGACTAACAGCAGGTGAATCAGCAGCAAGCCAGCCCCTGGGCATTGGGCCATCCGGCAGTGGCGTGATGATCAAGGCGGAATCAAGTCTTAATGCGCTGATCGTAGTTGCGCCGCAGGCTGTATTTCGGCAGATCCGAGATGTGGTCGAAAAACTCGATGTCCGCCGAGCCCAGGTATATATCGAGTCATTGATCGTGGAGGTTTCCTCAGACCGTGCGGCAGAGTTTGGAGTCCAGTTTCAGTTTCTCGATGGCCTTGTGAGCGGAGCAACCGAGGGTTTTGGGGGCACTAACTTCGGCCCCGCTGGCGGAGGAGCTAACCTACTGGATCTGACCGCCAACCCTCTGGCTGCCGGTCAGGGCCTGAATATTGGTGTTGTTCGAGGAACCATTACGTTTGGCGGCCGGCCCCTAACAAACCTCGGGCTGCTCGCCCGGGCGCTCGAAACCCAAGGCAATGGCAACATCATCGCTACCCCAAACCTGCTCACCCTAGACAATGAAGAAGCAAAGATTGTGATTGGCCAGAATGTTCCTTTTCTAACGGGGTCGTTTACCACCACTACCGGCACTGCCACGAATCCCTTTCAGACAATTGAGCGTCGCGATGTTGGAACCACACTCAGGGTTAAGCCGATGGTCTCTGAAGGGGGGGCGGTGCGGATGCAGATCTTTCAAGAGGTTTCCAGTGTGAGTCAGAGGCTATCTGAGGGCATCATTACCAATAAGCGGTCCATAGAGTCCACGGTTCTGGTGGATAACCAGCAGATCGTAGTGCTTGGCGGCCTGATTCAAGATGACGAGGGGGTCACCCAGAGTAAGGTGCCCGGGCTTGGTGATATTCCTGGTCTGGGAACTCTATTTCGGTATGAGTCGCGCGAACGAAGGAAGACCAATCTCTTTGTCTTTCTTCGGCCGGTGGTGATTCGTAATGCCGATGACAGTCGGGTTTTAACCCAAGGCCGTTACGAGACAATTCGCGCCGCGCAGCCGGCGGGCGTGCGGCAGGGTAGTTTCATGCTGCCTGATCTGGGTACACCTAGCCTACCGGAGTCATTACAGAGCCTTCCCGGTGGCGTTCTCTCGCCAAGCCTTCCGCCCCGGTAGTCTCTTGCCCTGATGGATAGCCGCTTTCTTCGTCGGCATTTGTTGTTTCCGTCTGCGGAACTGCAAGAGGTCTGGTACTGCCCAAAGTCACCGGCCTGGGCGCTTGCGAGGCTACTGGCTGACGGCCAGTACGCAGGATTTCGTACCAAGATGCGATCTGAGCCAGAGATCATTGAGCAGCTCGGACTGCGCGATCAGGGCGCAACAGCCGCCGCAGTTATTGGAAGTGCACAGCTCGGGGAGGGTCTCTCAAGGCTTTTGCAAGAAGGTCTCACGCAGACCCTCGGTGATGAGCTCGATGACGATGCGCCGGTTATTCGGATGATTAATGCCATTCTTAACGAGGCAGCACTGCGGCATGCATCGGATATTCATCTCGAACCCTATGCCGATAGCTCGGTTGTTCGTTTTCGGATTGATGGCGTGCTGCACGATGTGGCGCACCCCCCCCGAGCCCTTCATGCCGCCTTGATCTCACGGATTAAGGTCATGGCTCAGCTCGACATCGCAGAGAAGCGGCTTCCGCAGGATGGGCGCATGACCGTACGTGCGCCGGGGGGGCCTTTAGATCTTCGCGTATCTACCTTGCCCACAGGAAGTGGCGAGCGGGCGGTTTTGCGCCTGCTTGCCAAAGGCCAGGGACCCGTGTCCTTGTCTGCTCTGGGTATGGCGGACAAGACACTCGCGTCCTTTCGAGGCCTGGTCTCTCAGGCCTATGGCATCGTGCTGGTTACTGGCCCAACGGGCTCGGGGAAGACTACTACTTTGTATGCGGTACTGGCAGAGATTGATACTCAGTCACGTAATGTGATGACAGTGGAAGATCCCATTGAGTATGAAGTCCCTGGTATTGCACAGACACAGGTGCATGCCAAGATTGGGTTAGGCTTTGCCCAGAGTCTGCGGTCGATTCTGCGACAGGATCCAGACATTATTATGATCGGAGAGATCCGTGACCTAGAGACGGCCCAGATTGCCATACAGGCCTCGTTAACGGGCCACCTGGTTTTTGCAACCTTACACACCAATGACGCTGCCTCTGCGGTGAGTCGCCTGCTTGACATGGGCGTTGAGCCATTTCTGCTGTCGTCCTCACTTTTAGGGGTTCTGGCGCAGAGGCTTGTTCGTAAGGTGTGCCGCCAGTGTGCAGGACTTGGCTGTTCGCACTGCGCAGCAAGCGGGTATCAGGGGCGTACAGGAATTTTCGAGCTCATGCAGGTCTCGGACGATATTCGCCAGGCCATTAAAGCCCGAGAGGATGCGAGCCAGATTCGTCAGCGTGCCCGGGCAGAAGGGCTTGTTTCTATGCAGGAAGACGGGGCCCGGCTCGTTAAGCAAGGGGTCACCACTGATACAGAGCTTCGTCGGGTTGTTCAGCATCAAACCGAGAGCTATATATGAGGGCTGCACTCAGCCGGGTGGCAGCTTCGTTTGCCTCGGGCCGTCGCGTGTTGCGCCGAACAGAACTAGAGTTTTTCGTGCGCCAGCTCTCTTCTCTTATGGTGGCGGGTATTCCGCTCGATCAGGCCTTATCTGCCATGGCCACGCAGGCCAGGGCACCAGTCGCTGCGGTCATCGAGTCACTGCGGGTGGGGCTGCGTGAGGGCTTGTCCCTTCGCCAGGCGATGGCGCAGTTTCCTGCAGACTTTGATGAGACATTACGCAGTCTTGTGGGGGTGGGCGAGTCTTCGGGTAGTCTGGCCTCGGTCTTAGACCGCCTAGCCCAGTCTATGGCCGATGCCAATAGGCTGCGGATCGGGCTGTTATCGGCCCTGGCCTATCCTTTAATCGTCTGCCTGGTTGCCTTGGTGGTGGTCGTGGCCCTCATGGCCTATGTGGTGCCGCAGATAGTCTCTGTCTTGGTAAGCCAGAAGCAGACTCTGCCTTTTCTCACCAGGGCACTGATCGCGGTCAGTGAGTTTTTACAGCTCTATGGTGTACTGCTGCTCGTAGGTTTTCTTGTTTTTTTGGCTTCTCTTACCCTGAGTTACCGCGTGTGGCCCTCATTCCGAATGCAGATCGACAGTGGCCTGCTGCGGATTCCAGTTCTCGGTCAGTTAATTGTTATGAGCGAATCCGCTAGGCTTGCCAGCATGTTGAGCACTTCTTTGTCTGGGGGTGTCTCCTTGGTACGTGCCTTGAATGCCTCTACAAGCGTGGTGTCTAATCGTTTGCTGAGAAGTCGGCTGGAGCTTGCAACCGGATGGGTTCGAGAAGGCGCGGAACTGGGGCGTGCGCTGGGGCAATCGGGAGGCTTTCCCCCGCTGCTCGTGCAGCTCATTAGTACCGGAGAGCGTGGCGGCGCCCTTGCTAGTATGCTGAGCCTGGCGGCCGACCAGATGGGTCAGCAAATACGCCAAAAGACCTTACTCTTTACAACCTTGCTAGAGCCAGCGCTTATTTTGTTCATGGGCGGGCTGGTCTTGTTGATTGTTTTGGCAGTCATGATGCCTCTGATCGAAATGAACACCTTGCTCATGTAGTCTTGATAAACAAGGGTGATGGAATGCAGTGTCTTTCGGTTATCTTCGTCTGATGGAGCGGCTGCCTTTGAAAGCGCCGTGGCTGCGGCTTTTGTCTCTGACCAATCTTGCTACCCTGCTGGTCTGGCTGGTCACGGCCTGGCTGGCCTCAGGCCTTGTGGGCCGGTGGATCGCTTCTGTCGCCACTGACCCGCCCCTGGCGAATGCACAGGTGCAGGCACCTTTAGTCCAATCAGACCCCTCAATCTCGGCAGTTCCATTATCTGCCCTGGCACGCGCGTTTGGGGCTCCCGAACAACGGGGGGGGGCTACCTGGCAGGTATCCGATATTCAGCTGATTGGCCTTATTGATGCTGGCAATAACTCGGTCGCCGCCTTGCAGTTTCGACATGGCCCCACGCAGCGTCTGCGTCTAAAACAGACTTCTGCCGAGGGATGGACTTTTGTCTCTGTAAAAGAGGGCCATGTCGTTCTGGAAAGGCAGGAGCAACAGCTTCTGATTCCCGCTATCGCTAGTCGGCCGCCACTACCCAAACCTTAGTACTTCGTACTTCGATACCCTGAGTAAGGGTAAAGCTGTTATTCCTTGAGCAGGGTACTTTGGTCTCTCAGCATTGCGCGGGCGCGATACAGGTTTGCCTGAATCGCTGCGCCATCAGCCCGGTCACGGTCGAGGGTGTCGGTTAATAGCCCGTGGGCTACGGGCGGAAGCCGACCATAGCTGCCGCTTGCAGCTAGGGGAGTGCGGCCACCGCGGTCTTTAGCAAGTGCAAAGTCGATATGGTCTGTGGTTCGCAGGGTGGCACCGGCGCTGCCGATGCGCCACGCCGTTTTTGGCCCCAAGGCTAATGCAAGCTGAACACCAACCACCTGGGCGGCTGCGGGGGCCCGGCTGTTTCCATCCCGGGTGTCTTGAAAATACAGCGACAGGGTGTTATCGCCGAACTGATGCCTACTCTCAATACGGTAGCCAACGTCTTCATTGAGGAACTGTCCCCCCGTAAGCCCAACAGCCCAACGGCCTGGTACGAGCGATAACCGCGCCGAGGCGAGTAAGGTGCGATGCGCATTGCCGAGTTCACCGGCCTGCGCGGTGATGCGAACCCGCCCCTGGTCGGGGCTCCAGCTGGCGGTGGCCAGGAGGCCATTCAGGTCGTGGCCATGCCTGCCAATGGCAATCTCGGTCCAGAGTGCGTTTTCGAGCCAGGGATGCTGCACAGACACCAGAAGCCGGTCGAGTCCAGTGTGGATGCCTCGGCCTGCCTGTCGAAAGGGTGCCTCTTGACCCTTGAACCCCGGGGAGTCTGATAGGTTCGCCAGCCATCTCCCTTGCAGCATTACGCCTGTTCGCAGAGGCAGTTCCATCCCAAGGGCCATACCCGCGGAAGTGTCGGCGAGCCGCGCGTCTTGTCCGGTGGCCATATCGAGTACCGGCCCAACGGAGAACTGCGGCCGCAGCCAGAGGGGCTGAAAGGCGGCTTCGGTCCTTTCCTGGCTAGTACTGAACTCTTTCGGGGGTAGAAAGACAAGGGCGTCTTGAAGATCACAGCGACCTCTGCCCGTGCGAAAAATTGCGATACATAGGCCTGAGGTTTCCACGGCAAGAACCGGCTGGCCTAGGTGGGTTAGCGTAATAAGCACCCGCTGCTCTGAAGTGCCTGCAATCTTTGACCATGCTGCAAGGGCGGCCCCCAACGCATCCATGCGATTTTTTCGGTAGGCAACCGGTTCTGCCCAGATCTGCCAGGCCGTTGTCTGCTGGCTTAAGGCGTTGCTCTGAATGGCGCCGGCCTGCGCGCCGATACTGCTATTTGGTTCGACCCGAATTTCTGAAAAGCCATGTTCTCGAAAGGTCTCGGCAATCACCACGCTGTCTTTTGCCGTAAGCGTCTTGGGTCTGTATGCAGCATCTTCGGTTAGGCTGCCGAGCTCCCATCGTTCACGAGGGCCCCCCGCCTCGGGGCGCATGGCTCTGCGCATCGACCTCCCATCAAGATCAATGCTCAAGGACAACATGGTGTTGCCCGAGCCAAACGTAACGGAGGGCTGCCAGTCGGGAACTGCAGACCATTGCGGCAGGGCGTAGCGAATTGCAGTGCGCGTCTTGAGGCCGTCATGGTCGGCCAGAAG
>JBMSYB010000078.1:0-6753 GCA_049426285.1 Burkholderiaceae bacterium
TCCGTCGCAAATAACCCCCGCAGACCCTCGGGCTGGGCGGTCTACTGCCTTGCGTTAGACGATGACCGCCGCTCCACTGGCCCTGTTCCCGTGCTGCCGTGATGGCTTGAAAACCGTTCGACCGAACGCGGGGTCTCTGGGGCCGTGGAGCTAGGAGATGCCGTTCCCTGTGTCTGCGGAGGCGCAGCCGTGTCTTGCGTCAGCGGCGGGGTTACCGTTCCTGGTGTCTGGGGAGAACCAATCTGCGCTGGGTTTGAGCTGGCTGGGATGGGGCTGGCTGGGATGGGGCTAGCTTGGTTTGGGCTCGCTGGGCTCGGGCTATTCACGACAGGCGGGGTGGCCTCCGGGGGCGCCCTGCCCGCCAGCCTTTGCTGAACCTGATCGCAGCCGCTGAGACCCACGGCACAGGCTGCCGCCAGAAAGGCAAGCCCGAGTCGGGCGGATGTATGTCGGGCGTTTGTACCCATGGCACTAGCGCCTGAGTGGCTGCTCGCGGACGCGGGCGGTGTTCAGGTCTGGGCACCTTTGGCCACAGGCCGGGCGGTGTCGCCACACCATTCGCTCCAGGAGCCCGGGTAGAGGGCACTGCCCAGCAGACCCGCAGCCTCCATGGCCAGAAGGTTGTGACAGGCGGTTATTCCTGAGCCGCAGCTGTGCACCACCGCACTGGGGTCGTGGTGGCCAAATAGCGCCAGAAACTCTGCGCGCAGCTGATCTGCGGGCTTGAAACACCCCGTGGCATCGAGGTTGAGCGTGGCTGGGCGGTTATGGGCCCCCGGAATATGGCCGGCCACCGGGTCGAAGGGCTCCACCTCTCCGCGGTATCGGTCTGGCGACCGGGCATCAATCAGCATGGCGATTTCGGAGGGAGAACCGGCCGAGACCCAGCTCTCCACCATATCAAGGCCCCAGCGCGGGCAGGCGGTGGCATGCACTCGCAGAGGCTCTCCACGCTGGCCCTGCGGTAAAACGACGGGCTTGTAGTCTTCGGTCTGAAGCGGCCCGCCTGCGGCCACCCATGCCTGAAGGCCACCATTGAGTACGCCCACCCGGAGATGGCCGATCCAGCGACAGAGCCACCAGAATCGGGCGGCAAAAATACCGCCACTAGCGTCGTAGGCGATGAGCAGGGTGTCCTCGGTTGCGCCGAGTTCCTCAAGCCGTTTGGCAAAGTTTTTGGGCGCGGGTAATGGGTGCCTTCCGCCGTTACCGGCAGAGGGCTCGCCCGACAGGTCTTCGTCTACTGACAAAAAGGCGGCGTTAGGCAGGTGCCCCTGGGCATAGGCGCGCAGCCCGGCAGTGGGGTCATTCAGGTCGTGACGAACGTCGATGAGAATAAGGTCTCCCGGTTCGGCAATAACCTCAGCAGGACTAATCAGCGGATTCATGCCTGGTCAAACGCCGCATCGCCTAGCCGCCGCCTGAGATACTCGTGGAAATGCAGCATGCCATCCTCCATGGGGGAGTGATAAGGCCCCACCTCATTGCGGCCCGAACGCATGAGTGCCCCGCGGCCGCGATCCATTCGTAGCGCGATCTCATCGTCTTCGATAACGGTCTCGTTGTAGGCGGCCTGCTGAGCCTCAATGTAGCTCGGCTCGAAAAAAGCGATCTCTTCCGGGTAATAAAACTCCACGACATTGACCGTCTCTTGCGGGCTTACCGGGTGCAGGCTACTGACCACCAGAACCTTGGGGTACCACTCCACCATAATGTTCGGATAGATGGTCATCCAGATGGCCCCATATTTTGGAAGCTGGCCATCATGCATGCGTAACACTTCTTCGTGCCACCGTTGATACACCGGCGTGACAGCCTTACCCAGGTCGGTAATGCCTACAGCCTGAATGTTGTAGTTCTCTCCAAAGTGCCAGCGCAGCCGGTTGCAGTCAACAAACTTACCAAGGCCAGGATGAAACGGCACCACATGGTAGTCGTCCATGTAGACCTCAATGAAACTCTTCCAGTTGTAGTGACAGCGATGCACCTGGGCATTGTGAAAGACGAAGCCGTCAAACCGCAGATGGTCCAGAAACGGCGTGCTACGCAGTTCTTCTAAGAGCGCCTGATCCCCCTCAAAAAGAAGACCGTTCCATTCCGCCAAGGTCTGGCGCCTGAGATGACGGCAGGGGTCTTCATCAAAGTGTGGCGCGCCCACGAGCTTTCCAGAGAGGTCGTAGGTCCAGCGGTGCAGCGGGCAGACGATTGATTCGGTCTGGCCTCGGCCTTCGAGCATAACCGCCTGACGATGCCTGCAAATATTGGAAAGCAGCGCGATGTCGCCGTCTTTGCCATGGATGAGCACCCTGCCATGGTCCTCATGTGCAATGGTGGAGAAGCTACCGGGCTCGGGCACCATCAGGCGATGGCCTACATAGCCAGGGCCTTGGCCAAAGCAGGCAGCCCGCTCTAGCGAAAGAAGCGCATCAGAAAAATAGGCATGCACAGGCAGCTGTGCGGGACTCGGCGCCAGCCGAGAAAAGGTTCCGACGTCCGACATCAGATTTCCCCCTCCCAGTTCAAACGAGCAGGGGAGTATACCCTCTGGCCCTGGCCAAAGCAGCCCCAGCCCATTCGAGGTCAATTACACTGTCAGCAATCGGTGACAGTGCGATGACACTGCAAAGTCAACAGATGCGCTTCGCATTCTCACCACAATGACATCAATGACAACCCCGTAACACCTCGTGAAAGGAGGCCTATGGTGGCCACAACTGGGTCTCACTCCGATTCCAGCCAGGATGCCGAACTCTCCATCCCCGATGATATTCGGGCCCTTGGGTTTGAACAGGCGCTGTCTGCGCTTGAGCAGGAAACCCAGCGCCTGGAGTCGGGCCAGCTAAGCCTGGCAGACGCACTTGCGGCCTACCAGCGCGGGGCGGCCCTTCTGCGTCACGCGCAGGCCCTGCTTTTGGCTGTGCAGCAGGAAATTGAAGTCATTGACGAAGAGGGGCAGCGCATGATGGCGCGCGCCGACTTCACTGCAGACAATGGCCGCTGAGCAAGCCCTGTCGGTTTGGCGCGAGGCGATTCACGGCGCGCTGCGTTCCGCAGTAACTAGTCGTCTGACAGCAATGGCACCCGCTTCGGGTGAGGCCCTTCAAAGGCTCTGGTCTGCTATAGAACATGGTGTTCTCAATGGCGGCAAACGCGCTCGAGGGCTGCTGGTCATGGCCTCCTGCCAGGCCTGTGGTGGCGACCCGCTGGGAACTCTGGCGATGCGGCTTGCCTGTTCTCTGGAACTGATTCATGCCTTCTCGCTGGTGCATGATGACCTGCCTTGTATGGATGACGATGACCTGCGCCGAGGCCAGCCTACCGTGCATGTGGCTTTTGATGAGCCCACTGCGCTCTTGGTGGGTGACGCCTTGCAAAGTCTTGCCTTTCAGCTCGTAGCAGAGTCGCAGGGTGTTTCGGCATCTACCCTTTTGCGCATGGTGGCCTGTCTGGCACAGGCCACGGGGGCCGATGGCATGGCAGGGGGACAGGCCATCGATATCCAGATGGTGGGCAGGCAACTCGACCAGGCAGCGCTTGAAGACATGCATCGACTCAAGACCGGGGCTTTGATTCGTGCTGCTGCTGAGATAGGCGCGTGGGCGGGCCCGGACGGGAACGATTACCCACGCTGGGAAAAAATCTCGGCCTTTGCCCAAGACCTTGGCCTGGCCTTTCAAGTGGTGGACGACTACCTAGATGCCACGGCATCGACCGAGGCCCTGGGCAAGACTGCCGGCAAAGACAGGGATGCCGATAAGCCCACCTTTGTGAGCCTCCTTGGGCTTGAAGGCTGCAGGCAGTATGCCCAAGGCCTGCACGGGCGGGCCCTGGCCCATATTGCTGATCTCGGCCCGCAGGCACAGCCCCTGCGTGACCTGGCCCATCAATTGACGCATCGCCAGCATTAGTTCATTGTTGCGCGGCAGGGAGAACACGCAAATGACATCCTTACTTCAGACCATTAATAGCCCGCTTGATCTGCGGGATCTCAATCGTCGTCAGCTCAAAGACCTGGCAGCCGAGCTGCGTGAGTATCTGCTGCATTCGGTATCGCGTACGGGTGGACATCTGTCATCAAATCTCGGCACGGTGGAGCTTGCTATTGCCATTCACCATGTCTTTCAGACCCCCTATGACCGTCTGGTCTGGGATGTGGGGCATCAGAGCTATCCGCACAAAATTCTTACCGGTCGTCGTGACCAGATGTCGGGCCTGCGTCAGCTTGGTGGCATCTCGGGGTTTCCGCGTCGGTGCGAGAGTGAGTACGACCACTTTGGAACCGCACACTCGTCCACCTCTATTTCCGCCGCCCTAGGCATGGCCCTGGGCTCCAAGCAGAAAGGCGAGCACCTGGGCCCGAACCGGCGCCGGCATATCGCGGTAATTGGTGATGGCGCGATCAGCGCGGGCATGGCCTATGAGGCCATGAACAATGCGGGCATTCATAAAGACATCGATCTTTTGGTCATTCTCAACGACAACGAGATGTCCATTTCGCCTCCGGTAGGGGCGATGAGTAACTACCTGGCGCGGCTCTTGTCCGGCCGGATTTATTCCGCTGCGCGAGAACTCGGCAAGCAGGTGCTCGGCGTGGTTCCCCCGGTGCTAGAGATCGCCCGTAAGCTCGAAGGCGGGGCAAAAGGGCTGATCTCGCCCAGTACTCTTTTTGAAGAATTCGGGTTTAACTATTACGGCCCAATTGATGGCCACGACCTCGACGCCCTGCTGCCCGCTTTGCATAACCTGCGGGAGCTTAAAGGCCCGCAGTTTCTGCATATCATTACCAAAAAGGGTCAGGGCTATGCCAAGGCAGAAGAAGACCCCATTGCCTACCACGGCCCCAGTAAGTTCGACCCGTCTTTGGGAATCGTTCCTGCCGCCACACCGGCCAAGCCCACCTACTCGGCGGTATTCGGTGAATGGCTCTGCGATGCGGCTGCCGCCGATGACCGTGTGGTGGCCGTAACGCCCGCCATGCGCGAAGGCTCGGGCATGGTGGAGTTCTCGCAGCGGTTTCCCAATCGGTATCACGATGTGGCCATTGCCGAACAGCATGCCGTAACCTTTGCCGCTGGCCTTGCCTGCGAGGGCCTCAAGCCCGTGGTGGCTATCTATTCCACTTTTCTGCAGCGGGGCTACGATCAGCTCATTCATGACGTGGCCTTGCAGAACCTCCCAGTCTTGTTTGCGATCGACCGTGCGGGGCTTGTCGGGGCTGACGGCGCCACCCATGCGGGCGCCTACGACATCAGTTTTCTCAGGTGCGTTCCCAACATGACCATCATGGCGCCCAAAGACGAGCCCGAGTGCCGGGCGATGCTCAGTACCGGCCTGATCTGCGAGGGGCCTAGCGCGGTGCGTTACCCTCGTGGGGCGGGAACCGGAGCCCCTGCGGGCCGCAGTCTCGCGCCCCTGCCAATTGGTAAGGCAGAACTGTTGCGATCGTCGCGGCCTATGGCTGCGGGCAGTCCGCGCGTGGCGATTCTTGCCTTTGGCAGCATGGTGGCACCAAGCCTGAAGGCTGCGGAAGAGCTAGAGGCCACCGTGGTCAATATGCGGTTCATTAAGCCTTTGGATACCGAGATTCTGGTACGCATGGCCCAGACCCATGACCTGCTGGTTACGATAGAAGAGCATGTGGTCATGGGCGGGGCAGGGTCAGCCTGCGCAGAGTTTCTTGCCTCTCGCTCCGATCTGCCCCTGCTGCCTATTCTCCATCTGGGCCTGCCAGACCGGTTTATCGACCATGGCGACCATGCCAAGCTTTTGGCAATCGAAGGCCTTGATGCTGCTGGCATCACGGCGTCGATTCGCGCCCGTCTGTCTGCCTGTGGCCGCCCCGAGACTGCTCAGGGCAATGCCAGCCCCGTATCGCTTACACTGGTGTCATGAATACAGTTACTGATAAAGGCGTTACCAGCGCGCGTCCCATGGCTGATGTCCAGGGTAGCCGCGATCATCGAAACCTTGCCATCGATCGGGTTGGCGTGCGCAGCCTTCGGTATCCGGTGTTGGTGCAAACCGAACAGGGCCCTACCGCCTCGGTGGCGATCTTTAGCATGGCAGTGGCCCTTCCTGCCGATAAAAAGGGCACGCATATGTCGCGTTTCGTGGCCTTGCTTGAGACGATGAACAAGCAGGGTCAGGCCCTTTCTCCCGAGGTGATGTCCGAACTCTCGCGCGATCTTCTTGTGCTACTTGAGGCCACGCAGGGAAGTCTCTCGGCGGCATTTCCATTTTTTATAGAAAAGGCCGCACCGGTCAGTGGTGTGAAAAGCCTCATGGACTACCAGGTGGTCTTGCAGGCTGAATCCAGTCTGGGCAAGGCAACGGTGGCAATAGAGGTGCGTGTACCGGTGAAGAGCCTGTGCCCCTGCTCAAAAGAAATCTCTGACTACGGTGCCCATAACCAACGGTCAGAGGTTACTGTGCGGGCCGAATTTGCTGATGGCAAGGCCCCGTCGTTAGAGTCACTTATTCGTGCCGTTGAAGGCCAGGCGTCTTGCGAACTCTGGGGCCTGCTCAAGCGCCCCGATGAAAAATACGTCACCGAACGCGCCTATGACAATGCCAAGTTTGTTGAAGACCTCGTGCGCGATGTAGCCCTGTCGGTGAAAGGTTTCGCGGGGGTTGCCTCATTCTCTGTGGAGGCAGAAAACTTCGAGTCGATCCACAACCACTCCGCCTGGGCCCGTATTAATGGTTAGAGTTACGAATTGAGTTACGGTGACAAAATTACGGTGACAGTTTACT
>JBMSYB010000079.1:0-6711 GCA_049426285.1 Burkholderiaceae bacterium
ATTACGGTGACAGTTTACTTAATTCCCCTACGGGGAATTAAGTAAACTGTCACCGTAATAGCTAATAGCGAAATACGAAATACCTAAGTAGCGTAATCCGTAATCTAAAAAATCTTGGTGACTGAAAGTAAAAACCGCGGATCGGATCGAGGGTCACTGGCGCCCAGGTCTTTCTGAGCCTTGGCGAGAAGCCCTTCTACAGACCACCCGAGGCTATTGTTCCATCGAAATCCAAGACCATAAGACGCCAGCGAAAATCGCTCCGCGGGGTCATCCTCCGTGACATTGACTAGCCGACTCGCGGCCACAGCACGCTTGGTTGCCTGAGCATAGTCGGCGAAAACAAAGAGCTGGAGCCGAGGGTTTTCGCCCATCCAGGCTAGGCCTGTAATTGCATCGGGTGAGACTGCATAACGCAGCTCAATTAGCCCGCCCCAGCCGGTGTCTCCAGCAATCGCGCCGCCGTCATAGCCACGGCCAATTCCGCCCCCCCCAAAAGAGACCTGCTCACCAGAGGCCAAGGTATCTCTGGAGGTCTGACCCTGCAGACTTAGCTGCAGACTCCACTGCTCGGCAAGGCTCTGCGTGCGCTGCAGGCTGGCAGTGAACTTGAGAAAACCAGGCTCAAAACCAGCCACCGATGGGTTCTTACAGCGAAAGTCGTAGTCACTGCGCCGCCAGGCCCCCAGGATACCAAGCCCTTTGGCAGCACCGACGGTGAGGCTGGTCTGACTGTTCGCAGCAGAACCCACCCAAGAGCCAGAGACATCAAGTACAGAAGACCTGTCGCGGGTGGCCGGAGAGCCCTCGGTGCAGTCGGGACTAGGCACCCCGGTAATTCGGCTTCTATTGAAGGCAAACCCCGACTCAAGGTACACCGAGCTCTCTCGGCTACGGGTGAGGGCATAGCGCAGCCGGGGGGTCACCGAATGTGACAGGCTAAAGACATCCAGCCCCAGTACGTCGCGAATGCTGCCTGCAGGCCGCGCCCGGGCCTCTAGAGCTCCCACGCTCGCCACAATGCCCGTGCCAGCAATACCCCAGGCGTACCGTGCATTGAGGGCACGCAGCTTTTCTGCATCGGCAGAGCTGTTGAACCCAAGACTCAGAACACCAGGCTCTTGAAAAGGATTGGTGAAATTTGCGTTTGCGCTCAGACCCAATGTGCCCAAGGTTTTAGAAGAGGCATTGTTCACCGCCAGTGAAATGACTGCAGGCCCCGGGTCTGCCAGAGAAACAACCAGATCCGAAGCGCCCAGGGCACCACCTGGCCGCAGCACGCCACCGCCTGCCAGACCCGGAATGTCATTGAGCGTGAGCAAGGCCCGTTCAAGACTCGCCAGGTCGATCGGCCGCTGCTTAGTCAGTGACGCCATCAGGCGCTCCACCTTCTCGCGCATCTGAGGTGTACCGCCTTCGGCTGCCACCGAACCAATAAAGCCCTCGATCACCTGTACCCGCAACAGCCCGTCCTTCACCTGCTGTGGCGGAACAAAAACACGCACCAGAAAAAAACCATCGGCGCGATAGCGCTGCTCAAGGGCATCGGCGGCCTTACGAATGGCCTCAAGCCCCACCCTTTGACCCACCAGACCCGCAAAGACCTGATCCACCTGGGCCTGTGGGTAGTGCGAGGCCCCTTCGACCACAACCCCTTTTACGGCAAAGACAAGATCATCAACAGCCCGAGGCACAGGAGACCGCTCTGGGGTCTCAATGCGAAGATCGAAGTTGGGCACCGAGGGCAGTGGCAGGCTGGGCGGGCGTAGCCGCGTAATGTCTGCCTCTGAGGGCAGCCGCACGGTCTGGGCCATTGCCCAGTGAGGCAGCGCGAAAAGCGCCAGGACCAATAAGGCCCCGCGGGCGGGCTTTGCCCTAAAAGCTCTGGGGCCTGGAACCACGAGAGGGTTGTTTTTCACCTTATTTATCCTCCATCACAATTTTTGTTGATACCAGCCCCTGCGCGATGCGGTCAGCATGAAACCGCGCCAGAGGCTCTTCGGGGTAGTGCAGTAACAATTCAGAAAACTGGTGTTGTATTTCCTGCTGACTTACCTTTCCGGCGATCAACAAGGAATAGGCGGCACCGTAGTCTTTGGCATAGCCAGAGGCCTGCTGCGCGTCTGATACGGGGCTATACAGGGTGACGGCGTTTTGCTTGCCCTTCAGAAACACATCGCCAATGGGCAGAAAGGCCAACCCAGGGCACCGGTCAACGATCTCCTGGGTGCAGCAGACCCGGGTGCCGAAATATTTATTCACGCCCTCGGTGCGCGCCGCCGTGTTCACCGTGTCGCCCAGCGCGGTGAAATCCATACGGGCATTCGAGCCAAAGTTACCAATCGTGGCCTGGCCACTGTGCACCCCAATACGGGTGACACCCAGCGGCACTCCTTGGGCATTTTTTGCCTTGCGAAAATCCTCGGCATAGGCATCGAGGGCCAGCGCGCATCGCACCGCGCGCTCGGCATGGTCGGCCTGGGCAATCGGCGCATTAAAAATCGCCATAATCGCGTCGCCAATAAACTTGTCGACCGTACCCCCATGGGCAAAGACAATAGAACAGGCGCCGTCAAGGTAGCTGTTTAACACCTCTGACAGTGCCTCAGAAGTTAAGCCCTCTGACAGCGTGGTAAAGCCCGCAATATCGGTAAAAATAAAACTCGCCTCTTGCCGGGTGCCAGTAATGCGCAGGGCATCGGGGTTTTCTACCAACTGACTCACCACCGCGGGAGACACGTAGCGCGAGAAGGCCCCCTGCACAAACTGCCGCTGCCTACGTTCGGCACGGCCAATTAAGGCATCCATCATCCAGAGTGATAGGGCGAGCGCCAGCGTGGGCGCCACCAGGGGAATCAGCGCAAGGCCATAGGCATAGCCCCAGAGGCCTCCCACCCAGAACACCACGACCACCACGAGACCCGAGACAACACTAAAAAGAATGCCGCGCTTGGCAAGCCCCAGGGCCATGCCAATCAGCGAGAGCAGCAGGCCCACCCCCAGCATGCTCGTAAACGAGATCTCCGGCGCGGCACGGCTGGTGATCAACTGATCAGCAGCATGGGCCTGCACTAAAATGCCCGGCATATTGCCGTCGTCATCGTCGCGCACCACCGCCAGAGGCGTGCGGTGCCGGTCGGTGATCGAGACCACAGCCCCAATGAGTACGAGCTTTCCGGCAAACCAGTCTGCGGGCAGTACGGCCGCCGCATGGGCCGGGAAGACCCGAAAAGGCAGTGTGTCGGGGTCGGGCCGCGGCCGCCAAGCAATAGCAAGGGGCTGCGACTGCGTCTGTACCCCATAGACTTCGGCGGCCTTCCGAGCAAAGCTTACTGGCATGCCGGGCTCGGTCTCGCCAGGGAAGATCCATCGTACGGATCCATCAAACGGGTCGGTGGCCAGGTTGGCAGCAGCCCTTAAGGGCTCGGGCACAAAGGCATTGAGATACGCCAACTGGTCTTCATTCACCACTGAGGGAGTAACGGTATAGCTCACAAACACCGGAATGCGCATCGACCGCAGGGTCTGGGCGAGCAGCTCGTCCTTCTCCGGCTCTGTGGGCTGATCCAATAAAATATCAAGGCCGATTGCCTTAGCGCCCTTGTCCTGCAACGTCTCTAAAAGCGATGCGAGAAACGCTCGATCAACCGGCGACCGATAGGGAAAACTGGCAAGCGTCTCTTCGGTGATCGCGGCCACCACGATCGACTCAGACTGCGGCTGCGGGGGCTGAAAGGCTGCTAGACGAATATCGGCTGCAACCTTTTCCAGACTATTCAAAAAGGCAAGCCCCCAGGTGAGGCCCGAGGCGAGAACCGCTGCCGCCACTGCTACCGCCAGACCCGAGAGCCACTGCGGGCGGTTTTTGTCAGTGGCCAAAACCGCGCCTCTAGTTTACGCGTGAGCCAGTGCTGCCCAATTGGGCCGACAACATGCGCAGCAAGGCATCCCCCTGCTGAATACAGCCTCGTTCCAGCATCCAGGCCGCCAGAATGAATGGGTCGGTAACCGCAACCGGGATGCGCGAAAAAGTGAGCGCGTGTTCCTGCTGATCGATATTCACCAGAAGCGTGGTGAGCCCCTGAAACCGGCTCAGGTCGGGCAGCTGCATACGGTCTTGACCGGGCTGCCAGACAAAGTCGGCACGCCAGGAGCGGTCTGCCGGAAAGATCACAAAGGGCTGGCTGGCCTCCGCACGTGGCCGCCAGAGCTCAGGCCGATCGCCCTCGCGCAGACAGCGGGGGCCGGGCCGCGTGACATCAATCGCCCAGGGGTCGGGAGTCTTCACGGTATCGGTTCCTGCGCGCACCACACCCACCGACTTGGTGCGGGCATCCCGACTTGCTACCAGCACGGCAAGCGCCTTTGCGGGATCCGTAGAGGCTGCGCTGGCTGGGGCCGGCGGTCCTGAGAATGGGCCGCGCAGAGTAATGCTTCGGCCCTCAGGGGAAATGACGACCAGGCGCTCGCCTTCCTTCAACGCAATGCTTGCCGTGGCAGAAATCGTCTGCCCTGCCTTCAGGCCAGCACCGCGGGCCTCAACGACTACCAGCTGCGCGTAGGCCGAGGAACCGACCAACAATCCCACAAGATAAAGGGCAAGGGTGCGTCTCATTACAACCTCCGTGGCATGGGCAGACGGCCTTCGGCAAGGCCATCCCCCACCAGAACAAAGGCCCCCCAGAAAAAAGGGTGGGCAGTCTCTGGACGCGCAATCAGCGCCTGCTGGGCGGTCTGCAGAGAAACGGCCGCCCCTGCCTTCAGGTCTGGGCCCAGAGTCTGAAAAAGCCCGGTCATAAGGCTAGCGGTAGCGGCCGAAGGCACCTGCCAGTGACTGACCACCATGCCCCGAGCACCGGCATAAAAGAAAGACTCGGCAAGCCCAGAAAGCGCATCGCCCCCAAACCGTCCGGCACTGCCCGCCGTGTTACAGGCCGAGAGCACCACCAGATCGGCGTTAAGCCGCAGGCTGGCAATCTCGCTGGCTTCCAGCAGACCATCCTCGGCCCGTGAGGCGGCGGCCTGCTTCGGGGGAGTAAGGACAAGGCCGGGTTCCGCCTGACACTTAAGCTCGCCGGGCAGGAGTCCGTGGGTAGCAAAGTAGAGCACCCGATAGTCTTGTAGAGACTCAGACCGAAGCCGTGACTCGGTCGCCTCTTGACCCAGGAAGACCTGGGCATTGCGCCCTGCGGTGGAAAAGATTTTTCCCACCGCACGCAGTTCGTCTGCTGTGTCGGGCAGTGGGGCAAGAGCACGCAAAAGGTCTGCTGGCGCGGGCCCGGCCGAGCGGCAGCTTGTAGCCAGGGCCGATAGTCCCTCTGGTAAGGCCCGGCCTGCTGCTGAGGGCGCCGCCATGGGCTGCGGTACTTGCGATGCGGCAGCAGATGCCGCCACAGGCTGGGTGCCGCGGCTGGCCGTTGGGGACTGCCCGATGAGCACCGGATCACCAAAGGCCAGAAGCCCCCGGGTGGGCGCCTGCGCTGGCGCCGTGGTGCGCAGGGCAAAGAAACTACGCAGCGACGGCATGTGCGAGATCGCCATGCGACGGGCAAGCCAGTTAGCCTTGCTGTAGGCGGCAGGCGATGCCTGGCCCTGCGGGGCAGACTCAACCAGAAGCGCAAACGGCAGACTGGCCAGGGGGCCAGCCGGCACCACCACCAGATGGTCAATGTCTTTCAACTGCGCGGCAACCGGCCCGAGCAGCTGCTGATAAACCTGATGGGCAAGGCCCAGGTCGAAGTCGTTCACAGACCCCGCCTGAATCTCCAGCGCCCGACGCAGGCTCGCCACTGACTCGGATAGGTCTTGGGTGGTGGCCGCCACTCGGGCGATAAAGGCCCCCTCTCGCCGCACCAACTGCACAAACGAAACCTGCTCGCCAATCAGAAACGACACCACCGCCTCCCGGGCAGCCAGCCGCTGACGCAACGCCAAGAGGTCTAGCGGCTTGGGCGTGGCAAGGCGCAGGTACTGGGGATAGTTCTGGGTAATCTGGGCCTGAAGCCGCACCAGTTCGGCATCGGCCTGCCGCTTTGCCGCGACAAGCCGGTCTTCAGCAATACGGCTACGCTGGTTTTCGGGCAGACTGGTTTCGAAAGAAAGCTCTAAATTAGCTGCATCGCGCGCGCGCTCGGCATTTTGCAGGGCATCGATCAGCGGGGCAAGCCCAGGGGCATCGACCGCCAGTCGGGCCGAGGCCCGGTTGACCGTCTGCTCTACCACTGAAGGACGTATCAGCTGAAAGGCATCAAAGGCCTCTGCATAAAGACCTTGTTTCTGGCCGTCATCGGTAAGCGTCTCGGCATAGCCCGTGATTGCCAGACCAAAGGGCACCAGGTCTTCCTTCGAAATAAGGCCCTCAGTTGTTGCGGGCAGGGCCTTGATCAGCTTAAAAATATCGCGATAGGTAATGATGGCCGAGGTGTTCATACCCTCGCGCTGATAGGCCTGGGCCTGCGCGGCAAGAATCTGAATGGTCTGCGGGCCATCGCCTGCCACCAGCCGGCGCTCTGCTAAGGCCGTATTGAAATACCGCTCAGCAGCCGACAGACGGCCATTGGCCGAACTCACCCTGCCCAGGGTAAGCAAGACATCGGCCTTCCACCAGCGCGGCAGCCCCCGGGTGGTATTCAGAATCTGCAGGGCCTCACTGGCTGCGGCATCTGCCAGCCCCAAAGACTCGACCCGCAGCGCCATATTGGCCTGAAGGTT
>JBMSYB010000080.1:0-6564 GCA_049426285.1 Burkholderiaceae bacterium
AGCATGGCCGCTAATGGCGTCGTGACGATGGTGCGCAAGAAGGGGATTGGTCATGGGCCGGGAGAGGAAAGTCGATAATAAATCGTACACCCTGCCCTTTTTGCCTGTCCTCCACGTGGATGCGGCCACCGCATTGCTGCACAATCTCGTGGACGATGGAGAGCCCCAGGCCACTTCCAAATCCTGCACTACCTACTATCCGGTAATAGGGAATAAAAATCTTTGCCTTCTCTGGGTCAGGAATCGGACTGCCATCATTCTCAATCGACCACTGCGGCCCAGAAGGCAGACGCGTAGCCCGTACAATAAATTGGCCTGGTGTCTGGCCGTACTGAAGCGCGTTTTCCAAGAGATTTCGCATCACACGCTCCAACTTTGAACGATCGGCCAGGACAATAACCGGCCCCTCAGCCTGCACAACCACATCTACCTGTCGTTCTTCCAGAAGCGGCCGCATCAAAAGTATTACTTCTCGGGTTATTGCTACCAAGTCAACCAGCTGCAACGGTTCCATTCCAACCGAGGCGCTGACGCGGCTGTAGACAAGCAGCTGCTCGGCCATCTGTGTCACTCGGCGTGCGGCAGCCAATGCATACTCGATTGAGCTCAGACGCTCTTGCTCGGTTGGCGCCAAAAGTGCATTCTGCACATGCAACTGCACCGCGGCAATCGGCGTGCGAAGTTCATGGGCTGCCGCATCGATCATGCGCTTCTCACGCGAAAAGGCTGAACGTACGCGATCGAGAAGCTCGTTAAGGGCCTGCACGACAGGCGTGAGCTCCTGCGGTACGTTGGCCAAGGAAATGGGCAAGAGCGAATCGGGGGCACGACCAGAGATCGCATTGGCCAGGGCTTCCACCGGCCTGATCGCGCGCAGCGCAAAGAAGTGCACCAGCAAGATCAGCGAAAAACCACCAACCATTAAGGGCGTAAGAATGCTCACGGCAATATCTTCCGCTAACTCGTCGCGCACATCGTGCTTTTCGGCGGCAAAGATCCAGACCGTTCCTGACTTCAAGGAAAAAACATGCCACCAGACCGCGTCAGAGACATAGTCGTGGAACCCTGGAGTCATAGGCCCCAGCATTTCCAAAGGGGAGGAAGTGGTCTTTGCAAGCATTACGCCTTGATCGTTCCAAACCTGAAAAGCAATCTTGCCCTCATAGGGATGCCCCGCCGCGGTACTGGAATCGTCTTTAGCCTGCTCTAAGGCTGCAGGCAGAGAGATGACAATCGGGCTACTCACAGTCGCGGTCTCTAACTGTCGGGCGACAAGCGACTCAAGCACCCTTGCTGAGGTAGCCAGACGAGCACTGAAAATTTCGTCTGCCTCATGCAGACTCACCCAATGGGCTGCGTAGCCCACCACCCCGAAGATTGCAAGCATAGAGACCGACAGACTTAAAAGAAGCTGCCGCCTTAAAGAGTGCGTACGCATTAGGCGCATGGTGGGGGCCCTAGTCGATAGCCAATACCCCGTACTGTCTGAATAACCTCTGACCCGAGCTTTCGGCGCAGATGGTGAATATGCACATCAATGGCATTACTCTCGGTGGGCTCGTCCCAGCCGTAGAGGGCCTGCTCAATCTGGGCACGTGCATAGACACGGTCGGGGTGCTGCACCATGAGTCGCAGGAGCGCCCACTCCCGTCGCGACAGAGGGACCGGAACCCCAGAGAGCTGTACCTCCATAGACTCCAGATCGAGTACGAGGGTACCGTGGGTGAGCGTATTGCGGGCCTGGCGCGCATCACGACGTTCTAGCGCCCGAACCCGGGCCAGGAGCTCCTCAAGTTCAAACGGTTTGGTAAGGTAATCATCTGCGCCCATGTCCAAGCCCTGAACCCGGTCTTGGGTGGCATCACGCGCCGAGAGAATAAGGACGCGTACCAAGGATCCCGAACGACGCAGATCTTCAAGAACCTCAAGTCCACTTCTCTTCGGGAGACCCAGGTCGAGGATCACAAGGTCGAAATCTTGACTGCGTAGTACACGACCCGCCTCAAGGCCATCAGACACCCACCGCACCTGATGGGCACTGCGGCCCAAGGCGGTCTCGAGCCCCTTAGCAATCAGCGGGTCGTCCTCAACAACCAGGATATTCAATCACCCTCCACGCCACAAGGATCACTGGCCCTTTTGGGCAATCTGTCCGAGCAGCTTCTGAATCTCTTGGCGTCTGCCCTCGTCTGCCAGGGCTCGACCAGGGCGGTCTGGTGCCGCAAGCGCCTTCTGTAGATACTCCTTAGACTGCAGCAACTGCCCCTTTCGGAAAAGAAAGTCCCCATAAAAATAGTTGGCATCAATACCCTGCGGATTCACAGATAAGCCCTTCTTTAAAAACTGCTCGGCTTTTTTATCATCGCCGAATCCAATCGGCCAGCCGGGAACCTGATAGTACAAGGAGCCCAAGCTTGTATACGCAGACCCATCCAAGGCGGAGGGATCCCGCTCCAGCGCCTTTTCCAGACTGAGCTTGGCATTTTTGACAATGCCCAATGCCCCAAGACCGCCCTTTGCCCCCGCATAGGAGCCCTCGATGATCCCGTGCCAGATCAGAGTCTCTGCATCATTGGGAAGGGCTTGAAGGGTCTTCTCCGCGGCGGCGGCAAGTTCGCCAAAGAGCGTCTCCTGGCGATCGGCAGGCTGGCGGTACTTAATCTCCGCCCACTGATCTTGTAACTGCTTCACCTCGGGGCGTACCGCCCAGGCCGGGCTCAAGCCCCAAGACACGGCAGCGAGCGCAAAAAATAGAGGACGTAGTTGTTTCATAACAGTGACTCCTTGGTTGTACGGGGAGAGGGCGCAGGGGAGAAGAAGCTACGAATGGTGGGTAGTTGACGACGCAGACTTCCCGCTAAAAGACGCGGGAAGACCTGGTTGAGCCGGGAGAAGAAGGCCTCAGGCTGGCCCATACGAAAGTCTCCAGAAGATCCATGGAGAAACTGTAGAAAGGCCTCTGCAACGGCCTCTGGCGAATCCTCTGTACTGCCAAGCGCCTGATTCATAGCTCGTACCGCCGAGGAGTTCATCGTGGTCTGTGTCGCCCGCGGGGAGAAGAGCCGCACGCGAATGTTGGTGTCTGCCAACTCACGTGAGAGGGCCTCCGTAAAGCCACGCAGCCCAAACTTCGAGGCGCAGTAGGCCGCATAACCTGGATACCCAAGGTATCCGAGAGTAGACCCCATATTGATCACCTGGGCGACAGGCACAGACTTTAGGCTTGGCAGAAGCGCCTGGGTCAGCAACATAGGGCCAAGAAGGTTCGCCTGCACCATTTCCGCCATGCGGCTTTCCTCCATGTCTGCAAAGCTTCCAAAGGTACTCACGCCGGCGTTGTTGATTAAAAGATCAACACCGCCCTGGTCAAGGACTGCATGGGACAGCCTGGCCAGAAAGGTGGGATCGGTCACATCGCCAGCGAGCGGTACCACAACGCCCGCGGGGTAGTGACTGGCAAGTGCATGCAGAGGCGCTACCTGGCGTCCCACAGCAAAGAGGCGGGCTGCCTGGGGAACCAAGACACGGCAAAGGGCTTGACCAATACCACCGGCAGCCCCGGTGAGTACGATACGGCGCAGGGGCTTAGACATGGGTAAGCTCCGATATCACGGGGGCTTCGGCGGGTTCCGTTTCCCCCCAGAGTGGCGCGGGCGTCTGCGGAAGTGACCGAAAGACATTTCCATAGAGGCGATAAAATACCCGTGCCGCGTGGATAATCTCTTCCTGGTCTTGGGGCTCTTCAACCTGATTCATCAGCATCTCGAAGAACTTCACATGATCGAGATCGAGACTGCCATGCGAGTTCAGGTAGCTAAGGGCCTGGGGAGGAAGGCTGAGAACATCAGCAATCTTTTCGGCGGCCAGCGAGGCCAGTGCAATGCTCGTGCCCTCAAGCACATGCACCATGCCAAAAAATCCCAGGGGGTTTCGGCGATCAATCAGGTGATAGGCATGGGAGACCATCACCTCGGTAGAGAAGTCGGGGCAGCTCATCCGCACGGCATCGGGATCCCCACCGACCGCACGGATATCGTTAAGAATCCAATGCTCGTGGCCTACCTCTTCTTCGATGTATTCGGCCACCGCCTTCTGCATCCAGGCATGGCGGTCAGACAACCGGGAACCCAGCGCCATCAGCAGAGGCACGGTATGCCGCACATGGTGGTAGGCCTGGGTAAGGAAGGCCAGATACTGATGCCGATCAATCTGGCCCAGTAGCGCACGCTGAATCACCGGAATCGACACGAGATCTTGCCGCTCACGCTCTGTCTGCTGACACAGACGCTTGTAAAAATCTGTCATGCACACACCTCCTCAAGAGTAATTAGGGAATGACGGGGTAAGGCGCAGCCTAAGAGTCGCTGGGTAACAAGATCGCGCCGAATGCGGCCGTTGGCAGTAGCTAGGCCGTTCGCCAACGAGCAAGGCTGGGAGAGCCGGTACCAGTCGCCAATCTGGGCATAGTCAGGCAATTGGGCGTTGGCGGCGGCGACCGCAGCGGAAATCTCCGCCTCAGAAAGCGCCGCATGCACAGGAAAGACCAAGGCTGAGAGACAGGCGGCAGCCTCACCGTAGACCATCACCTGAGCAAACGCGCCGGTGGCCAGAAGTAGAGTCTCGGGCCATTCCGGAGAGACGTTTCTGCCGTAGCCCGTGATGAGAAGATTCTTCTTTCGGCCATCAATCGACACAAAGCCCTGCGCATCGATAGAGCCCAGGTCGCCCGTCGCTGTCCATGCGCCCCCAGTTGCATCTGAAAAGAGGAGTTCCCCATCTTCCGCAGTCTTGATGCGACGGTGGGCCAGGGGTCTACCCACCGACCCAACGCGGTCTTGGCCAGGAAGATTGAGGCAGACCACTGAGGCGGCCTCTGAGAGGCCATAACCCTCATAGACGGGAATGCCCAGGGCGCGGGCCTGTGCAATAAGCGTCGCCGGCGTATGGGCGCCGCCCA
Source organism: Burkholderiaceae bacterium (assembly GCA_049426285.1). GTDB lineage: Bacteria > Pseudomonadota > Gammaproteobacteria > Burkholderiales > Burkholderiaceae_A > Hahnella. Next base: position 4,958 of record JBMSYB010000080.1, read on the forward strand.
CCGCCACAAACTTAAGCGATGAAAGACGACGCTTTGACCGCGAGAGGAAAGCCACCAAGGCAAAGAGCATCTGAGGCAGCAGAATCATCGACTCCACGGCCTGCTCGGTAATGAGATCAACAGCAGGGGCAGGATCGAATCGAGAGGAGCCCAGAAGCCCCACACGCGAGAGATCAGGAACAAGTACATCGATCCCCGATCGCAGCGCGGTGTAGACACCGGCAATATTCTCAAGCAATACGGGCAGAGGCAACATACTCAGATGCCTCTGAATCTTGAGTGGCGCCAATGCCTCTGCGAGGGTAATGGCAACACTGCTTTGATTCGCCTCGGTAATGGGAATGCCTTTGGGGCTACCCGTACTACCAGAGGTGAAGGTGAGCTTCTGGTGTGGTGTGCGCATCGAGGCCTGCATCTTCGAGAATGCAGCGGCCGAGATCGCAATCTCACACGCATCGCACTGCGCGACCGGCTGGAAGGTACCGATCAAGGCTAGGCCCTGGGCCTGGCCCAATCGATGGAGAAGTCCAACAACGCCCGCCTGCTGAAAGACCTGCGCAGACTGTGGCGCGGTGAAAAAATCAGGAATAGGTACGCTGACCATTCCCGCGTCTTGTATCGCGAGGTCGGCAATGACCCAGGCAGGGCTATTGGGCAGCGAGACCGCAATCGCAGCGCCTCTGGGAAATTGCGCCTGGAGCATAGTGGAAAGGGCCTCGACGGTCTGCTGGATCGTTTTGCACGACAAGACCTCCCCCGCGAGATCTCCCAACCGGGCGCCTTCTGCAAGAAGAATATTACTGAGTGACATACGAGGCCTCGATATCAAAGAAGACCACCTGGGGCTGACTGAGGTAATAACTCCCCCAGCGCGACACCGACTGGGTGAGCCGCCCGGGTTCGGCGAGAGAGAGAACCTCTGGCTCATACCCGAGGCGTCGAAAGGAATTGGCCAGTTCGCGTGTTGCAGTAAGAACAACCCACCGAAAGTGCCGATGGGCCAGATACTCACGCATGCGACAGATAAGTTCTCGCGCGGCGCCCACCTGCGTGGCCGCTAGGTTTCCAAGTTCCACCATGTCCCAGCGCAGCACCGAGGCCGGTTTACCAGTTGCCTGCAGCCTCTGGGCAACCGCCTCTTCTACCGGTCCATCGAGATACTGCTCCAAGAAACCAGGACGATAGGCTAAGGGCGTCATGCCTAAGGCGGCCACCCACTGGCCTTGGGCATCACGCTTCCCGATCAGCAGTTCATGAAAGTCCATCACCTCAGCGCCATAACGGCGGCGGTAGCGATCGGCAATAAAGCACTCAATGAGGGGACGGTCTGGATGGCCCGCGTCGATCAAGTTCATGACCGACAGGCTAAAGCCGTTAAATTAAGGCGGAATTAATGAGGTGAAAAAAAACGAAAAAACCCCCGGGAGGGTCCGGGGCTGGAACTTTGAAGAAGAAACGACTTCAGTAGGAGACAATCGATAGGCGCACCTTAGAAGGGCTTGGGGCGCGGTGTGGCATCGCTAGATGGTGGCAGGATCGGCATCATGAAGCTGGTATTACGGTGACAGTTTACTTAATTCCCGTAGGGAATTAAGTAAACTGTCACC
>JBMSYB010000081.1:0-6559 GCA_049426285.1 Burkholderiaceae bacterium
GCAGGGTAGTGGCTCTGGTAGTTCACTTGCACCTCAACGTCAACGTTTTTGCCTTCGTTGTCTACGGCCAGAATATCGAGAATGATTTCCTTACCCGTGATGTCCTCGGGCAATATGTTCGGGTTGAGAACCTCGGTAAGGGTAAGAGGAGCGGCATCGCCCCGAATAACGTTGACCAGATCATTGAGCAGACCAAGGCGGGAAGCAAAGATACGTTTGAAGACGTAGTCGTTTCGGGGATCAAGAAGCGGAGCAGAGGCTGCCGAGAAGACATCGGAGCTCGAAGAACGCTGTGGCATGGAACAAAAGCCCGGTCAACCCGGGCGTGGCGTAAAGGGACCACCACACTAGAGGCCACCAACCGCAAGGACTATTAGACTCGAAGCGGATGTTCACAGAAGATAATTAGGGGACACTTTAAAGATTAAAGTGTCCCCTAACTAGCCCAGCGCCTTCATACCTTCAGAATTAAGGGACACTTTAATCTTTAAAGTGTCCCCAATCGCTCAATCGCCCTAGATCACTCTTTGATCTATCAGCCGTTTAGCCTAGAAAGCACCTTGGGCGCGTCGCACCGAACTGTTGACATTCTCCCTAACAACTGTAATTATGACAGCAATAGGTGTCTATAAATGCGAGAAATGACCGTGCTTAATTCAGAAATATTATCTAATTATCAGTACTTTAAAGGAAGTTCAGACCAGCTCACCCTGGCTGCTGGCAAACTGGCAGAGTCGCTGTCACTGGCGCTCGAGCCCTCCGAGGGCGAGGCCGAGGGCAACGAGCGTCTGCTGCGCTACTACGTCTCTCTCAATGTGGTCGACAAGCCCGACCGCCAGGGCCGCGACGCGGTGTACAACTTCCGCCATCTGCTTCAGTACCTCACCGCCCGGCGGCTGCTTCAGCAGAAGTTTTCTCTGGCAAAGATCGCCGAGTACACCGGCCTGGTTCCCACCCAGTCGCTTGTCGATGCGCTACTCGCGCCCCCTCATCGCAGCGAGGCCGAGTTGCTCGTAGCCGCGTTCAAGGCGCAAGATGTCTTGCCCGGCAGCCGGTCTGGCCTACGAAACGCGAACAGCCGCCCGTCCTCGCCCCCGAGGGGTGCGACGGGACGGCCCTCCAACAGGCCGAGCGCCACCCTGCCCTCCAACCCCATCCACGGCATGGCCGATCTGCTCAAAGAGATCGAAGACATGCGGCAGCGGTTTAGTCACGAAATGGCCGAGGTGCAGCGCGTTCGCCATGCCCTTGATCAGCTCAACACCGCCATTAACACCAGCATGCGGCTGGGCATGCGGGCGCAGGAAGACTTCATGCGCATGGTTGAAGACATCCGCAGAGGCATGGCCGAAGCCAATGCGCGTTCCCGCGACTACATGGAACAGCTGCATCTCCTCACTGAAACGATTGCAACACAGCAAAGGGACGCCGCACAAATCCAAGACGAGCTTCTCCACAGAATGAAGTATCTCGAGTCCCGGCTGCACGAGTTCCAAAAAACCACCCCCACGCCCGCCACAGGAGACCCCCAATGAAGATTCACGTTACCCCGCGCCGTAACGCTCTCAACCGTCATACCCACGAGCACCTCGATCTGCTGGTGCGCGTGGTGGCCGACCCGGCCGACTGTGCCGGCCGCAAGCCCATTGCCCTTAACCTGGCGCTCGTGCTCGACCGCTCGGGCTCTATGTCTGATGGAAAGCTCGATGAGGCCAAGCGCTGTGTGGCCAGGCTTATCGCGGGCTTAAGCGAACAAGACTCGGTGGCGCTGGTGGACTACGACGAAGAGATCGAGACCCGGTTTCCGCTTACTCCGGCCAAGCAGGCCGCACTACTGGTGGACTCTGCTCTGGCAGGAATTTCCCCCCGTGGCAGTACCGCGCTGCATCGGGGGTGGCTCAGCGGCGCCGAGCTTCTTGCGGCCGATGTCGACAAAGACCGCATGACCCGCGTGGTTCTGCTCTCCGATGGCCAGGCCAACCATGGCCTGAGCCATATCGACGACATTGTTCCGCAGGTAAAGGCGCTGGCCAGCGCCGGGGTAACCACCACCACCGTGGGCCTGGGGCGCGACTTTAACGAAGAGCTTATGGGGGCCATGGCCACAGCCGGCCAGGGCGGCTCGCATTATGGCGAACGCCTAGAGGACATGGCCGAAGCCTTTGATGCGGAAATTGGGCTACTGAAAGCCCTTGCATTTAGACAGGTGCGGCTTGAGATCGACCCAGCTGTGGCAGACGCCATTACCGTAGCCAACGGATACGCGCTTGGAGAGGCGGGCTATCAGCTGCCCAATATTGCCTGCGAGAGCGAGGCCTGGGCCCTGTTGCGGCTGCCCATGCGCGAGGCGATTCGGCTGTCTGCGCGGTTTGATTCTTTTCGCATTTCCATTAGCGCAGTCGATGCCCAGGGCGAGCCTGTGCGGCACGATGTTACGGTGCCGTTTCCGCAAGAGCTGTCTGACGACGAATACGCCGCTCTGCCCACCGATACCCGTGCCGCCAAACGCACTGTTGAGCTACAGGCCGCAGACATTCAGCTACAGGCACGACAGGCCGCGCGCCATAGCGACTGGCGAGAAGTAGAACGGCTTATCGCTGAGCTAAAACTCTTGGCGGTAGACCACGAATGGATACAGGCCTCTATTCCGTTTTTGGAAGAGCTCATGCAGCACCGAGACGAAGAGCGCTTTAGCAAAGAGTCGTACCATAAGGCGCTTTATATGCGGTCGCGCATCTCGTCGGCCTCGGAGTCTCTAAGCTTTAATGTCGAAGAAGAACTGTCGCTACCTGAGTTTCTGCGGCGCAAAGAGGCGCAGGGTCGGCGGTCGAAAGACTAGCTAGCGAGTTCTCCAGTCTTGCAATGGCGAGGGTTCTGAGTACCCGCCCCTTTCACGATCTGTGTGTGCGTGACACCCCAACCGCTTTTCTTGCAGCCAAAATCGTTTATGTCAACGGGCGCCGTGTTGCCGCGAGGGTATTGCTGAAGGGCAGTTGTCGGCTGCCTGCCAATCAGACCCGTCAAACCAGGGGTCTCCGAGCAGATAGGCGCGCAGCATAGAAAGCGCATCGTGGCCCCAAAAAAGTTTGTTATCAATTTCGAAGCTTGGCACCCCAAACAAGCCACGCGTAATCGCGTTGTCGGTCTGCTGCTGCAGGTCGACTTTCACTTCTACGCTGCCCGCCTCCCGGGTTGGTGAGAGTTGTTCGGTAAGCGCCCTCAATCGGCCTGTGTCAGCACCCTCTAGACCAGAGCACCAGACATGCCGAAAGATTCTGTCGCAGACGTCGCGACTTGGCGTACCCGCAGGGCTACACGCAACAGCCAAGCGCAGCAGACCAAGGGGGTTAAAGGGATGACTCGCGGGAAGTTGCAGAGGCGTGCCTTGCTCTCGCGCGCGCCACAAAACCTGGCGGTATGTCCAGTCGCGTTTGCCTGGAATCTCTGCGGGGCCAAGTTGCCCGTGGTGTTTTAAAAGCCCCGCGAAGAGAATCGGCCTATAAGTAACCTGATAGTCGATCTCTTGAAGCGCCTTGGGCAGGGCATCAAACGCTAACCAGGCATACGGAGAAATAAAGTCGAGGTAGAAGTCGATAGTTTTCATGAGCGATTTTCTATCGTAGAGGGATTTGTTGGTTTTCTCTAGCCCCAAGCGGTCTCTAAGCTTGGGGAGCTCCAGGAAGTTGAGCTCGAGCTGGGTGTCCAACGCGCGGCGAGGTTCATGGTGCGTCAGCATGCCAAAGCGCCACTTACTCGATACGGGGACACTTTAATATTTAAAGTGTCCCCGAATTGAGTCCTCTCCAGCCAGGCCTCCATGATCATCGCCATGGCAAAGGTGTACTCTCTGAGCTGGCTAAGCTGTAGCTTTTAGGCTACTATCTTCCCCATGTACGAGCTACGGCACTACGTCGACGCGACTGGAAACGATCTTTTTGCTCGGTGGCTTGAGTCTCTGAAGGACCGTGGTGCCCGTCTAAAGATCGCTGTTCGGCTTGTTCGTGTTGCAAATGGCAACTTCGGTGACACCAAGCATGTGGGCTCCGGCGTTTGGGAGTTGCGAGTGCACAGCGGCCCGGGTTATCGGATTTACTACGCGATTGAAAGGGAAAGGATCGTCCTCCTTTGCCATGGAGGAGATAAAAGCTCCCAAAGCGTGGATGTGAAAGAAGCCATAGGTCGATGGAACGATTGGAAGAGAAGGGGAATCCAGTGAGAAAAGTTGTTAAACACGACGAGTGGCTTTTTGAGCAACTCCAAGACCCTGAGTTTGCGGCTGAATTCTTGAATGAGGCCAATGAGGACGACGACCCACGCACATACCTCACAGCCTTGCGTAAGGTTGTCGAGGCCAGAGGTGGGATCGCAGAGGTTGCTGAGAAAACCAAGCTTTCTCGCGAGACGCTCTATCGAACTCTGTCCGCTCGGGGTAATCCAACCATCAAAACGCTCAATGCAGTACTTCGTGCGACCGGCCTGAAGATTGGTGTCACAGCGCACTGACCGCGGGTCGATGCATCACATTGGGTAGGCCGCCCTACCCCCGCCCCCACTCCAGCCAAGCCTCCATGATCATCACCATGGCAAAGGTGTCGAGCTCGCAGTGGTGAAGACCCTTGCTTACCTCACACGAGGTGGACTTCTACTCGCTTACCCAACGCCTCGGCGTATCGCTTCAAAGTATTCAGACTTGGGGAGTGCTTGCCGGTTGCCAGCGCGCTCTCCAGCCTGGCAATAGCGGGGGTCTGGGTACCCATCCTCTTCGCAATCTGTGCCTGAGTAAGCCCAGCCGCCTTTCTTGCAGCCAAAATCTCATCCAAGATGGCGAATTCAGTTCGATTGAGTTCATCAACAGCCTTCTTCACCGCGGGCTTTTGAAGCATCTTCCTCACTAGCTGGTCGTGAGTAAGCATCTTTTGTTTCAATTTTGTAGTCACTTCTTACACTCCTTCATTCGTTGCCTTGCGATGCGCAGCTCTTTGAGCGGCGTCTTTTGAGTCTTTTTAACGAATACGTGCAAAACCACGATCTCTCGCTCTATTAGCAAACAATACATCACACGTGCGATACCCTCAGCACCCTTTAACCTGAGTTCAAACAACCCACCACCGATAGCATCGGTATGGGGCAACCCCAGGTTCGGGCCGTGCTCAATCATTCGAGCTGTCAAAACAATAAAACGGGCCTGCAACGTTTCGGGCAGCGCTAAAACATCCTCCTGCACCTTGTCGCTGTAGTAAACGATCGAATAAGTCACGAGAAAATATTAACAAATTTGTTAACTAAATCAAGGCTACCCACCCTTGCGAGCCACCCCCGCCCCCACTCCGGCCAGGCCTCCATGATCATCGCCATGGCCGCGGCCGCGTATCAAACCGCATCTCGCGTCTGAAAAAAGGTGGCGCATAGGGAAGTGATGCATCAACCTTAGCGCTACCTAGGCTCATCGGGTGATCTTCATCAAGTAGTTCAGTAGGTCATGGACACGGCCACCCTTAGCTACTACTCCCGCCATGCGCATGCGGTGGCCCACAGCGCTATGAGGAAGTTACAAGCCCACTGGCTAGCCGGTTTGCAAGCACCTATAAGCACCTATTAGGGGACACTTTAAACATTAAAGTGTCCCCTAATAATCGAAGACTGCGTCAATCGTGGAGGATGTCAGCAGCGCTTCGGAGTATTTCTCGAGCTGCTCGGTGGAGGCAGCATCAAGTGTCGCCTGATGCTCGGGGCTTAAGGGGCCGAACTTGCGCTCTAGCTGACGCATTAACAGGGATTTCATCCCCTCTGCCTTGCCTTCTGCCTTGCCTTCTGCCCAGCCCTCTTCCCGCCCAATCTCAATGCCCGCCTGCTTGCCCTCATCCCAGTGGTAGTCCTTGATGGCATTGACCTCTCGCACATACCGAATCCGGCGTTCGGCCTCTTTGCGCTCCTGGGCGGTGGCGCTCATAGATTTAAGAATTTCAAAGGCCTCTTTGGCTTCGGGGTGGCTAATACGCTCCATGGCGGCTCCGTTGTTCACATCTGAGAAGAACACGCTCCAATCGTAGAGCGGTTTGTTGGTTTTCTCTAGCCCTGGGCGGTTCTTGAGCTTGGGGAGTTCCAGGAAGTTAAGCTCGAGCTGGGTGTCCAACGCGCGACGGGGCTCGTGATGGGTGAGCATGCCAAAGCGCCACTGTGCCTGGTCTCTATCCTCTGCCTCTTTGAAGAGGGAAAAATCCAGAATGTGCACCCCAATGACCGAGCGCAGCTTGCCGTAGTCCTCGCCCTCGGCCAGCTGATCCACGAATGCACGCGCAACGTAGTAAAGCACCCGGGCTGGGTAGTGGCGCCTGCCCGTAACCTGTACCTCCACATCAACGGTTCTGCCCTGGTTATCGACGGCCAGAATGTCGAGAATGATCTCTTTGCCTGTAATGTCCTCGGGCAAGATGTTGGGGTTGAGCACCTCGGTGAGGGTCAGCGGTGCGGCATCGCCGCGCACCACATTGACCAGATCGTTGAGCAAGCTAAGGTGCGAAGCGAAGATGCGTTTGAAGACGTAGTCGTTACGGGGATC
>JBMSYB010000082.1:0-6527 GCA_049426285.1 Burkholderiaceae bacterium
TCACTAGCCAATCCGGCCGAGCCCCCAGAGCAGACGTCAGCCATACCCGACGGTGCGGCAGAAAGCTGGTGGCAGCCGCGCTGGCTTCGCTGCCTAAGCATCTTCTAGCCCAGCTCGCAGCCGCTAGCAGCGCCTCGCGGTCAAAGGCAGCCGGCGCCACGGGGGCCGGTGCCCAGGCGATGAAAGGCCGTGGGCGGGGCCGGTCGATCGGCGCACTACCCCGGCGTAAGCCACGATCGGGTGAGCGACTGCATCTCTTGGCAAGTATTCGGGCTGCAGCGCCATTTCAGCCCTTGCGTCGGCGTGAGCCCGAGGGAGATATCTTCAAGCCCAATGGCCGCACCCGTATGGCTACCGAGGACCCGCCTAAACATGTCTTGCCTTCGGATACTTCGGACAAAGTTTTACAGATGCGCCCCGATGACCTGCATGTGCACCGAGAGAAAAAACGCCGCGGCAACACCACGGTCTTCGTGGTCGATGCGTCAGGGTCGATGGCTCTGCAGCGATTGTCCGAGGCCAAGGGTGCCATTGAGATTCTTCTGGCCGACTGCTATGTGCGCCGCGATCGTGTGGCGATGATTGCCTTTCGTGGCAAAGGCGCGGAGGTTTTGCTAGATCCTACGCGGTCCCTGGTGGCGGCAAAGCGGTCGCTGACAGCATTACCCGGTGGGGGTGGAAGCCCGGTAGCTGCCGGCCTTGCGCTTGCAGCCCAGATGGTGGCCCAGCTCAAACGTATGGGAGACAGCACTGTGGTAGTGGTACTCACCGATGGCCGGGCCAACCTCACGCGTGACGGTCAGCCTGGGCGCCAACAGGCGGCGCTGGAGGCCCAGCAGATGGCGCGACTTTTGGCAGTATCGGCCGACAAGCGTCTCTTGATTGACACCTCTATGCGGCCCGAGCCCGCCGCGCAGGCACTTGCTGCGGCGATGCGTGGCATGTATCTAGCCATGCCCTTTGCCCAGGCGCGGGAAATGGGGCGGGCGGTTATCGCGGCTCAGTGAAAGGCCTGAGTCATTAGCTTTATCAAGGGCCCAGGGTCGGCCTCGTGTACCAGATGCCCTCCCTTGCAGAAATGTAGCCGGGCATGAGGAAAGTGGTTCATAGCAACACTGCGCAGGGCGCGTGCGGGAATCCAGGGGTCGTCTTCTGCGATCAGCAGGTCCAATGGGGCAGAGAGCGCGGGGCCTCGCTTTAGCAGCTCCGGCAGGTCGGTGCCTGCCATAAATTCGATCGCGCCGCGCACATGGTTTTCTTCTTGAAAGAGCTGCCGATAGGCGTCGAGCTGTGACGATGGAATTTGGGAGCCAGTGGATCGAATCAGGCGATCGACCATGCCTGTGTTTCGGGCGAGTAGGGTGATCATCGACACACTGACGGCGGAGACAAAGAGCGGGTTGAGAACGGGGCCAAGCAGCAGGTTGTACAGACTGGGGGGCGGCACCAGAGAGGGGGCTACCCCGATGATTCGGCCTATCGATATCCGCGATAAGGGCGATGTGTTGCCTGGTAATGGGGTTGTTTTACTGCTTTGTAAGCCACTCTGTAGATCGCGGTCATTGGCCAACAGCGAAAGCCAGATGCCCACCGCCGCGCCGGCGGAGTGACCCACTACCAGGTCAACCTGCTGGACTCCTAGCGAAGAGAGCAAGGCCTGCAGGTCTTGGGCCATTTCCTTGAGCCCATGCTGGGCGTGCTGACCGCACTGGGTCTGGCCATGCCCTGGCAGGTCGGGCAGCACCATATTCCAGCCAGAGGTTCGTGCCCCCAGTTCAGAGAGCAGCGGTCGCCAGGTTGCACTATTTCCTCCGGTGCCATGCAGCATCAGTACGGTGGGGCGCCCTGCCTCCAACGATCGGTGAATCCAGCCGCCCCACTGGGTGCGGTCAACCCGGTGCGAGAGTTCGATCAGACCGTCTGGGGGCAAGAAGCCTGTCATTGGGGTAGCTATCTTTTTGGCTGGTCTTATCGGCTCGCGGGGTAGGGGTCTTGGCTTACGGGGTGGTGGGTAACTGGCAACGGGGGCTCGACGGGGGCTTTTAGGTATTGGCTAGTAGGGGTATGGAGTTGTTGGACTATGGGTTGACGCCGCGGAGACAAGTGTCTATCGTAAGTGTCAAATGCACTTGTCACTTAGAGTGACTAGTCTACGTGACACTTAGGAGGTCCGCCATGGCTTTTCTGCAGCGAATCGAGCGGGTGCTGGAGGCAAGCCTTGTGGCAGCCCAGGCCCCAGGTTCTCCCCCAAAGCTCACCGCAGCTATGCGCCATGCGGTTTTTCCGGGTGGTGCGCGGATCCGGCCGCAGCTCTGCATGGCGGTGGCCATGGCCTGCGGAGACGATGATCCGAGACTCTCGGAGAGTTTCGCAGCAGCGCTTGAACTCATGCACTGTGCCTCGCTGGTGCATGACGACCTTCCCTGTTTCGACAATGCGGACCTGCGGCGTGGCCAGCCCTCGGTGCACAAGGCCTTTGGGGAGCGGATTGGCGTTCTCTCAGGGGATGCGCTGATTGTCTTGGCGTTTCGCACGCTTGCGGGGTCTCGGCCCAAGCATCTGGAGCGGCTGCCGGCCATGTTCACGATTCTCGACGATGCGGTGGGGCCGCCCTTTGGCATCGTCGCAGGACAGGCCTGGGAGTGCGAATCGCATGCGGTCTTGGCCGAATATCAGCGGGCGAAAACAGGCTCGCTCTTTACGGCGGCAACTGTTGGGGGTGCCTGCGCGGCAGGAGTAGACCCTGCGCCCTGGAAGGCCCTGGGCGACTGCCTGGGTGAGGCCTATCAGGTGGCCGATGACATTCGCGACGTTATCTACGACGAGCTGGTCATGGGTAAGCCCGCAGGCCAGGACGAGACACTGGACCGGCCGAGTGCCGCGCATACCCTTGGACTGGATGGCGCAGTCATTCACTTCGACCGACTGATGGCCCGGGCGATTCAGAGCATTCCGGCCTGCCGTGGCGCAGCGCGTCTGCGTGCCATGGTGTTACAGGAGTCACAGCGGCTGGTACCCGCGGAGGGACCGCATAAGGTGGCCCGCGCCGCCTTAGATGCACAGACCGAGAGGGCCTTGGCCGAGGCCTTTCCGAATGCTATGCCCACGGGAATCGGGACGAACAAGGGGGGAAGGATCAATGGCGGCGCTGGCGGCCTGGTCTAGCATCCGCGACCGGCTGCTTGCCCAGCCAGCCTTTCATCGGTTCGTAGCGGCCGTGCCAGGTCTGCGATGGGTCGCCCAGCGGCAGTCGCGCCGACTCTTCGATCTGGTGGCAGGCTTTACCTACAGCCAGGTGCTGCTTGCCTGTGTGAAGCTCGGCATCTTCGCCGCAGTCTCCCAAGGGCCGCGGTCTTTGCAGTCGCTTGCTGCAGACACCGGATTGTCTCCGCGAAGCCTCGATATTCTGCTGCGTGCAGCCGTATCGCTGGAGCTTCTCGAATGGCGTAGTGCACCGGCTGGCCGGGTGGCTACAGAGGGCAGTTCCCTTGAAGAAGCCTATGTTGGTCTGGGCATGCTTGGGGCGGTGGTGGCCGCTAACCCGGCGATTCAGGCGCTAGTGCTTCATCATGAGGCGGTCTACCAAGACCTTGCAGACCCGGTCGCCTTGCTGCAAGACCCCGAACAGCGCACCCGTCTGCGCGACTACTGGGCCTACGCCCACGATGGGACTGGGCCAACCGCTGAGAGCCCGCGGGAACCGCGGGGCCAGTGGAGCCCTCGCCGCGAAGGTCAGGCGCTGGCTCCTGTATCGCGAGGTCTCACCGCAGACCAGGTCGCTGCCTATTCGGAGCTCATGGCGGCCTCACAGCCATTGGTGGCTGAGCAGGTACTGGCCGCTTATGACTTCTCAAGGCATCGCTGTCTGCTGGATGTTGGCGGCGGCCAAGGGGCGTTTCTCTCGGCGGTTGCCAAGGAACATCTGAGCCTACGGCTGATGCTTTTCGACCTACCAGCAGTGGCCCAGAGGGCGCGGCAACGGTTTGAGGCACAAGGAATTGCAAGCCGGGTCAGCTGCCATGGCGGCAGCTTCTTCGATGACCCCTTGCCTACGGGGGCTGATGTCGTAAGCCTCGTGCGTGTGCTCTATGACCACTCTGATGAGCGTGTAGCGCTGATCTTGAAGGGCGTGCGAAAAGCCTTGGCAGCACAGGGCGGCACCCTGTTGTTAGCCGAGCCGATGTCTGGGACACCTGGGGCTGAGGCCATGGGCGATGCCTACTTTGGCCTTTATCTTTTGGCGATGGGTAAGGGGCGGGCACGCACCCCGGAAGCGCTTTTCTCCCTTTTGGCCGCTGCGGGATTTACAAAGATGCAGTCGATTCGTACGCGTCTTCCCCTTCAGACCGGCCTGATACGGGCTTATGCCCCACCAGAGGGCGCCGCGGGATCGTCTTAGACGATTACCTGAGAAAACCGTAAAGGTAAGTTGACAAACGGTGGAAAAGGTCTAGGATGACATTTGTAAGGTTAAGTGGACATATAAAGAGTCAAGTAAAAATGACAAATACCAGGGATGCTTATGCAGTGGTGATGGAGGCGCCCCGTCAGCTGGACTGGCGCTGCCTCCCCCTGTCTGAGCCGGGTCCCGAAGACCTTGTAGTGCGCACGCGCTTTAGCGGGATTAGTACGGGAACCGAGCGTCTTTTCTACACCGGTGAGATGCCCAGTTTCCCTGGCATGGGCTATCCCCTGGTGCCGGGATACGAGACGGTCGGTGAGGTTATCCAGGCGGGTACCGCTACTTCTGGCCTGAACGCGGGCGATTTGGTATTCGTACCGGGTGCAAGCTGCTGGGGCCCGGTGCGCGGTCTCTTTGGTGGGGCGGGCTCGTCACTGGTGGTGCCGGGTGCCCGGGTTGTCAAAATCAGCGAAGCAATTGCCGAGGAGGCGGTGCTGTTTGCGCTTGCTGCAACAGCCCACCATGCACTGATGTCACCTTCGGGCGAGCGGGTGCTGCCTGATCTCATTGTGGGCCATGGCGCGCTGGGTCGTCTGCTTGCGCGCATGACGGTGGCCCTTGGGGGCTTGCCTCTGGTCTGGGAACTGGAGCCGAGTCGCAGAGCTGGAGCTACCGGCTATCGCGTGGTCGATCCATTGGAAAGCAAGGGACAGCGATTTAAAACCATTATTGATGTCAGTGGCCATGCGCCGAGCCTTAACGACTGGGTCGCCCATATGGCGCCTGGCGGCGAGCTGGTGCTGGCGGGCTTTTACACCGAGACCCTGCCTTTGAATTTTGTGCCTGCCTTTCTGCGCGAGGCGCGGTTTCGCGTGGCAGCCCAGTGGCAGCCCAGCGACATGATTGCGGTGCGCGAACTCGTGGAGTCTGGTCGGCTATCCCTGCAGGGCTTGGTGACCCATCGTCGCCCTGCAGATCAGGCAGCCCAGGCCTATGAGCAGGCCTTTAGTGATCCCCATTGTTTGAAGATGGTTCTGGACTGGAGGAGTCTGCAATGAGCACGTCTGACACCAACCTTGGGGGGCTCAAAGGCGCCCCGGTGCAGTTCATGATGAAGACCCGACTGGCCGCAGAGGCGGCGATGGAACCAGACCCGGTGCATACCGGGCCAGTAACCAAAGAGACGCAGATCATTGCCATCTATGGCAAGGGCGGCATCGGCAAGAGCTTCACGCTCGCAAACCTTAGCTACATGATGGCCCAGCAGGGCAAGAAGGTACTGCTCATTGGCTGCGACCCCAAGAGCGATACGACATCGTTGCTCTTTGGTGGCAAGGCCTGCCCCACCATTATCGAAACCTCTTCGAGAAAGAAACTTGCTGGCGAGGCAGTCGCGATTGGTGATGTCTGCTTTAAGCGCGACGGCGTCTATGCCATGGAACTCGGCGGCCCCGAGGTCGGCCGCGGCTGCGGCGGACGCGGCATTATTCATGGCTTTGAAACCCTCGAGAAACTGGGCTTTCACGACTGGGGCTTTGACTATGTCTTGCTCGACTTTCTGGGCGATGTGGTCTGCGGCGGCTTTGGCCTGCCCATCGCACGCGACATGTGCCAGAAGGTTATTGTGGTCGGCAGCAACGACCTGCAGTCCCTCTACGTGGCCAACAACGTCTGTTCTGCGGTGGAGTACTTCCGTAAGCTCGGCGGCAATGTCGGCGTGGCCGGCATGGTGATCAACAAAGACGATGGCACCGGCGAGGCCGCAGCCTTTGCAGAGCGCGCCGGCATTCCTGTCTTGTCGGCGATTCCCGCCCACGAAGATATTCGCCGCAAGAGCGCCTCCTACGAGATCATTGGCAAGCCCGGTGGTCAATGGAGCGCGATGTTTGAAACGCTGGCCACCAATGTGGCTGAGGCCCCCCCTGTGCGACCCAAACCCTTGTCGCAAGACGAGCTGCTTGGCCTTTTCGCCGGTAGCGCCGTGGGCCGCGATGTCGTGCTCGAACCCGCCACCGTATTTGACATGATGGGCCGCGAAGAGATTGCCAAGCCCTCGCTCGAAGTGGTCTACGACCAGGCCTAGTGGCATGAACGCACGACAGCCGATTCCTATTTTGCCGGTAGA
>JBMSYB010000083.1:0-6396 GCA_049426285.1 Burkholderiaceae bacterium
ATTCCGCCCCGCAGGCCGATGCCAGCCTTACCAGCGAGCTAGGCCTTGCCTGTGCCATTCTGGTGGCCGACTGTATGCCCATACTGGCGGCCCGGGCCGATGGTGGCCTGGTAGGGGCGGCCCATGCGGGCTGGCGGGGCCTTTCTCAGGGTGTGCTACCAAAGCTTCTAAACGCCATGCGGGCCCAGAACCCGGGTGCTGCAGACCAGGGCTTCACCCTATGGCTAGGCCCCTGCATTGGTCCGGAGGCCTTTGAGGTGGGCCCTGAAGTAAAGACCGCCTTTGGCAATGCCCCCTATCTACAGAACGCAGATATCGACCCGTTTTTCAGGCCTGGCCGCCAAGGCCGGCTGCTGGCCGATCTTGCAGGGCTTGCCCGGCTGCAGAGCCAGCGCTGGGCAGGCCAGATGGGTCTTTCGCCGCCAGTAATAATGGCCGATACCCGGTGCACGGTATCGCAGACAGATCTCTTTTTTTCGTATCGGAAAGAGGGCGTTACCGGCCGTATGGCGGCCCTGATCTGGCGAGATTTCGATGAACCCAAAAAGGTCACTATTTGACGCGGGTAATCCCCCGTCTCAGAATGAGGGACGAAAGGCTACATTCCGAATGTCTGATGTTTATAGCGGTTAGATAGTGCAGCAACCAAAAAAGCAACCCCCAAAAAAGGTTAGGTGAGGAGATCTCGTATGACGCAGCCACTGGCCCATATACCCCCAGAGCGGCTTTCTGCTATTCAAATGGACTACCTGAAAAAGCTCAGCGAGGTGCTGGGCTCAGAAACAGGTGCCCAGAAAACCGCCGCACTCGATCGGCGTTTTGCTGGCGGGGAATGGCAGAAGTCCTCGCCATTTTCTATGCTGGCAGCCTTGTATGTACTTAACAGCCAGACGCTTATGTCTATGGCCGATGCCTTGCAGGCAGATACCAAGACCCGCAACAAGATCAAGTTTCTTGCGCAGCAGTGGCTCGACGCAGCATCACCGAGCAACTTCCTGGCTACCAATCCCGAGGCCCAGAAAAAGCTCATAGAGTCTAAAGGGGAGAGCCTCCGCAAGGGCATCGACAACCTGATGTCCGACCTGCAAAAAGGCCGTATTTCGCAGAGCGATGAGTCGTCATTTGTGCTGGGTGAAAACCTTGCGATCACCCCCGGTTCGGTGGTCTTTCAAAATGCCCTGTTTCAGCTCATTCAGTACTCTCCCACAACCCCCACCGTGGGCAGCGTGCCACTCTTAATGGTGCCTCCGAGCATCAACAAGTTCTACATCATGGACCTCACGCCTGAGAGTTCCCTGGTGCGTTTTGCCGTTGAGAACGGCCATACCGTTTTTATGGTGTCCTGGAAAAACCCTGGCCAGGAAAGCGCCCACCTGGGATGGGACGACTACATTGGCGAAGGGGTGCTTCGGGCCATCGAGGTGGTCAAAGACATCATGTCGGTGCCTAAGATCAACCTTCTGGCCTTCTGTGTGGGTGGCACCATGGCCACCACCGCGCTTGGGGTGCTCGCCGCGCGCAAAGACCCATCGGTTCAGACCCTCACCCTCATGACCACCCTGGTGGACTTCTCCGACACCGGCGTGCTTGATGTCTTTATTGACGAGGCCCAGGTAGCCATGCGCGAGACCACCATCGGAGAAGGTGGGCTTCTGCCGGGCAAGGAACTGGCCACCACCTTCTCGTTTCTGCGGCCCAACGACCTGGTCTGGAACTATGTGGAGAAAAACTACCTCAAGGGCGAAACCCCGCCTGCCTTCGATATCCTGTACTGGAACGCCGACAGCACCAACCTTCCTGGCCCGTTTTTTACCTGGTATCTGCGCAATACCTATCTGGAAAATAACTTCGTAAAGCCCAATCGGGTGGTGGTCTGTGGCCAGAAACTCGACCTGCGCAAAATCGAACTTCCCGTCTATGCCTTCGGTGCGCGCGAAGACCATATCGTGCCCTGGCAGTCGGCCTGGGCCTCGGCCCGGGCCTTGGGGCCAAAGTCCCGGTTTGTTCTTGGAGCAAGCGGCCATATCGCCGGTAGCATCAATCCGGCGAGCAAAAACAAGCGGAGCTACTGGACAGCGCCCGGGCTTGCCGATTCCGCAGATGCCTGGTTCGAAACGGCCAAAGAGCATCCTGGTACCTGGTGGAATGACTGGGCCGCCTGGATAAAACCGTTCAAAGGCAAAGACATGCCCGCTCCTAAAAAGCTCGGCAAGGCAAAGTCCTATCCGGCTATTGAGGATGCCCCAGGCAGTTATGTCAAAGAAAAAGCCGAGGCGCTGCTGGCCAAGTGATCAGCAGCGAACAATAGAAGCGGTGGTCTTGGCGCAAAAAAATTCTTAATAAACCACAACCCTGGAGGAGATGAGATGACTAAAAAAATTGCATATGTGACAGGTGGTATGGGCGGCATCGGAACCTCGATCTGCCGCAAGCTGCACGATGCTGGCCTAATGGTGATTGCGGGCTGCGGCCCGAGCCGTGACCACCAAAAGTGGATCGCAGAACAGAAGGCTGACGGCTATACCTTTTATGGCTCGGTGGGCAATGTCGCCGACTGGGAATCCACCGTTACTGCTTTTGAAAAGGTCAAGGCCGAATACGGCAATCCAGATGTGCTGGTAAATAATGCAGGCATTACCAAAGACGGACTTTTTGTGCGAATGACCCGCGAGCAGTGGGATGCGGTTATCGAGACCAACCTTACCAGCCTTTTTAATGTCACCAAGCAGGTTGTTGAGGGCATGATCAGTAAGGGCTGGGGCCGGATTATCAATATCTCGTCGGTCAATGGCCAGAAGGGCCAGTTCGGCCAGACCAACTACTCCACGGCAAAGGCGGGTATTCATGGGTTTACCATGGCGCTTGCCCAAGAGGTCGCCTCCAAGGGGGTTACGGTGAATACCGTGTCACCAGGGTATATTGGTACGGATATGGTGCGCGCAATCAAGCCGGAGGTGCTCGAAAAGATCGTTGCCACGATCCCGGTAAAGCGTCTGGGCGAGCCCGAGGAGATCGGGTCGATGGTGGCCTGGATTGCATCGGATGACAGCGGTTTTGCCACCGGGGCGGATTTCTCCCTGAATGGCGGACTACACATGAGTTAACTGGAAAGTACTATGGCCTCTCCTGATCTTCGGCTGATAAAAAAATACCCCAACCGCCGGCTCTACGACACACGCACCAGTAGCTACATTACCCTGGCGGATGTCAAAGAGCTGGTCTTGGCCCACGAGGGATTTAAGGTGGTCGATGCAAAGTCGACCGAAGATCTCACCCGCAGTATTCTTCTGCAGATCATTCTCGAAGAAGAATCGGGAGGCATGCCTATATTCACGGCAAAGATGCTCGAGCAGATTATCCGGTTCTATGGCCATGCCCTGCAGGGTGTGATGGGGTCCTACCTTGAAAAGAACATCCAGACCTTTATGGAGATGCAGAACAAGGTAAAAGAACAGTCTGAGGCGTTTATGGCCGGCAAGGGATTTGCCAACCAAGAGGCCTGGAGCCAGTTCTTGGCCGGTCAGGCCCCGGTGATGCAAAAGATCATGAGCAACTACATGGAGCAGAGCCAGAAGGTGTTTCTCCAGATGGAAGAACAGATGCAGTCCAATGCGCGGTCGATGATGTCGGGCTTTGGTTTCCCGGGTGTCGATCCCGAGTCAGGATCTGAAGGTCGAGACAAACCGGGCAAGGGCTAAGCCTTGGGTATGACCACCCCTACGGTTGGATTTGTCTCGCTGGGCTGTCCCAAGGCGCTTGTTGATTCCGAAAGAATCCTCACCCAGCTGCGGGCCGAGGGCTATCAGGTCAGTAGCAGCTACGAGGGCGCCGACCTTGTGGTGGTAAACACCTGCGGGTTTATAGACGAGGCCATAGAAGAAAGCCTAGATGCCATCGGCGAGGCCCTCGAAGAAAACGGCAAGGTCATTGTCACGGGCTGCCTTGGTGCCAAGCCAGGCACTCGCGGCGAGCGGTCTCTGGTGTCTGAGGTGCATCCCAAGGTGCTTGCCGTAACGGGTCCTCATGCCACGGCCGAGGTAATGCAGGCCATACACCAGCACCTGCCCAAGCCCCACGACCCGTTTACCGACCTGGTGCCGCCCCAGGGCATTCGGCTTACGCCCGGCCACTATGCCTATCTGAAGATCTCCGAGGGCTGCAACCACCGGTGCAGCTTCTGCATCATTCCCTCCATGCGCGGCGACCTGGTGTCGCGCCCAATTGGTGAAGTGATGCGCGAGGCAGAGGCCCTAGTAAAGGCCGGCGTACAGGAAATTCTGGTGGTCTCTCAGGACACCAGCGCCTATGGCCTAGACCTGAAATACCGCACCGATTTTGTCGAGGGCAGGCCGGTGCGTACCCGGTTTGCCGAACTGGTAGAAGAGCTCTCGCGTCTGGGGGTCTGGGTGCGGCTGCACTATGTCTATCCCTATCCGCATGTCGATGAGGTTCTGCCGCTCATGGCCACAGGCAAGGTGCTGCCTTATCTGGATGTGCCATTTCAGCATTCCCATCCCGATGTCTTAAAGCGCATGAAGCGGCCCGCCTCCGGCGAAAAGAACCTCGAGCGTATCCAACAGTGGCGCAAGGAGGTACCCGATCTCACCCTGCGCAGCACCTTTATTGCCGGGTTTCCTGGCGAGACGGAAACCGAATTCTCAGACCTGTTGCAGTTTCTCACCGAGGCCCAGATCGATCGTCTGGGCTGCTTTGCCTACAGTCCGGTGCAGGGTGCTACGGCCAATACCCTGCCCGGAGCCCTTCCCATCGAGGTACGGCAGGAGCGCGCAGACCGCGTCATGGCTCATCAGCAGCCGATATCCGAGCAGCGTCTGTCACGATGGGTTGGCCGCAGAACACAGGTGCTCATCGACGGGGTCGATGAAGAGGAGGGCATTCTTGTCGGCCGCACCGGTGGCGATGCGCCGGATATCGATGGCATTGTGCGGGTGCGGCCAGACCCGAATTCCCGGCATCCTGCGCGGGTCGGTGTTGGCCGGTTTGCCGCGGTGGATATTGTGGGGAGTGATGACTACGATCTTGAGGCGGTGATTGTCGCCGCCTAGGCTACGAAATAAGGCATTCATAGAGCAGCACGCAACTAAACAACAGTAGAGCAGAAAAAGCCATTTTTTATTCAAAACTAAAGAGGAGAAGCGTATGCGTGAAGTCGTCGTGTTAAGCGCCGTGCGGTCTGCGGTAGGAGGCTTTGGGGGAAGTCTGTCCAGCCTGGAGCCCAGTGATCTTGGCGGCATGGTAATGAAAGAAGCCGTCGCACGTTCCCATGTTGACCCAGAACAGATCAACTACACCGTTGTCGGCAACTGTATCCCTACCGAGTCGCGATCGCCCTATGTATCCCGGGTGGCCAGTATTCAGGCAGGCCTGCCCATGAGCTCTGTGGCGCTCACCATCAACCGGCTCTGTGGCTCTGCCCTTCAGGCGGTGGTCTCCACAAGCCAGAACATCCTGCTGGGCGACAGTGACTTCGGCGTCGGCGGTGGGGTGGAGATCATGAGCCGGGGCGGCTACCTGAGCCCGGCTATGCGCTCTGGCGCACGTATGGGTGACACCAAAATGACCGACATGATGGTCGCCACCCTGACGGATCCCTTTGGCGTGGGCCATATGGGCATTACCGCTGAAAACCTTGCCACAAAGCATGGTCTTACCCGCGAGATGCAAGACGCCTTTGCGCTAGAGTCCCAGAATCGGGCTGCCCGGGCTATTGCCGAGGGGCGGTTTAAGGACCAGATCGTGCCAATCACCATTGCCTCGCGCAAAGGCGATGTGGTCTTCGACACCGACGAGCATCCTCGCGCCACCACCATGGAGGCCCTGGCCAAGATGAAGCCGGCCTTCAAAAAAGACGGCTCCGTAACCGCAGGCAACGCTTCGGGTATTAACGATGCGGCGGCGTTTCTGGTGCTCGGCGAGGCTAGCGCCGCCGCTAAGGCGGGTGCAAAGCCCTTGGCCCGGGTGGTGAGCTATGCCGTGGCCGGCGTTCCCAACGAGATCATGGGCGAGGGGCCGATTCCTGCCACTACCATTGCCCTGCAACGGGCGGGGCTGAAGATCGACCAGCTCGACGTTATCGAGTCAAACGAAGCCTTTGCCGCCCAAGCGCTAACCGTTACGAAGGTACTGGGCTTAGACCCTGCCAAGGTAAACGTCAATGGCGGAGCGATTGCCCTGGGACACCCGGTTGGTGCGACAGGATCAATCATTGCCACTAAATGTATCCACGAACTGCACCGAGTGAAAGGCAAGTACGGCCTGACCACGATGTGTATTGGGGGCGGGCAGGGCATCGCGGTAATCTTTGAGCGGCTGTAGAAACGGGGCCGGGGAGCGCATGAACGGGACGCCGACGAGCGTTGCGAATGCCGCGAGGAG
>JBMSYB010000084.1:0-5936 GCA_049426285.1 Burkholderiaceae bacterium
ACGGTGACAGTTTACTTAATTCCCTACGGGAATTAAGTAAACTGTCACCGTAATAATAGCGTAATTCATAGCTCAAGAAGGTCAGCCAAGCTCTTACCTTGGTAGTCAGGGGTAGCGTCGAGCTGCTCCAGTGGCTGTGACGACCGGTTGACCCAGAAGGTGTGAAAGCCAAACCAATGGGCGCCGATTACATCCCAGCAGTTCGAGGACACCATGAGCACCTCCGGTGGGGAACAGCTGAACCGATCGCATACGAGCTGATAGACACTGGCATCGACCTTGAACCGCCTCACGGATTCGGCAGATAAGACCGCGTCGAAAAGGCCATCCATATTCGCTGAGGATACGGCCGATGCCAGCATCTCGGGGCTGCCATTGGAAAGGATGCAAAGCGACAGCCCGCGAGCCTTCAGTGCCTGCAGCGTAGCAAGGTTCTCGGGAAAGGCATTAAGTACCGCGTACTGGTCGAGCAGCCCTTGCTCTTGGGCTGAGGACATCGCCAGGCCCAGAGACTGCACAGCAAATCGAAGGCCGTCGATAGTGATCTGCCAGAAAGACTTGTACCGGGCAGGCCCCGCCATTGACCGCAGGCGCGTGTACTCAATCTGCTTATCACGCCATGTTCTGGCAAGCGCCGCACCCTGGCCAGGCCAGTAGCTTTCAGCCCGCGCGGTTATCGAGAAGACATCGAAGAGGGTGCCATAGGCGTCAAAGGCAATCACGCGCGTGCTGAAGTTTGACCGGACCATACCCCGAGAATACGGGAAATCGCCTCGAAGCTGTTACCGTATGTCCTATCGCTTTCACGGAGTCAACTATGTTCAAGACCGCAATCGCTGGCAGCCTGCCCAAACCCCATTGGCTGGCGGAAACCGAAAAACTCTGGCCGCAGTGGCGCCACGAGGGCCCCGCGCTTGCGCAGGCCAAAGACGACGCCACCCTTTTGTGGATTAAGGCCCAAGAAGATGCTGGGCTCGATGTCATTGGCGATGGAGAGCAGTCGCGTCAGCACTTTGTGCACGGGTTTCTGGAGCAGGTTGAAGGCATCGATTTTCAGAACAAGGTAAAGATGGGTATCCGCAATAATCGCTACGATGCGATGGTGCCGCAGGTGGTTGCCCCGCTTAAGCTCAAGGGCAGGGTGCATGCCCGCGAGGCGCAGCTTGCGCGCGCCCATACAAAGAAGCTGCTGAAGTTCACGCTGCCAGGCCCAATGACCATTGTCGACACGGTGGCCGATCGGTTTTACAACGACCGGGTAACCATGGCGATGGCCTTTGCTGAACTGCTCAACCAAGAGGCCCTGGCACTTGAGGCCGATGGCGTGGACATCATTCAGTTTGATGAGCCCGCCTTTAATGTCTACATGCAAGAGGCCGCTGACTGGGGCGTGAAGGCCTTAGAGCGAGCGGCCCAGGGTCTTCGGTGCAAAAAGGCCGTTCATATCTGCTACGGCTATGGCATTCAGGCCAATATCGATTGGAAGCAGACGCTCGGCCATGAATGGCGCCAGTACGAGCAGGTGTTTCCAGCGCTACAAAAAAGCAGTATCGATCAGGTAAGCCTGGAGTGCTTTCATTCGCACGTGCCTATGGACCTGATTCGGCTCTTAGACGGTAAAGAGGTGATGGTGGGCGTAATAGATGTCGCAAGCGATGTCGTTGAGACCCCCGAGCAGGTTGCCGACACCATCGGTAAGGCCTTGCAGTTCGTGCGCAAAGACCGGCTGATAGCCTGTACTAACTGCGGCTTGGCGCCGATGAGTCGAGAGGTGGCGATTGCCAAGCTGCGGGCGCTGACTCAAGGCGCAGCGCTCGCCCACCAACAATTACGCTGACAGCTTACTCATGAAGCGGAAACCTTAGGGCGATCGTCGTGGACAAAGATTCCTCGAAGCGCTAGCTGCCTATCGAAGATGGATCGGCCCATCAGAGCGCGAGAGATCTGGCTTGAGACAGCGACCGAGAGCATTGACAAAACCGTCCATTCATAGCTTCCCGTCATTTCAGGTTGAGGTAGCAAGAATTTTCAGGCCAATGAGCGTGACAACAAGTGCAATGGAAAGTCCCTCTGTCATGGCTAAGTCGATCGAGTCAATGCCTGGCCCTAGCAGGTGAGGAAATACGGGAGACAACAGAAACAACAGTGCCGCAGGCACCAAGGGTCGCCAGCGCAACGGAATACCCGAGGCTTTGGCCCATTTGCCCGCATCGGTGCAGGCCCAGATATAGAGAGCTGAAATCAGCCCCCAAAGAAGACCCACAAGAATAGAAAGCCCCGCTGTCTCGTTATATGATGAGCGGTCGGGGCTGGGGTTTATTTGAACAAGATAAATTTGGCTGAATTCGTCACTTCAGCGAGGGTGTACTCTAAGCCGCGGACGTAATGCCAGGTAGTGAAAAATCCAAGTCGAAACCCGTCATGCCCTAATTCGAACAGCCCCAATTTGGCTAGATCTGAACCCAATCAACCCCTTCTAACCATTTTCAACACGCCCATGAACGCCTCTGCACCCACCTTGGACCCTAATCTTCCCCCCTGGAAAGCCGCGATTGAGCGGTTCTGGGGGCAGAAGTGGGTTCAGAACACCATCATCGTTCTGATTCTCATCAATGCAGCCATTCTGGGTATGGAGACCAGCCCGACCATCATGGCGCAGTACGGCGAGACATTGATCGCCGCGGACCACGCCGTCTTGGCAGTATTCGTTGTGGAAATCGCCTCTCTCCTCGCGGCACGAGGTTGGCGATTTTTCAAAGACCCATGGTCGGTATTTGATTTCATCGTGGTGGGCATTGCCCTCATTCCAGCCTCAGGCCCCTTCGCTGTGCTGCGGTCACTTCGAGTCTTGCGTGTTCTGCGTCTGATTAACAAGATCCCGAGCATCCGGCGGGTGGTGGGGGCCCTCCTCTCGGCGATTCCGGGAATGTCCGCAGTGATCGGCCTGGTCTTCATTCTCTTTTATGTCTGTGCGGTCATCACCACGAAACTCTTCAGCCAGAGTTTCCCGGAGCTCTTCGGAGACTTGGGCCTAAGTCTCTTCACTCTTTTTCAAATAATGACTCTAGAGGGTTGGTCCGGGGACATTGCAAGACCCATCATGGAGGTCTACCCCTATGCTTGGATCTTCTTCGTCATTTTCATTCTGACAGCGACATTCACCGTACTAAACCTGTTCATCGCGGTTATCGTGAATTCGCTCAACTCAATTCACTCGGATGAACACGCGGCAGAGGGCAACGACCTGCGGACCGTGCGAGAGGAGTTGGCTGCCGTACACGCAGAGGTCTCTCTTATCCGAAAAATTCTTGAAGAACGATACGGACCCACGGCAAAGTAGGAGATGACTGAAGAAGCCAATACGAAGCCGCCACATCCCCACTCGAGAGATTGGGGTCTATGGATTCGCATTGGAGTCATCACCGGGTCCCTGCTCCTAGGGATGTTGGTCGGGGCCGTGGCGCTGGGGATTTTCGCTGTTGTCGATTTCTTCAACGAGCTTTGGAGGGTGCCACTGCCCGTTGACCTGGGGCTTGATGGCATTACCGTTAGTCCTGCGATCGGACTCGCATTGCTCGTTGCGGCGCTGATCTCAGGCCGCATCCTCCTACTGCTCCAAGACGGTCGCCCGCATGGTCCTGCCGATCTGATCCTGGCGGCCCAAAGAAACGAAAGCCCAAATGTTCGCTCTGGGATGCTGTCAACCCTGCTCGCCACGGTGAACTTGTCGGGCGGTGCATCCATTGGCATCTTTGGCCCGCTCATGCATTTCGGAGGCTATATCAGCTCCGTCTTGATGCGTTGGTCGCATGCGTTTCCTCAGAAACTTCCCACCGACATTATTCTGGGCAGTGGCGCCGCCGCGGCCATTGCAGCCGTCTTCTCAGCGCCAATTGGGGCAGCGATCCTGGCTCATGAGGCGATTATTCGTCGGTTTGGCGCCTTCGGCCCCGGGCCCGTCATTGCAGCGGCCTTTGGGGCCCAGTGGATTGCACATGTGATTGTCGGGGACCAGCGCATTTTTGATATTCAGTCGACACCCACCCTCTCACTGGGCACGTTTTTTCTCGCCATTGGAGTCGGCATATCCAGTGGGCTGGCCTCGATTGTGTACATTCGGAGCGTGACTGCCGCCCCGACGTTGGCAAAGCGATCAAATATTCCGGTTCAATGGCGCCCACTGGTCCCTGCATTTTTTCTGTTTGCCATGTCGCCGTTTTTCCCGCATCTGCTCGGTCATGGCCTCGGATCCGTAGACCTCGCCCTTGCAGGCAAATTAAGCCTTGTGCTTTTACTTTGCCTCATCGGACTGAAGATCATCGCGACAAGTCTCTGCATTGGATTTGGAATGTTTGGGGGGGTATTCGCACCCGCATTGTTCATTGGCGCGCTATCGGGAGCGATCCTCGATGTGACGCTGCCTGGCATAGATCCAGCGGCCTCTAATTTCGCCATACTCGGCGCCGCAAGTTGCATTGCCGCAGTCATTGGCGCGCCATTGGCAGCGGTGATGATTGTGTTTGAGCTCACCGGCAGCTACGAGTGGGCAGTGCTAGGAATGATCAGCGTGGTCACAGCCAACCAATTCTCCCGGGCCTTGGCGGGGCGCTCTTTATTCGACCGCCAACTCTTGCTGCGCGGCATTCACCTCAGCGACGATCATCGGCGTTAGAGGACCTGGGCTCGTCATCAATATTAATGCCCCTCAGATGAAGAGACCGGTCCCAGACCGAACGCCCAATCAGGGTTCGACTCATCTGGCATGAAATCGCAACAGACACCATCGCCAGCACAATGAATCGATAATCCCCGCTCATTTCGAAGAGAAGAACCACTGCCGCAATAGGTGCACCGATCGCGGACCCGGCACAAGCGGCTGCCCCGAGTAGAGCATACATGTGGTGCCCGCCCCCCACCAGTGTGTCGAAAATGCCACCGAGCATCGCGCCAAAGAATACAGCTGGGAGGAAGATGCCCCCATGAAAGCCGAAGGAGCGGCAGAGGGCTGTAGCGACAATCTTCAAGACCAAGAGGGCAGTCAGCAGCCAAAGGCCAAATTCGCCTGCCAAGGCCATGTTCACCGACCCAAGCCCCGGCCCAATTAACTGGGGCAAGAAGGGAGAGACGGCAAATAACAATGAGGCGGGCACAAGGGGGCGGAGCCAGACCGGGATGCCGGTGGAATTGGCCAGCTTCGGCCCCCGAGTGAGGAGGTAGATGTACACCGTGGAGAGCAAGCCGCAAATAACCCCCAATAGGCAGGCCAGCATGAGCGACTCCAGGCCCACATCAACGGGCTGCCCAGAGATCTTTAGCAGCTTTCTGTCACCACCAAAATACATGGTGGAGGCGAAGTACCCACCAAGGGCTGCTACAACCACAGGAGCCGTCTCGCTCGATCGAAAGCGTCGCAGAAGCATTTCGTGGGCAAAGATGCAGGCGGCAATCGGCGCAGCAAACAAAGCCGCAAGCGCGGCCGCACCCCCCGATGCAAGCAGAAGGTTTCGACTCAAGAGCCTGAAAAAACGCTGAAAGATGGACCCGATGCAAGCGCCGTAATGGACGATTGGGCCGAAGAGTCCGGCAGAGGAACCTGCCGAGACACTGACGAGGGTGAGCGCACTGCTCAGCAGGCCGTGGCGAACATCCACATCGGTGTCATTCTTTATCGCCACAATTGTGTCGGCTGGACCATGGGTTCGGGGTCCTTCGAGGTGGCTGTATATCCACCCCGCGATCAACGCACCGATCAACATACAGGCCCCCAAGACTGGGGAGTACTGCGCCTCATCCCACGCAACGAACTCTGTAGCGATCGGAATCTTCCAGATTGACCAGACATAGAGAATGATTGCGAAAAAGGCCACAGTGGCCACCCCGACAATGTTGCCGAATACCAAGGCCGAACCGAGCCGCATTAGGTCACGAGCTACCAT
>JBMSYB010000085.1:0-5911 GCA_049426285.1 Burkholderiaceae bacterium
CAACTGCCGGGGGTTAAGGCAGACCTGGTGGCCCTGCCAAGCCCAGAAAAAAACTTAATTGAGGTGCTGCAGAGTTATGCCCGGTTCGCGAACGAGAACCTCGATGACTATGACCAGGTTTTAACTACCAAGTATCCGGCCTGGGCGGTGTCGCATCGCAATCATGTGGTCTACCTGCAGCACACCCTGCGCGGCCTGTATGACACCTACCCCCAAGGCATGCCCACAGTGCTTTCTCAGGACATTTTCAAGGCATGTCATGAGGTGTTGCGTCTGCCTTTGCCCGTGGTGCAGGCCTTGGCCCTTGCTGGTCAGCCGCATTGGACAGGTAGCAGCAGGGCTCAGGCAGAGGCGCTGGTTTTCAGCCAGTACGCATCGTTAGGGCAACTGGCCCAGGTGCTTTTGCAGGGGTTAAGACATGTAGAAGGTGATGGGGTAGTGGGCGCTGCCGCTGGGCTGCTGGATTTTCCAGGTCCCTTTGCCAGGGCCTGTGTTCGGCTGCTTGATGCAGTGGCCTTGTCTACTCGCGCTGTGCAGCGCCATGCTGCGATATCTCAAACGGTGGCCGCACGAACCGATTATTTTCCAGCAGATGCCCAGGTGCAGGTGATGCACCACCCCACCTTCACGAGTCTCGATAGCGGCCCGGCTGCCAACGCTAACGCGCCTAGCGTGCCTAACGCGCGCGACCTCATTGTTACTGCAAGCCGGCTTGATCCACCCAAGCGGCTAGACCTTCTGATACGTGCCTATGCCCAGAGCCGCGTTGACCTGCCGTTTTGGATTGCTGGCACTGGCCCTGCAGAGCCGCAGCTCAGGGCCCTGGCCCAGCAGACGCCGGGGGTGGTGCTAAAGGGCTACCTTCCTGAGTCTGCGCTAGTGGCTGCCTATCGCCGCGCGGTTTTTGTGCCTTTTGCGCCTTACCAGGAAGACTATGGGCTCATTACCGTAGAGGCCTTTATGGCCGGTGCCCCGGTGCTTACCACCACTGATGCAGGAGGCCCCACCGAGTTGGTGGTCCACGGTAAGACTGGCTGGGTGGCCGAGCCCACCGAGGCTTCTCTCGCAGAAGGCTTTCGGGCGCTGGTCGACTCTTCAGCAGCCGATTATCGACAGCGCATGGGTGAGGCGGGCAGGCAATGGGTGGCGGCATCGCTGTCGTGGTCTGCTCTGGCCAAGCAGTTGGTTCATCGTCCCGAGCCCGCCGCTTTGGGCCCCGGTGCAGAGAGCAGGCCCAACATACCTGCCTCGCGCTCAGTTATGCCCCGCTCAGTGCGGCGCCTGCTGGTGGTCAACAGCTTCGCGGTGGAGGCGGCAGCCAGCGGCGGGCAGTTGCGCATACAGGGCCTCTATACCGCCCTGTCTCGTTACCTTAACGTGCATCTTTTAGACCTCGGGCATTCGCAGACGGCGCACACCCTGCGCCAACACACCGAGGGCTTTATTGAAGAGACTTTGCCCATGCCCTCGGTGCTCTGCCAACAAGAGGCAGAGTACTTTCGGCAACTGGGCGTAAGCTGCCTAGACCTCTTGGTGGCACTGCGCCCTGAGTTACTTACTGAGTTCTCGATGGCGCTGGCCAGGTGCCTGCGCGACTGCGATGTCGTGGTCTTCTCGCACCCATATTGTTTTCCGGTCTACGAGAGCCTTGTGCAGAGAGAGCCGGGGCTGGCCCGACCGATTGTCTATGAGGCCCACAATGTCGAGTCGCACTTAAAGGCGGCAATGTACGCCAAGGGGGGCTCTACCCTGGCCAATGCTGCCACTCACGCAGTGCAGGCCCTTGAGGTTCGGCTGATGAAGGCATCCCGATGGGTGGTGGCCTGTAGCGATCAGGACCGGGTCGATCTGCAGCAGATCGCCCAGGATCAGGGGCTGGGTGAGAAACTGGTTGCGGTGGCCAGCAATGGCCTTGATACATCTGAGGCCCAGTATCAGCCCTGGTCGGCACGGCAGCAGAGCCTGCAGCTGTCTGGCCTAGGCCTAGCCCTTTTTATGGCAAGCCGCCATGCACCAAATCAGCAGGCCTTAAAGGCAATTGTCTCGGCAGCAAAGTTTTTGCACGAAAGCAGGCCAGACTCTATCTGGCGGTTTGTGGTTCTCGGGTCGGTGGGTCACGACCTGCAGGCCGTAGATCTTCCGCCGAATCTTCATGTTACGGGCGTGGTGTCGCACCAGGAAAAGGCCCTGTGGCTTGCTCGGGCCACAGTGGGCCTCAACCCCATTCTTGCGGGGTCGGGAACAAACCTCAAAATGTCGGAGTATGCAGCCTGGGGGCTGCCGATTCTGAGCACGCCTTTCGGCGCCCGTGGTGGCATCTGGACAGATGCGCACTACCTGGTGGTGCAGGCCAGTGAGCATAATCAATTGGCAGATGGCCTTGTTACCGCATTGGATAGCTTTCTTGCCCGAGATGCGCAACAGCTCGGCCAACAGGTAGAGGCCGCCCGACTTCTCAGCGCGGCCGAATTCGACTGGTCGGTCAGCGCCCTGCAGTACCTTCGCGCGCTTTCGTACTAGTCGATTTTTTTGGGCGCACCCAGGCGAACCACCCTGGGCCCTGGGGTGCGACGCGCCGGGCCGTTACTGAAGGCTGCGGGATTCTCGTCTGCCGGAACGGGTAACTCGTCTGCGGCGAGTTTCAGTAGCTGCTCCGTCTGCAGTACCGAAATCTGCCCACGTTCTTTTCGGATTACCCCATCTTTCGCCAACTGGCTTAGCGCCCGACTTACTGTTTCCCGGCTGACATTGGCCATGCTGGCAATCATTGACTGGTTGGGCAGTTCGGTGAGTACGATAGGCCCTAAGGGCAGGGCAGATTGACTATGGAGACCTCGCGCATTGAGCCTCGGATCGTTGGCAAGAACCGAATAGACGCGGGCATAGGCCCTATGGCCGGCAAGCCCGGCCCGGTGCTGAATCTCGCTGCGTATCACGGCACACAGACGCGCCTGAATACGGGCTGCCACACTGGGCTCGTTGTGAAAGAGTTGTAACGCAATTGCCTTTGGCACAAAGCCCACCGTGGAATTAGAAACGGCCATTACCGAGGCCGACCTTGGTCCCCCGTCTATGAGCGATATCTCGCCGAAGTGGTCGCCGGGCTCAATAAAGCTTATGCCCACCTCTTTGCCCGATTCAGAAACGCTAAAGACCTGTAACCGGCCCGTAAGCAGTAAGACCAGGGCGTCGCCGGCTCCGCCCTTGTGAAGCACAAAATCGCGCCTTTGAAACTCCTGCAGCCGCACCTGCGGTTGCAGAACGGTTAGGGCCTTTTCGGGAAGGTCTTGAAACAGGCTCTGCTGCTTGAGCAGTTCTCTTGATATCATGTGACGATTATCACATTAGACCCTTGAACTTTCTGTAGCATCTCTGTGCATGCGGTTATCTTTTTTTCTATCCCTCTTTCGGCCTAGCCTCTTTCTCGAGGTTGCATTTCGTCGGCTATTTATCCTTGCTGCAATTGCGGCTTGGGCCGCACCAGCTGTAGCCAATCCCGTTCCTGTGGGGGTGGCCAGCATTGTTTCTGCTGGAGTGCAGCGTCAGGCATCGGGTCAGCCTTTGCAGCCACTAATGCAGGGTCAGTCGGTTTTTGAGGGTGATGTTATCGACACTACCGCAGGTGGCTATGCCTACCTCACCACTGTTGATCAGGCCTTTCTCAGCGTGCGGCCTGGTTCCCGACTGCATATTGTGGCCTACCGGGTGGACCCGCAAACGCCGCGAAACAATCAGATTCGTCTAGATCTTCTTCAGGGAACGGCCCGCTGGGTATCGGGTCGGGGCGCTAATGCGGCCCGCGATCGTTTTCGGCTTAACACGCCAGTGGCTGCTATTGGGGTCCGTGGCACAGACTTCTCGGTCTTTGCCGATGCCTCTGTCACCAGCGCCTCGGTGCGTGCTGGTCGAATTGCGGTCTCTCCTTTCAATCAGGCCTGCCAGCCTTCTGGGCTTGGCCCTTGTCCGGGCGAGTCGGTGGTAGACCTTGCCCCAGGCAGTGCGCCTGTGGTGCAGGTCTTGGCCGGTGAGTCACGCCCTCAGCTATTGCAGTCGCTCGACCTTAGCCCAGACCGCCTGGTACCCCCAGCGCTCGATGAGCAGCCGGCGGGGGTGGGCTCTCCTCGCGCAAAAGAGCAGTCCGCACCGGCGGCTAGTGCGGAAAAGCCAGCAGCTGCCGCAGCCCCCGCGGCCAGCGCGGAAAAACCGGTAGCTGCTGCCTCAGCCCCCGCCGCTGTCGCGCCAGCGGTTCAGGCGGCTGCTAGCCCCGCTACGTCTGGCTCTGTGGCTGCTCCTCAGTCAAGCCCCTCGCTTACCAATGGCTCGGGAACCCTTACCCGAAAGTCGGAAATCGAAATTTCTTCTACGGTGTCGGCGGGCGCCTTGCTCGCGGAAACGCAGGTTCCTAGGCCCGAAGACCCCGGCCTGCCCAAGCCAGCGGTCGCCTGGGGGCGATGGCAGGCTCTGGCTAGCCTGCCGGCAGGCCAGGGGCTCGATGCCTTTTTGATTGGCAGAGAGTTTGGCCGAGTGGTGGGCCCCTTTGTTGTGGCCCGAGAGCAAGGGCCTTTTGCTATGCCAAGCCAGGGGGTCTTTGCCTTTCAATTGGTGGACTACCAGGCTCTGTTGATTACCGGCGCTGGCCCACAGGCAAGTACGCGGCCAGCCACCGTGGTAAATCCAAGCCTCAAAATTGACTTCGGAAGTAATCAGTTCTCTACCGAGATCGGCATTCAGGGCCCCGACGGCCGTGTTACGCCCTTGGTGGCTCAGGGCAGCGTCGAGAGAAGCGGAGCCCTGCGAAGTGACGAAAGGCTTTCCAACGGAATTGTCAGCGGGGTTTTAGCAGGCCCCGAGGCCACAGAGGCGGGCTACGTGTTTCACCGGTCTGTGCTCGGTGGTGCAGAGTCGGCCTTTGGTGTAACCCGCTGGGCCCGTTAGGTTGCCGGCACCGTTTTTGCGGCTCTCGTGTGGGCTACTGGCGGCTTGGCTTGGGCTGGCGTGGGTGCAGTTGGCTCAAGCGCAGCCCGCAGTAGGCGCCCCTTTTTTTCAAGCGCTCGTTCCCACTGCGCCTAGCGATGCCGCGCGGGTCTCAGCTCACAGATCGGCCAACCCTGTAGGCCAGGCAGAGCAGGCCTATGAGCGGCTGCTGGGCGAGCTATCGGGCAAGACCACTAGTCAGGTAATCGAGGCCTTGCAGGCATTCGTGGTGCAGTGGCCGCTGCATGCCGGCGCGCGTCTCGACCTTGCCTTGGTCTACTGTGAACTCGGTAATGCATTAGAGGCTGAGGCGATCTTTCAGGCGCTCGAAACCGAGTTTGATCTGCCCTCAGGAATCTCTCAGGTAATTACGCTGCAAAGAGAGGGTGGCTGCGCGGGCCCCACCGACTTGGCCAGGCCTGAGGCTGGTAGGTTCTGGGCCGAGGCCTTTGCTGGCTATTCGTCTAACGCAAACCTAGCGACCCGACAAGAACGGGTTGTTTTTGGTCCGCAGGCGCCCATACCGTCTCTCGATCTGGCGCCGCAAAGCCGCCAGCGGTCGGACCGGTTTTTGGGCATGAACGCCGGGCTGTCGGGCTCATTCTCGCTAGATGCGGAGGGGCTGAGCGTCCCGGCGGCCTATCTGCAGCTGGGGCTGAGCCATAAGGCCTATCAGCGTAGCCCTTGGCTTGATACCAGTGGCCTAAGCCTGGTTGCCTGGCAGCCTTTTGGCGATGGGGGGAAGGGAGCAGGCATGGCCAGTTCGGGGCTGGGGCTGGGCTTTAGCCAGTGGTGGGTGGATGGCCGCGCCCAGGAAACCGCCCTTCGGGTTCGGGCGGAGTACTGGGGTTCCCTTAATGGCATTTATTCCGGGCTTAAGGCGGGTGTTGCGGCTGCGGCGTTAGACCAGCGCTTTGCTGACAACGCAGCGTTTGAC
>JBMSYB010000086.1:0-5698 GCA_049426285.1 Burkholderiaceae bacterium
TTTAGGCTATTGGTCAATTTTTAGCGGGGAAATTTATGCTTCGTGCCACATTCATTCCCAGCAATACGGGCTACTCGGTTTCTTTTTACCTTTCTGGAAGCCCATTTTCGGTAACCGGGTTTAATGCCTACAACCTTGGTCTTTCTTTTAACCCCGTCCTGGCCGAACTCCTTACGTCTGCAACGACCACCAACTCTGGCGACCTGCCGTCTCGGTTCGCAGGAGATATCGTGGCAGTCAACACCCAGCGCCTCTCGGCAGGCGAAATTCAAGTGGCAGGGCTGAGCAGCCGGGCTGAGGCCTTACCCGCATCAACAGCCTTGGGTACCCTGCCCTTTGGCAATGTCGCAAGCGCTGGGCTGAGCGTAACGGTAAACAAGCTTGTTGTGGGAACCGATACATACATTCAAAGTGATAAGCCCCTTACCTTCAACAGTGACGGCAGTCGGTTCACCCCCGACATCTACTCCTTTCCGTTTAATCGCAGCGCCGCAAACCTTCAGTTCAATACCCAAGACTCTCGGTGGAGCTTCACCGACGCCAATGGCAAGGCCATCAACCTCAACAGCTTTAAGCGAGTGGAGTTTGCCGATGCCAACATTGCCCTTGATGTCTTGGGTTCAAATTCGGCCGGGGGTATCTTTAGGCTCTATCAGGCGGCGCTTAACCGCACCCCCGATCAAGAGGGGCTTGGCTTCTGGATTAAGTGGGCCGACTCTGGCGCAGTCGATGCGGTAACTATGGCCAGCCGGTTTATCTGGGAGACCGAGTTCAAGCAGCTATATAGCATTAATCCGCGCGATGCCTATCTCACGGGGGAAAACCTGCAGTCCGTTGTCAGCAAAATGTACGAAAATGTTCTCAAAAGAGCACCCGATCCGGCTGGGCTCAATTTTTACGTTGGAACCATAGAGTCCAAACAAAAAACCGCTGGGCAGGTACTCGCCGAGATCTCCGACAGCCAAGAGAACTTCCAGCTAACGGTCGTGGGCGTACAAAACGGTATTCAGTACCAGGAATACCAAGGCGGATTCCCGAGCCTGTAAGTCGCGCGCTTTATGGCTGCCGGAGTCATGGCAAGCCTTTTGCTTAAATCTGGGCATGGTCACTTTCCCGACAAGGAATCGCTATGTCTATTCCTGAGCGAATTCAAAAGTTTTATCTTGGCTTTTATGGGCGACCGGCAGATGTAGCCGGGCTTGGCTATTGGCTCGAACAGGCCAACGGCGCCTATTTCAACCAGGACAGCCGCATGGCGGCAGCCTTTGGGTCTACAGACCAGGCGGAGTTTCGGGCCCTGTACGGCCAGCAGCCAACCATTGAGCTCTTTGTATCCAAGGTCTATGACAACCTTTTCGGCCGGGCTGCCGAGGTTGAGGGAGTACGTTTCTTCCGCCAGGAATATGACAAGTACATTGCCCAAGGCGTCTCGGCAGACGAGTCCCGGGCGATACTGATCGCCCGGATAATCGACGGCGCCCAAGGAACCGATCGGCTTGCCCTTGTGAACAAGGTGGAAATTGCCCAACGGTTTACCGACGAGATGCGGCTAAAGCTTGCCGCTATTAGCGACAACCCAGACCTGCTAAGGGCGCAAAACTTTTTCAAAGGTTCTGGTGATGATGCCTGGAAGAGCTTTGCCTCTGACCGAGTGCCCATTCTGGTAAACGAAATGCGGGCCAACGACTCCGTCTCAGACTATATCTCGGTGCTCACTGCCTCGGCCAAGGGCCCTACTCCCATGCAAAACGCCAAGGGCCAGCTGCTCTATTCGCGCGGGTTTCTGCTAGAGAGTGATGCCAACAACGGCCAGATATCCGGGTCTATACAGATAACGCTACAGGGCGACACTTTCACGGGGCCTGCCGGCAGCAGTCGAGGCACAGTCACCGGCGTTCCGGCTGGGCTCACTGCAAGCCTGGTAAAAACCTCCGACACCACGGTAGCCTTAAGCTTTACCGGGCGCGCCACCGCGCATGACTTCTCCCGAAGCACCGCTGGCATTACGGTGAGTTTCACCGATGCCGACTTTCAGACGCTTGCGGCGGCCGATATTCAAAGCGCGGTGCGCAGCAATATTGGCTTAGGGTTTATCGACTCGGCAATCTATGTACTCGATGGCCTGGTAATGGCCAATGGCGAGATCGGCGCCCCGCTCTCAATTAACCTAACCACGAACACCCTCAGTCTGGGTACCCAGGCCAGTCGGCCTATCTTTGGCACAGTTACCGAGGCCATTGGGGCAGACCTCAGTAACACCGCTGGCGTAGCGGCCCGGTTTGTTGTGAACTTTGTGGGCAATAGCGATGACAATGTCTACCTTGCCTCGTATATGGGCGACCGTATCCGTGGCATGGAAGGAAACGACACGCTGGCGGGTGGCAGCGGCAAAGACACCTTTATATTCGAATCTTCTGCCCAGGCCAACGGCATAGACACTATTCGCGGCTTTAGTATTACCCAAGCAGATGTGCTTAACTTCTCCGCCTATCTAAACAAAACCGGTACCAGCAAAGTAAAGGCACAGACTTCAGTAACGCCCATTCTTGCCTGGGCCAATGGCGATGTGCTCGTCTACCAGGGCAGCCCCATCTCAACGCCGTTGGCTGTATCAGAACTCTTTAGTACCGACCCCACGGATACCGCCAAGCCTTTTCTCTACCCTATAACCGACGCCAAGGCCGTCATTATCACGACAAGCGTCGCGGGTGATGCCCGCATCTGGTATCTCAAAAAAGAAGCCAACATCACGGCAACCTTTTCGTCGTCACGCAACGTGGTCACCGAATCAGATATTACTTTGGTGGGAATCTTAGAGGGCGTCTCTAACGTAAGCCTTGTGGGCTTTGCAGCTGGAAACTTTGCATAAACCCCAGGCGCAACCGCAGACGCAACCCCAGGCAGGTCTCAAGGCTTTCGCGCCACCAACACGATATTGCCCAGGGCATCGTCTGGCCTCGGGTAGCTAACACTGTCGTCCCAGCAGTCGCTAAAGTAAAAGGCAAGAATCGTAAACCCGCAATCATGTACTAGGTCGAGTAGTTCGCCCATTAGGTACTCGCGGTAATGATGATGGGCATCCCAGTTGTCTTCCCCTGCGGGGTAAAGAGCCTGAGGATTCTCCGCCCGCCGTATCTTCTCGATGTTTTCCTGGCGCAGAAAATTAGGGGTGGTAAGGTAGAGCAGCCCTCCAGGCCTCAGGCCTGCCTTCATGAAGGCCAGAAGATCTCTCGGGTGTACCGTAAGGTGCTCGAGTACCTCACACAGCAAAACCAAATCGTGCTGCGCGCCCTGCCAAACCGTATTCGAATTCTTCGGTGGCTTACTTAGGTCAACGCTAAAGTGTTGCCTGCTGCCCAGGCGTTCTAAACACACCTGCGGGGTGAAGCCAATATAACCATCGTGTACCGGGCGGTCTAGCGTAGATACATTAATCCGCGGAAAATAGTAGCGATACAGGCGGGTAAACTCTGACGGCCCCACCTCAAGCAGGCTCTTAATCGCATGGCCTTGGCTAAGCACCTCCAGGCCATGGATCAGTTCATAAAAACGCCGCTTATGCTGAAGGCCATATTCCTTCTGTCCAATAATTAGCGAAGATGCATCATCAATAAAAATAGACTTCCAGGCATTTTCATACTGTGTTGATAGGCGAGCGGTATCAATCTTGAGACGCCCATTGAGCTGCTGCACGGAATCCGAAAGGTAGCGGTTAGCATGGTCGGAAGTCCAAAAATTTTGAGACCCCCGCGAGGCCCTGAATTCCTCAGAGGCTTGAATCTCGGCAAGAAACTGCACACACGAGAGACCTCCGCTTAGAAGACGGCCTACATAAGATGCCTGCCCCTCGGGGTCAGGCGCACGGCGAAAGGCAAGCTGATAAACCGCCGCTACTAGGGCCTGCGCTTCGGTGGCCGAATGAGGGGTGGCCGGCGAATCACTAGCCCCCAGAAGCGAGTTCCACTTTTGCATCTACTGAATGGCGCCACCGCGGATGATCAGTTCCGGATGATCAACCACTCGCTAGGCCACCTTTAACGCCCGCAGTATGGGCAGCCGCTTCTGGGCAAACTCTTCTGCCTGCGCCTGCAACTCTTTGAGGTTCTCCTCGGCAGACTGCAGCGTGTTGCCCTCTTTAATAATGCGCTGACCCTGCGCCGAGAGAATCTGCCAGACATGCTGTGCCCAGTCTGCGGGGCTCTTTTTACCTTCCGCAAGGGCTGAAATAAATAACTGGGCAAACCGGCCCACGACAATGCCACCCCCGGTAACTGGGCTAGCTAGATAAGACAGGTCTGCCGTGCCCAGTGACTTTTGTTGAATATGCCGGTTCAAGGCCTTAGACGATGTAGACGCGGCAGTAATCGTTGCCTCTGCCTGTACCGACGCAATGTGGCCTGCGGCCATAAGCACATGCACCGCCTGCAGCAGCTGACCAAAGCTCACTTGACTGTCCGCCACCAGCTTTTCTACCTGGGCAATGGTTTTTACCTGATGGTCGGCTAAGGCCTGTAGCACCGGCCCATAGACCGGCTCATTGAGGCTGGCTTCGCCCAAGGCACCAGTTACTTTCAGTGCCACCTCGTCACGCGGGGTAGTGAGCAGCACCCGCTGGTCACGCAAGGCCTGGGCCTGCTCAAAGGCAGATAGACGACGGGCCCCCTTCACCCAGTAATCTCGGCGGAACTGCTGATTGGTCATGAAGTCGCGCACCGTCTGTTCAAACATGGGGTCGGGAATTTCTTTGAGGAATGCCTGCTGCTCCGCCGTGAGGTTGACGGCATCAATAGCATCCAGATAGTTTGCAGAGCAGGCGTACTGCACCTTGGCGGGCGCCAGACACTGGGCAAGCGCCGCAAAGTGCATGGGGTGCCAGTCGCGGTTAAAGTACTCATGGGCAAGGTAGTGACGATTCTGGTCTTTAATCTTTGAAAGTCGCTCGCCTACCAAAGGATTAGCCCGCAGAAATAGCGGATTGGTTGCCAGAAACTTTTCAGCAAACTCAATAGCCCCGTCGATGCGTGAGACGATCCCCCTGCCCTCGGCTCCCAGAATTTCGGCATGCTCTGTCATGAGATGCCGCATGGGGGCAAAGGCGGCCCAGCCCGGCAGCGTGTTGTACGAAATATAGAGTACGCCCCCCACCTTGAGCTTCTTAGCCACAAACTCCGAGATAACGGTACGGTTCTGGTCAGAAATCCAGCTCCAGATGCCATGCAGCCCAATGAAGTCGAAATCCGGCAGATCGGTGCGGTTTAAAAATTGATCGAAGGCGTCGTCATAGAGCTGGCACTGCGCCTTGCTGGCCCTTGCAAGCTCTTGGGCGAAGCCGCTTTGGGCGGGGTTAAAGTCGGTACCCCACCACTGGGCTGAAGAACCCGCCGCGTGAATGTTTACCGATAGCCCCTGGCCAAAGCCCAGCTCACAGGCCGTTTTTATCTCCGGACATGCCAGCCCCGAGGAGGCCAAAGCATAGGGCAGACGGGCGGGATTAAGTTCTGCATAATAGCCGTAGGTGTAGCCGATATCAGCCACGTATCCAGATGTCCAGGGGGTCATAGCGTCTCCGTAGAATTTGTTGTGAGTTTATCCGAAGACCAGTCATATCACCCCAGCCACGTCTCATAGAGAATTCCATTGCCGATAAGCCCGACGATTCCCGCTTGATTCTCCCCGATCTCTGCAAAGTCGGCGAGGA
>JBMSYB010000087.1:0-5528 GCA_049426285.1 Burkholderiaceae bacterium
CAGAGCCGCCTGCGAGAATAATGCCTTTACGGATCATTTCGATCTACCTAAAAAAACGTTTTTAAGGCCAGATTATAAAACTGCCCCGCTGGTGTGCTTTAACGGGTCAACGGGTTGCGCGTACAACATAAAGGTTTATTCTTCCGATTGGGTTGCATGGAGAATATATATGAGATTATTCTTCTGTATGGGTTGCATAAAAAACGTATATGGGTTTATTCTTTGGGCTTGCACTTAAATTTTTATTGTATCTCGTGTCGGTATATTTTAAGTTTATAGCCATTTAACCTTGGAGCTCCTATGGCCTCTTACTCTGAACTTGTACAACAAATCTCAGACCTGCAAAAACAGGCGGAAAAACAGCGTAAAGAAGAATACAGCACAGTAGTAAAGTCTATAAAAAGGCAGATCGCCGAGTTTGGCATTACCGCTGACGAATTAGGATTTTCTGCTGCTAAGGCCCCCTCTAAACGGGGTCGTAAGCCGGGTAGCAAGACGAGTAAACCAGCGCGCAAGGCCCGCGCAAAGCGGGCAAATGCAGGAATAAAAGTAGCACCAAAATATCGTGATTCGGCTTCTAATAATACCTGGACCGGTCGGGGCAAAATGCCGCGCTGGCTCGTAGAAGCCACAGCCAGCGGTAGAACCCTAGAATCTTTTTTGATTGCTCCCTCGGCCTAAACCAAGGCTCTCAAAGTAATCCTTGCCATGTCACAATGGCAAGGGTTTATTACTGAGGGGGATACATGATTCTCGTTACAGGCGGGGCGGGTTTTATCGGGGCAAACTTTGTTTTGCGATGGATAAAAGAGTCGTCAGAACCGGTAATTAACCTGGATGCCCTCACCTACGCAGGTAACCTCGAAAATATCGCATCGCTCTCCTCTGAGCCTCGTCACACGTTTGTCAAGGGAGATATCACCGACCGTAGCCTAATCGGGCAGGTCTTAAAGACCTATCGCCCCAGAGCAGTGGTGCATTTTGCGGCAGAGTCTCATGTTGACCGCTCGATTCACGGGCCTGAGGCCTTTATTAGCACCAATGTCCAGGGTACATTCGTTCTACTGACTGAGGCGCTTGAATTTTGGAGGCAGTTATCTGGGGAAGAAAAAGAGGGTTTCCGGTTTCTGCATGTGTCTACCGATGAGGTCTATGGCAGCCTAGGGCCAGCAGACCCCCCCTTTACAGAAACTACCAGCTATGCACCCAACAGCCCCTATTCGGCCAGTAAAGCCGCTAGTGATCACCTGGTAAGGGCCTGGCACCATACCTATGGGCTGCCGGTATTGACCACCAACTGCTCGAATAACTATGGGCCCTATCAGTTTCCCGAAAAGTTAATACCCCTCATTATCTCAAACGCCCTGGCAGGATTACCGCTTCCAATATATGGGGATGGCATGAATGTGCGGGACTGGCTTTATGTAGAAGACCACTGCTCGGCCATTACCACCGTTTTAGAGAAAGGGCGTCCTGGCGAGGTTTATAACATTGGGGGCTGGAATGAAATGCCTAACCTCGAAATCGTGAAGGTCATCTGTCGACTGCTTGATGAAAGGAGTCCTGTGACAGCCCAGCAGGTGCAAGGACACCATGAGAATCTCATTCGCTTTGTCAAAGACCGGCCCGGCCACGACCGGCGCTACGCGATTAATGCCCACAAGATATTTAACGCGTTGGGCTGGAAACCCGCCGAGAGTTTTTCTTCGGGTATTGCCAAAACTGTCGACTGGTATTTAGCAAACCAAGACTGGGTAGCGCGGGTGAAATCAGGGGAGTATCAGCAGTGGCTTGAAAGGAATTATGACCAGCCTGTGGCTTAGCCGCCGAGTGATCGGTGCTGCCAGGTGAACCCCTTGAGGCCTTTAATACTAGGTGCCCACGGTCAAGTCGGTCAGGCGTTGGGCCAGTTATGCCAGTTGTCGCAGATTAGCTTTCTGGGGTTCGGTCGCGCGCAGATTCCCCTTGAAGATCTTAACGCCTTGCGAGAAAGACTCACCTCTGAGATACAGTCGTTCCGTCCCGCTCAGATTATTAATGCGGCAGCCTATACCGCTGTTGACCGAGCAGAGTCTGAACCCGAAGTGGCGTACCTTGTTAATGCCCAAGCCGTGGGGCTCATTGGGGAGATTGCGGCAGCCTCCAATATTCCCGTAGTGCATTACTCCACCGACTATGTCTTTGATGGGCGTAAGCCGGTAGGCCAGGCCTATCTCCCAGAAGATGCCGTGAACCCTCAGAGCGCCTATGGCCAAAGCAAACGAGCGGGGGAATCGCTGCTTCTCAATAGCGGAGCCGAAGCCCTGGTGCTTCGCACCAGCTGGGTCTTCTCCAGCCAAGGAGCGAATTTTCTGAAGACGATGCTGCGGCTTGCCCAGGAACGCGATACCCTAAAAGTGGTGGCCGATCAGCATGGCGCACCGACATCGGCTGGGTTTATCGCGCGAAGTACCTTGCATATCCTTGCCCAGTGGCCATTACCTGCGCAAGCTCTGCAAGAGGCCAAGGATCTTGATAGCCCGAACCAGCAGGCGAGGCAGGGGCAGTACGAGAATAACCAAGGCCGCCTGTACCATCTAACAGCCTCAGGCCAAACCACCTGGCATGGCTTTGCCTGTGCGCTTATTGGCGAGGCGCGAAGGTTGCGGCCCGATCGCCCTTGGAAGATCCTCACCGATGCCCAGATCCAGCCCATCACCACCCCGGAGTACAAGGCCCCTGCAGCGCGTCCGATGAATTCGCTGCTCGACTGCAGCGCTACAGAGCGTCACTTTGGCATCACAAGAAGTGGCTGGGAACAGCAGATGCAAGAAGTGCTTGAGATACTCCTGTAACCCAGCAGAAAGCCGATCTGCGTCGAGATAGTGTCAGATAGTAGGTGCACCAAACCGATAACCTAGCCGAGACTACCGCCTAGTGTTAGCCGGCGGCCCTAGGCGAAAGCACCTTCCCTGGATTCAAAATCCCCTTAGGGTCAAGGGCCCGCTTGATCGCCCGCATCATGTTCATTTCGACTGGGCTCTTGTAGAAGGCGGCTTCATCGCGTCGCAGCAGCCCCAGACCATGCTCGGCGCTGATCGACCCCCCCAGGGCCACCACACGATCGTGTACAGCGGTACGAATGGTATCTTCGTGCTGATCAAGAAAGGCCTTGTAGGATTTATGCCGAGCAGCGCGGTCGATCACCTTGGGTTTGCCCATTAATCCTGCAACGGGTGGTGCCACGTTGTAATGCAGATTGCCATCGCCCAAGTGCCCAAAATTGATCACCCGCACGCCCGGCCACTGCGACTGCAAGAAGGCATCGGTCTCGCGTACAAAGCTGGGAATGGCAGAGATAGGCAGCGAGATGTCGTGCTTACTATGCGGGCCGTCTTCGGCTGCCGCTAGGGTAATGTGTTCGCGAATATCCCAAAAGCTGCGGGACTGGGCGA
This sequence comes from Burkholderiaceae bacterium, assembly GCA_049426285.1. Taxonomy (GTDB): domain Bacteria; phylum Pseudomonadota; class Gammaproteobacteria; order Burkholderiales; family Burkholderiaceae_A; genus Hahnella. The sequence goes on from JBMSYB010000087.1 coordinate 3,435, forward strand.
GCGACTGAGCCACCAAGGCATCCTCCGCAATACCCTTCTCCATAGCCTCTGACAATATTTTTTCTAGAAGACTTTGACCAGCCTGCTCTGATTCGGGGCTGGAGACTTCCAGCAAAACCCATGGGCCGCGACCGGTAGGGACAGTTTCTGGCTCAGGCCCACTGCCTGCGGGCGAGCGCCCTACCGATGCGGCCTCTGCAAATCCCGCAATACCCCTCCCCAAAGCCGGATAGAAAGACAGGGCAAGCCCCACCGCCTCCGGGGTCATCATTTCAAAACCGGTTAACTGGGCATCGGCCCGAATCTGAGCAAGGTTTAAAAGCGCGAGGGCCTGCGCCATATTCGGCACCTGCGCCATGGCAGTTACCACCGCCGCAGGCCTGGGCATCAGGGCGAGCACGGCTGCGGTAATTACCCCCAACGTGCCCTCACTGCCAATAAAAAGGTCGCGTAGGTCGTAGCCCGTATTGTCTTTACGCAGGCCACGCAGGCCATGCCAGACATCGCCCTGCGCCGTCACCACCTCCAGCCCCAGGCATAGGGCACGCGCATTGCCATAGCGCAGCACGGCAGTGCCTCCGGCATTGGTGGCCAGATTGCCGCCAATGGTGGCCGTGCCGCGTGAGGGCAGGCTTAAGGGAAAGAGTAGCCCCATGGCATCAGCCGCCTCTTGGGCCGCCTGCATGGTCACGCCGGCCTCAACCGTGAGCGTTTTGTTCGCTGCATCCCGCGCGCGAATCTGGCTCATATGCGAGAGGTTAAGAATCACCTGTGTGCCCGAGTCATCAGGCACCGTGGCGCCAGTTAAGCCGGTATTACCGCCCTGGGGAATCAGAGCCACCGAAAACCGGTTGGCAGCCTGCACCACTGCAGCAACCTCAACCGTACTGCGCGGAAACACGACCGCCAAAGGGGTTCCAACGTATCGCCCCCGCCAGTCTGTGGCATAAGGGCGTGTATCTTCCGAGGAAGTACGAATACCAGAAGGCCCAAGAAGAGCCTCCACTTCCGAAAGAAACTGTGTTGCGACTGGCGCTAAGGGTGTCATTGCATTGTGCCCTTTGCCTGATCGAGAGACCCCCCAATACCCTGCCTAGCACCCCAGCACCCAGCGCTAGGCGGGCGGGCCTCACTTCACACGGTTGCGATACTCACCCGTGCGGGTGTCGATTTCAATCCTGTCACCGATTTCTACAAAGGCCGGCACCGAGACCTCGAAGTTGGTAGGTGCGATACGCGCGGGCTTCATCACCTTGCCCGAAGTGTCGCCCTTGACCGCAGGCTCGGTGTAGGCCACCTCACGCACCACACTGGTGGGCATTTCGACTGAAATGGCGCGGCCCTCATAGAAAACGACCTCGCAGGCCATGCCGTCTTCAATGTAGTTCAGGGCATCACCCATGCTTTCTGCCTCAACCTCGTACTGGTTGTATTCAGCATCCATGAAGACATACATGGGGTCTGCAAAATAAGAGTAACTCACCTCTTTGCGGTCGAGCACCAGCACATCAAACTTTTCATCGGCCTTAAATACAGACTCCGAACCCGAACCCGTAAGCAGGTTCTTGTATTTCATCTTCACCACAGCCGCATTGCGGCCCGACTTGTTGTACTCGGCCTTAAGCGCCACCATCGGCTGACCGTCGAGCATGAAGACATTGCCCGTGCGAATTTCTTGAGCGATTTTCATAAGTGAGAAATGAGGAAAAGGAAAAACAAGTAGTGTAGCGGGTATTGTGGTGCCTGCGCGGCTACCGACCGTTGCCGTGTTTCCGCACCTTAACTTCAAGCGGTGCTCCGTTTGCCACCGCTAGAAATCACCCCTGCTAGAGAAAATCTGCAGCAACCTGGTTTCAAGTGACTGCCCCGGTATCAGCCGCTGGCAGGCACCCGAAAAAGAGGTTCGAAATAAGTCCCATTTTTGTTGAAGCTGCTGCCACGACCTCAAGAGAGGTGTAGGCAATTCAGAATGCTCTTGGGACGCGGGGCACACTGGGCGCGCTAAGGGCCATGGCGCAGCAGAGAATGTTGTCGCAACCGCCGGTGCCAATGCGCCGGGCACGGGATTGAAAAAAGCCTCTAAGCTCAGCCAAC
>JBMSYB010000088.1:0-5527 GCA_049426285.1 Burkholderiaceae bacterium
CAGTTCAACGAACAGTCGCTCCACCTTTCCGAGCTTACCCACATGGCCGAGCACCAGGCTGGACATGAGCTGCTGGTCTCGGCGCGAAAACCCCGGCATATCTGACTGCGACACGATATAGGCAGAGTGCTTGTGGTAGCTGTTGTGCGATATCGAATGGCCAACCTCCAGGAGCCTTGCAGACCACTGCAGCAGCTGGGCCATCTCCTCGCGTTCCTCCTGGCTGCCGAGGTCAATCTGCTCCCAGAGACCAAGGGCGAGGTCTGCCACCCGCTGGGCCTGGGCCGTGTCAACCGCATAGCGTTCGACGAACTGGGAAACCGTATAGACCCGCATATCGTCATGGCGGGCACGCCCCAGCACGTCGTAGAGCACACCGAGTCGCAGCGCACCCTCAGAGTAGTGCATACGATCAATGGCCAGTTCTTCAAAGAGCGCCACCATGATTGACAGGCCGCCGAGAAAAACGGGCATGCGGTCCGGCTTGATACCTGGCAGGTCGGCCTGCTCGACCCGGCCGGACCTCACAATACGGCTGCGGATTTCTTCTAAGGCCGATAACGAGATGCCCTGATACCGATCACCCAGGGCAGCGGTAACGTCGGCCAGTGCGCGTGCGGTGCCGCTTGAGCCTACGGCGAATTCCCAGCCCAGGGCGCGAAAGGGGCCGGAGGCCACCTGGATCTCCTTGCGGGCGGCCAGCACCGCCTCCCGAAAGGCATGGCGACTGACCTGTCCGTCGGGAAAAAACTCGCGCGTGAATCGAATACAGCCAATAAATACACTTTCCAGAAGCGCGGGCTTGTAGTCGATGCCGATAATCATTTCGGTAGACCCGCCACCGATATCCACCACCAGCCTGCGACGCCCGTCGGCGGCCAGGGTATGGGCCACGCCGTTGTAGATCAGTCGGGCCTCTTCTTTGCCGGCAATGACCTCGATGGGAAAGCCCAAGGCGGCCTCGCAGGTCTTGAGAAAAGCCGGGCCATTCTTGGCAACGCGAAAGGTGTTGGTGGCCACCGCCCGCACCCGCTGCGGATGAAACCGCCGGAGTCTCTCGCCAAAGCGCTGCAGGGCCAGAACGGCCCGGGCCTGAGAGGCGGCATCCAGCCGCTTATCGGGCGAGAGGCCAGAGGCGAGCCGCACCGCATCTTTCAGACTGTCAATGGGAGAAATCTGCGGGCCCATCGGCGTCTGTACGACCCGGCCCACCAGAAGGTGAAAGGAGTTAGACCCTAGGTCGACCGCGGCAACAAGCTCCGGGTCTTCTGGCGTTGATAAGGTTACCGCCGACATGCGCCGGATTATAAGCGCCGCTACACTCTGCGCTTATGGCGCGCGCAAAAAACTCCGTGTTTAGCTCCGAACCACTCTCGGGCGGCGATCGCTATATCAGCCGCGAACTGAGCCTGCTTGCGTTTAATGAGCGGGTTTTGTCGATGGCCCAAGACCCTGCCATTCCTCTGCTCGAACGTCTGCGGTATGTCTGCATTGTTTCAAACAACCTGGATGAACTCTTTGAGATCCGCGTCTCGGGGCTCAAGGCCAAGATTCGTCAGGGCGCAGGCGAGCTTCTCGAGCCCGATGGCCTCTCGACCATTGAGACGCTTAGAAAGCTAAGCCAGAGGGTGCAGAAGCTGGTGCACCGCCAGTACATGATTCTGAATGCCGAACTGCTTCCGGCCCTGGCGGAGCACGGCGTGATGATGCATTTCGCGGCCAGTCTGAGCGAGGAACAGAAGAAATGGGCGCACGACTATTTCTTGAAGGAAGTGCTCCCGGTGCTCACGCCGATTGGCCTGAATCCGTCGCATCCATTTCCGCGCACCCTGAATAAGAGCCTGAACTTTGTCGTAACGCTCGAAGGCAAAGACTCGTTTGGTCGCAGCAGCAACCTGGCCGTATTGCAGGCGCCCCGTATCCTCGCCCGCATTGCGCGGGTGCCCGAGCGGATCTCGGGCTATCCGCATGGATTCATGATGCTGGGCTCTGTAGTACAGAACAGCGTGCACGAGCTCTTTCCGGGCATGCAGGTCACGGGCATCCACCAGTTTCGGGTCACGCGCAATAGCGACCTGTTTGTCGATGACGAAGAGGTGACTGACCTGCGTGAGGCCTTAAAGGGTGAGCTCTCGCAGCGCCAGTTTGGGGATGCGGTACGGCTTGAGGTCTCCGACACCATGCCAGAGGCTGTCGTGCAGCGGCTCTTGCAGGAGCATGGCCTTGAGGAGCATGACTGCTATCGCGTCGATGGCCCGGTAAACCTGGTGCGGATGATGGCCCTGCCCGACCTGGTGGAGATTCCCGCGCTGAAGTTCGACCCGATTGTTCCTGCCTACCCCAAGCCGCTGCAGTCCGAAAGCCCGTTTCAGGCTATTCTGGCGGGCGATATTCTGGTGCACCATCCCTATGAGTCTTTCTCTTCGGTCACCGACTTTATCCAAGCGGCCGCCCGCGATCCGGCTGTCGTAGCGATTAGCATGACCATCTACCGCACCGGGCAGACCTCCGAGCTCATGGAGTCTCTGATCGAGGCGGCCAAGTCGGGCAAGGAGGTAACCGCTGTGGTGGAACTCATGGCCCGGTTTGATGAAGAGACCAACATTAACTGGGCCTCGCGTCTGGAGAATGTGGGCGCGCATGTGGTCTTTGGCGTGGTGGGAAAAAAGACCCATGCCAAGATGTGCCTGGTGGTGCGGCGTGAGAAAAATGGGCTTAAGCGCTATGTCCACTTAGGTACCGGCAATTACCACCCCCGAACCGCAAGACTCTATACCGACTTCGGCCTTTTTACCGCCGACCCGGCAATCACCTCGGATGTCCACGAGGTGTTTCACCAGCTCACCGGTCTGGGCAAGGCTCGCCCCATGCGCAGGCTCTGGCAGTCGCCGTTTACCCTGCATGCCAATGTCATGAAGGCGATCAAGCGCGAGATTGACATTGCCCGCAAGGGCGGCCGCGGGCTGATCATGGCGAAGATGAATTCTCTGGTTGAGATCGCCGCTATCGATGCACTCTATGAGGCCAGCGCCGCAGGGGTACAGGTCGACCTGATCGTGCGCGGTGTCTGCATGCTGCGGCCTGGCGTACCCGGTCTTTCGGAGAACATCCGCGTGCGGTCCACCATTGGTCGTTTTCTTGAACACAGCCGAATTTATTACTTCCGTAACGAGGGGGCCGACGAGGTCTACCTCTCCAGTGCCGACTGGATGGACCGTAACTTCTTTCGGCGTGTGGAGATCGCCTTCCCCATTCTTGAGCGGGCTTTAAAGCGGCGGGTTATTCAGGAAGGTTTGAAACTGCATATGACCGACAACACCTCTGCCTGGGTCATGCGGTCTGATGGAAGCTACTCGGTGCGCAGGCGCCAAGGGGCGGAGCGCAAGGCCTGCCAGGAGCGTCTGCAAGACCTGCTCGGGGCAAGCCTGGTGACTGCCGCACGGCCAGGGATGTAGCCCCGCTGTGCTGCCACTGAGCTATTTTTGAGCCAATCATGTCCCCTGTGACAGGCGAGACGATCTCGATTGCGGTGTCGGGAGAGTCTTCGCCCCGAGTCTTGGTTGGCGATGTCTATGGCCCTGAGAACGCCAGCCAGACGATTGTTGCCCTTCCCGGTCTTCTGGAGACCCGCAGCAGCTTTGACGGTCTGGTGCATCAGCTGGCAGCGCGGATGCGGATTATCCGGTTTGACTGGCCAGGCCGTGGCGACAGCAGCCCACTTCTGAATGCGAACGACTACCGGATGAGTACGTATCTGCGAGACCTGGGTCTGATCTATGCCTACGCCCAGGGCCGTCAGGGTTATGCTGCTGCGGTACCTGTGGCAGCGGCCCGGTCAAGCGGGCTAGGACTCGGCCTTTTTCGAGAAAAGCCCGCCACGGCTTCCACACCAGCATCTGCCATTCAAGGGCCTGCCATTCATTTACTCGGAACCAGCATGGGCGGCCTGCTGGCCCTATTTATGGCGCTTTTGAAGCCCACCGGACTGCGTTCGATCATTCTGAACGATGTCGGCTGTCTTCTGCCATGGACCGGCATCGTGGGCCTCATGTCGGGAATTCACGGGGCCACCAAGGGCGCGGGCCTGTTTCCGAATGTTCGCGAATTAGCGGCGCAGTTGAATGTGGATCACCGGCTTATTCGCGCCGTGCAGCAGCCAGGGCACCTTGACCTGCCCCACGAGACCACCTTAAGTGGCGTGGACTTCAGCAAGACATTTTCGGAGGCGCACCTACCGCTCTTAATTCTCAAAGGGGAAAAGAGCGAAATCGTGAACCAGTCAGTGGCCAAGCGACTGATGGACTGCAACCCCAAGACCCAGATTGTGGAGGTCGCGGACGCAGAACACCCGGTGCCCTATTCGGCCACGACCTGTCACGTTATTGAATCGTTTATCAGAGGGGACTAGCGCCCAGTGGCAGGCGGGGCTCCGGGGGGCCTGGCCGCGGGCGCTGCTGCTGGCTGCGGTCCTGGCCGCGCGCCTGCCGCAGGTGCAGGCTCCGCTGATTTGGCATTCGCAGCAGGTGCCCCGGTATTGGCCGCTGGCGCCTCGGCAGGAGGCGGCTCAGACTGGGGCGACGCCATACGCTTCTGGCACTCGCTAAGCATCTCGATATTCTGGCCGGCCGCCACCATTCCCGCCTGGGCTGCACAGATGGCCGACATACGGTTTTGAATATCCATCATTTTGAGCGCCCGGTCGAATGACTCGGCCACACTGGGGTCGTCTTTGCCGAGAATAAGCAGGCGCAGCGCCCCCTGGGCAAGGATGCGCTCGGCCGTCTGGGCCTGGGGGCTTTTGAGAATGGCATCCAGGTCTTGCAGCATCACACCGCTGGAAAGCGCCTCTCGCGCAGCATCAAGCTGGCGGCCTTTTTCGATGAGCACCGCCAGGGAGGCCTGCTGCTGCTCTGAGGCCTGAGTGACCCGGTCAAGCTCCCCACTGACCTCGGTCAGTGCCTGTACCTGTTCGGCCAGCTCATTGGCCTTTTGCCACTGGAAGAAGGCAAAGACGCCTGCGCCAATGCCCAGAAGAGCGACGACCACCATTGCAATAATGAGTTTCTTCACAAAAGCCTCATCTCAATCCAGTAAACCATCACGGTAGCACGCGAATTGCTGTCGCGGCTTTGTCTGAGGAAGGTTCGACCCATGGGCCCGCGACTTTAGCCAGCCCCTGAATCAGAGCCGGATGAGAGCCTACAGGGTTAGGGGCTGGGCATAGCCTGTGAGCTCCAGGTAGCCCCGCCCGATGGGCTTTCCTTGGAACTCCAGTACCACTGCCCCTTCCCAATAAAAGCCACCCGTGCTGGCCCGGGCATCGACCTCTTGGTCGGGCATGAGCGGGCGAATTCGCCATTCACGCTGGGGGGTGCGCAGAAGGAAGGCAATCGTATAGCGGGCCCCCGAGCGGTGCGACTGCCAGTATTCTTCTGGCTGCCAGGCTACGTCGGCACTACCCTGGGCATCGCGTGCCATGGGCCTTGGCTGCCCCGAGGCCTCGCGCCAGTCCCAGACCTGCCATACC
>JBMSYB010000089.1:0-5310 GCA_049426285.1 Burkholderiaceae bacterium
TCGCCCGCATCCGCCAGGGCCTGATGCTCTCCAACGCCAGCATGCTGCCGCTGGGCGCCCTGATGGTGGGACTGGCGGTGCCGATCGTGAAGCTGGTGTACGAGCGCGGCGCCTTCGACCATGGAGCCGCCCAGCTGGTGGCGGCGCTGCTGATGGCCTATGGCGTCGGCATGCCGGCCTACCTGGCGCGCGATGTGCTGGTGCGGGTGTTCTATGCCCTCGGCGATGGCACCACCCCCTTCCGCTGGTCGATCGGCGGCATCGGCCTCAACGCCTGCTTCGACTGGGTTCTGGTGGGAGGGCCCACCCCCTGGGGGCTGCAGCTGCCCGCCCTCAACTTCGGCGCCCCCGGCGTGGTGCTGGCCACGGTGGCGGTCAACCTGATCACCTGCCTCGGGCTGCTGCTGGCGCTGCAGCGTCGCCTCGGGGGCCTGCCGCTGCGGGCCTGGGGCCGCGACAGCCTGCTGCTGCTGCTGGCGGCGGTCGCGGCCGGCGGCGTCGGCTGGACGGCGGCGAGCATGGTGGGCTGGCCGGCGGGATTGCTCGGTCTCCTGCTCCAGAACGCAGTCAGCGCCGGACTGGCCCTGGCCACCTATGGCCTGATCGGCAGCCTGGCGGGTGTGCCGGAGGTGCGGCAGGTGCTGGCACTGGCGCAGAGAAAAACCAAGCCGGCCAGCGGCGGCTGAGCACGACGCCAAGCCGAAGGGGCCTGAGATTGAGGGTGAACCGGAGCCGGTGATCGGCTCGGGCCATGGCCAAGGGGCCAGTCCGCCCAGACTGCGAGAGCGCCAGGCTGGCGACATGTTCCAGCGCGGCCCCATCCTCTGACGGGTGGGGGAAGGCGGTTGCTGCAAGGCCAGTGCCATCAGACTGTCAGCCAACCGACAGGCGAGTGGCGGAGAATTGACAGTTTTCTGCTGACTGGCTGACGGCCTTTCTGCAGGGGAGAAATTTACATTTGGCTTGCGGGCGAACGAGGGCTAATCCTTCATTCTCTCGCCATAACCCCACAACCAACCAAGGCAACCGACCATGTCGACGCTTCTAACGATTAATGTCCAAAACGATGAAAAAACACCCAGGGTTTTTACTTCTTCCAGCAGCCGGCAAAATACACCGGCGGAGGAGCAGTCTATTCGAACAGCCTATTTTCGCAAACCCTTGCCAACTACGATGACAGCGGCTCGATTTTGACATTCCAGGTCAATATGCAGTTTTATGCTGGCATCCAGGAATCCAATTTGCCGCCGCAGGTGGGCCAATCCTCGGGGTACCTCTCCGCCAGCCGCGCCATTGACCTTGCCACAAGCGACGGGAAGGGCAACGACGCGACGACAGCGACAATCTCCCCACTTGGCCTGTCCGTACCGACAAACAGCCCCGGGGTGCAGGCAGGCGCTTTCCGCATCACCACGCCGAGCTTCCTCTCACCTCCCTATTACAATGTCGGCTCCGCAGTAAATGTCAATGGCGGCATCGTTCTGTCGAACTTCGTGGAGGCCACTCCTGCCGCCAACACCGATTGTCAACCGATCCTGAAATACTACGTGCAGACTGGCCAATATATACCCGGCACCGTGATGAACTTCACCCAGTCGAGCACCACCGCCGCCGTATGCGATTTCACCGGCGGCTATACAGTCGCGAATGTAATCCTAAAGGGTGACGGCAGCTGGCAAGTTAGCTACATCTAATCCCGCCTAGAGCCCATCCAGACCGTGCGGGCTTGAAGCGTCACGCTCTCGCCCGCACGGTCCCCATCGCTGTTGACAAACCTTCAAGCAAACGCCGCCACCACCATGCCAACGATCCTGGTACAAAACCGATCAAACACTCCACAATATTTCTACGTAGTCCAGCAACAGGCGGACTTTTCAATACAAGGCGCGAGCATCGGTTCGAGCAAGCTTTCAAGCTGCCTCGGCTGTGGGCAGGTGGGCAATTACGACAGCACGAAGGCGGAGATCACCTTTGGCCTTGATGCGCAAGTCTATGCCGGTGCGATCAGCACCATGGCGCCCCAGCCGCCGTCACAGTTCATCGCCATGATCGCCACCTCGGCGTCAGGGGCCATGGTGACCAGCACCAGTGCGGCCCAGCCCGTCAGCCTGTCGGGCACACAGCCCATGAACGCAACCAAGATGACGATCAATCCCTTGGGGCTTTCCACGCCGACAACGATGGACACCCTGGCGCAAGGCGCCTTCGCGGTTGCGGTGCCGCCCTACAACCAGACCGATCCACCTAAGCTTTACTGCGGAAACGCGGTGATCAATCAAGATGGCAGCATTGTGCTGTCGAGCTATGTGGCTCCACCCCCAAACCAGACGCTCATTTGTACGCCCAAGCAAATCTACTTCGTTGGCCTGGGCTACCAACCCATCGGCGGGTCTGTGGTCTATGCCCCCAGCAACAGTGCCACATGCGACTTCAGCTCAGGCCTGTCGACGATCACCGTCACCTACAACAACAATGGCACATTTACAACCGCTGCCACGGCTTGATGCATGCCCTCCAGAACCCTCTGATCGGCGCGAGTCAGCCAGGATAGGCACCACTGTCCCCACCCAGGCCTAGGGCCCAAGGGCGACAGGGTGGTCACCGACGCAGGGATATCAGGGCACTTCGAACCAGGCCGATCAGGGGCGAGGTGTGCCCATAAGGGGCGAGATACCGACGCGGACGAGAGACTTGACAACTCATTCGTCCCGATTCATCGGGCCTTAGAGAGGTGCATCTGCGCCTCCCAGGTGACCACCTGTCATCCATATCTTTTCAACCTCGAATCAGGGCATTAGGGCCTGCGGTTTTACATCACTTGAAGGGACGCGGCCCGATGCTCTTCCGCCCTGCCTGATACGCCTAACGCTAAGAGCAGAAGCGGGAAGGGTTCTTCGGTTTAAAGTAAATCCATGCTCCCGCCTTCTGCATCTTGTTGTTGGACTGGTATGGCCAATTACTTGGCAAGTCAAGCACCGAAAAGGCCCCGCATTCTTGTTTTGCAAAAATTTATACGCGGCCGAATATGCTGCTTCAAAAGAAATCTCCATTGCGCCAATACTTTTAGGTATTTAAACCATATCAAACGACGAAACTCCCACCAGTTTACAGGGAATTGTCGCCTAGCGCGTCTGAATCGAAAATCAGGAACGTACTCAAGGTTAAGTGTATTGATTTCGGAATATCGCAAAGTAAAATAGTTGCCTTCTACCTCATAGTAACGTTTGTCGAGCTGCATGTGATAATCAGATAGTGATCGCGTTCTCCGAGGCTTTCGATCATCATCAAGTCTTCTGCGACGCACAGCCTCTAAAATTATGCGGTCAAGCTCGCCATTGGAGCGGCATACCCAATCAACAATAAGACCACGGTACAAGTATGAGCCTTCTTCGTGTCTTACGATCGCAGTAGCGAATACTCCATAGACCGGCCGGCCGCCGAAATCCTGCTCTAGCTCCGCGAAACAAGAAAGGCGACCAGACAATAGATAACTCCAGTGATTACGCTGCCTTAGTAAAGGTATAAAACCATCAAGGCCAAGCCACGCAACAACTGAATTGGAAACGAAGCCCAAGATTGCAGCCGCAAGATAAAGTGTAAAAAAGTACCATGCAATCTGCTGAGTTGAATTTGATGCAGATTTAATCGCATTCGCAAAAAGAAGCGATTTCTCCTCGCTATATCCCGTGAGAAAAATCAACAAGGCCTGAAAATCTATGGCATATCCCAAGCGTGCAGCAAGACCAATCCATGCATAATGGAGTACAAGAGATGCAATTAAAGCTCCGGCAATATTCCTGGCTAGCGAGTCTCCGCCATCAGGACTTATCCAGCTCCTTATGCCGTTTTGATATGTGCTAAGATAAATTAAGCCAGGCAGCAAAAGCGCAAACGCCAGAATAGCGCTGAACGCAATGTTCATTCAGATCTATTTGCCAGCCAGAATTTCAAAGATGTTTCGCCTCTTTCTCCGATTTCTTGCACTGCTCAGGGAAGGACCAGTTGAAGAAAATTTTCTTACTACTATATTTTCATTATTCCCCAGATCAATGACTACATTTTTTGAGTGATCTGACTCAAAGAAGCCTGCCAAGAATTTTCTTCGCATGTCGGGATCGCGAAGGATGGCTCGAAGCTCTGGCGAAACTGTGCCTTTCATGCAAGGCTCAATAATCTGAAACAATCATAGCACATCACATTACGCCTTGCAAGAGGGGATGGTTTGCAAGTGCCAAGTGCAAAGCGAACGACCCGCGTCACCGGGCACGCGCAAAAATTTTCAACTTCAAAAAAACGATGGCTCGCTTGCTCCGGTGCACGCGATGGTTCGCCACTACGTTGACTTGCGCTCGTTTTTCTACAGCGGTGCCGACCTTTTGCCACCTTCTAACTCGCCTGCATACTGCCCAAGTTCAGGCATTATCTCCGTTCTTGTATTCATTAAGATGTGCATTGACGTTAAGAAAACATAAAAGTGGCAATACGGATTCTCGTCAGGGAACACGAAGCAGTTGTCGAGCACGCGCTGCTCTATCGATGGAATTGGATTTAGTGCTTTATCGAAATAAAGAAGAAGTCCGTCGTCGACTGAGAGAATTAAGTTGTGTTTGTGTCGCGGAAGAACTGATGTGTGATACAGCGAGTTCATCTCGACGTCAATTTTTGACAAATCGAAATTAAGTTTTTTACAAATTAATACAGTGGTGACAAGATCACTCGGGTCATCAACAGGATTAAAAGGAATTGGATTATGCTTTCGCCGGACAACGGGAGTCGCGATGCGCTCACTTAATGCTTTTACACTAGCAAGCTTATTGATTGCAGCAGTGAAATCAGTCTTGGACAGAGTTGACTTTACTTCCACAACGCAACAAACTGATTCAACGGGAAAGAACCTCTGATTCTCAGCGCTCTGGAAGAGTGGGGACAGCTCGGGATTGAAGATAATGACGTCACACTGCGTGCTAACGTCATTCAGTCCCGTAATGACAAACCCGTTCGAAATGCGAAGTCTCGCGGGCACCACAAACTTCAGAAAGTCGCGAACGATAGATTCGCGGTACATGCCAAATTCGCCGGAATGACGAAGTCGACCGACCGTGGCATCAAAGAATACGTCCTGTGAGACATTGCAGAATCCAGCTTTGAAGATGTCTACTCGCTCCCGATACAGCGCATTGAAAATGTCACTCGGCATTTCAAAGCTTCCGGTTTGAGGTACTCAAGATATTAGTTGCAGCTTCGGTTTCATGGCGAACGGCATGGATAGATCGTGCGAAGCCACGATCTATCCGGTGTTGGACAAGCCCC
>JBMSYB010000090.1:0-5145 GCA_049426285.1 Burkholderiaceae bacterium
TGGGCCTGGTTGTGGCCACAAGCCCCTCCAGTGTTGCCGCGCTCAGGCACATGCCCCAGACGGCCGGCCAACTACGTGCCCTGCTTGGCGGATCTGCCTGCCCCTGGCCCTATCCTTGGGCTGTTACGGGGGTTGGGCATGCCTCGGCGCTGGCGCTGGCCGACTGGCTTGGGCAGCCAGGGCAGGAGACAGCGCGCGTGCTTTCTTTTCCACCCGAAAGAGGGTCGGGGGCGCAGGCCTTTATCCAATGGTTTGATGAGACCTGCCCGCTGCATTTTCCACGGGCACCCGTGGTTTTATTGGAGGCGAATGATAACCAGCCGACTCTGGCCCATGCGCTGACTGCCCGCGGGTTCTCCGTGCACCGCTTGAATATTTATCAGAGGCAGCCCTTGCCCATGCCGCGGCTGCCGTGCAGCCCGACCGACGGTCTCTGTGTGCTTGTCTCCAGCTCCGCCCTGGTGGAGCCCGTGCTGAGCGAGTTAATGGCGCAAGGTATTGATAGTAAACGGATGGTCTGGCTCACCCACCACAGCCTGATTGCAGACAGGCTCTCTGCCCGCCTGGGCACTCGCGTGGTGCCCGTTCTTGAGGGTCTCTCTGCTAAAGAGATACTTTCCGGGCTAGCAAGGCTAAACTTCGGGGTATGACTGAAAAAAAATCCTCTTCCGCTTCTGGGCCGGATGATGTCCAGCCCGCACTTGCGCCTGAATCCAGTATTGGCTACCTTGCAGCGGGTTCTGCCTCTGAGCAAGAGCAAGTTGGCCAGGGCTCTTCGGCCGCAAGCCCGTCGGCCTCTACCGCCAAGGGCTCCAGCGCCTTTGCTCTGGTAGGGCTTGCCCTGCTGGTGGGCGCCTCCTTGGCCTTGTTTCTGGTGCGCGAGTCTTCTTGGCTTGCCCAGAAAATTCTGAAGGAGCAACAGACCCAGGAGATTCCGGCCTCAGGAGGCCCTGCGCCAGACATCGCTGCAGAGACCACACCGAAGACTCAGGACGCCGAACCGTCTGCAGCGCCGCCGAATCTCGCGGGGGCACCCCCGTCGCCCTCGCTGGCCTTGGTGCCGGGTATTGACCCTTTATTGGTGCAGCGTCTGGCGCAGATTCAGCAATGGGCTGTTCTGTTGCGCACCCTGCCTGCGGGGCCGCGCGACCCTTCTCGAGATCTGGCTTCTGTGCTGTCTGCGGGGCGCGAGCCGGTGCGCGAGACTAATAAGGGTCTAGACCCAGCAGGGCCGGTAACAAGCCCTTCGGTTCCAGAGACTAGTAGCCCCGCCACTGGGCCAGACTCCGCCGTGCCGGTCGAGGCTACCAGTGCCAGTGGGCCGTTGATGCAATGGCTTGGCCAGGCGGCATCGGTAACGGGGAGTTTTCTGGCCAGTCTGGTGCGCGTGCAACAGGTATCTGAACCCAGTCTTTCGGGTCAGACCCAGGCGTTCTTTGCGCAGGTAGACCAGCAGGCCCAGTCGCACCTGATGGCTGCGCGACTGATGCTGATACAGGGTCAGTCCTCTCTTGTAATTGGGGAATTAGAAGCCCTCTTGGCGTTATTGAAACGCTACTACGAGGCCAACGATGCGAGGCTCATTGTTCTAAGAGGGGAGGTTGCTGCGCTACGGGATGCCTTGAAGGATCCCGTATGAAGTGGTTTCTGGCAAAGGTTATTCTGCTTGCGGTACTCGTAGGTCTCATACTCGGTTTGCAGTCGCAGGGAGGGGCAGTAACCCTCTGGTGGGATACATGGCGGTTCGACGTTGCACTGTCCACCGCTATTCTGGCCGTTGGTCTGCTGGTCATTGTTCTGGTCTCTCTGATTCGTATCTGGGGCTGGCTTGGCAGGCTTCCCCAAAGAATTCGTGACTATCGCCTGCGCAGCCACGAGGTGCAGCGTATAAAAAAGCTCGCCGACCTCACCCTCGATTTTCTCGAAGGCCGCTACACCCGGGTTACCAAGTCTGCCGAATCATTCGACAAAGAGTTTCAGGATCTCAACGCCTCGCAGACATCGGTTTCGCGAATGGTTGCGGTGCTTGCTGCTCGCGCCGCGCATCGCCTACGCGATATTCCGCTCAGAGATCAGTGGCTGGAGAAGGCGCGTGCTGAGACCTCCCGCTGGCGCGCTGACCATCCGCAGCTTCAAGGGCTCACCCAGGCGGAGTTCTTTATTGAAGACCATGATGGCGGTGCGGCGGTCCGCGTATTGGAGCCTTTGCTCAATGGAGATCGCCGACACATTCACGGCACGCGCTTATTGATGCGGGCCTGTGAGCTCACCGGACAGTGGTCGGAAGTGATTCGACTGGTGCGGCTACTGGAGAATCGCAAGGCACTGCATCAGACAGTGGTGGAAAAGGTAAAGCGCAGCGCCTACGCAGGTCTGCTCAAGGCCGCTGCCGCAAACCCAGCGGCGATTAAGGCCGTGGTCGATAAGATGTCCTCTGCGGAGCGCACCGATGCGCATCTGGCAGCGATGGTCGCGCGAGCATGGATTCGTGAATCCCGGCATGCTGAGGCCCGGCAGATTCTCGAGGCGGCGCTTAAAGCGCAATGGGATCCGCATCTCATAGAGGTCTATGCCGACTGCGCGGATAACCCGCGAGAGCAATTCTCTCGGCTGGAGCAGTGGGCGCAGAGCCACCCCGAGTCGTTTGAGCTGTGTTGGGCGATGGGGCGGTTAAGTCAGAGCCAGGGGCTTTGGGGTAAGGCCGAATTGCATCTGCAACGCGCCTCAAGCTTACGGCCATCGGTTCGCGTCAGCCTTGCGCTCGCAGAGGTGGCAGATGCACAGGGCAAGGTGGAAGAGGCTCGGCAGTTCTGGCTGCAGGCCGCTCGATTGGCAGAGTCTCAACGCCTAGCGGGCTAACTGCTCGAAAAAAAACCGGTGGACTGTGACGTCACACCGGTTATGGCGCTTGGGGCTGCCGCCCACCCGATGGTGGGCAGCGGCATAGGCAAAGACCTCTGTAGGCGTTTTGTAGGCTCAGCCTTCTTACAAGATAGGCACAATGAGCAGCGCCACAATGTTGATGATCTTAATAAGCGGGTTCACGGCAGGCCCGGCAGTATCTTTATAGGGGTCACCCACGGTATCGCCGGTGACCGCCGCCTTGTGGGCATCAGAGCCTTTGCCACCATGGTGCCCGTCTTCGATGTACTTCTTGGCATTATCCCAGGCGCCACCACCGGTACACATTGAGATGGCGACAAATAGCCCAGTAACAATGGTTCCCATTAGAAGACCACCCAGGGCAACCGGACCCAGGAACACGCCCACCAGAATGGGAACCACCACGGGTAAGAGGCTTGGCACCATCATTTCTTTAATGGCCGCAGAGGTGAGCATGTCTACCGCGCGCCCGTACTCCGGCTTGGCCGTACCAGCCATGATCCCGGGGATTTCGCGGAACTGACGGCGCACCTCTTCCACCACAGAACCGGCCGCCCGTCCCACCGCTTCCATGGCCATAGCACCGAAGAGGTAGGGTATTAATCCACCGATAAACAGGCCAATGATCACCATTGGGTCAGATAGGTCGAATTTCAGGGACTGTCCTGCGGACTCGAGCTTATGGGTGTAGTCGGCAAAAAGCACCAGCGCGGCTAGGCCCGCAGACCCAATGGCATACCCTTTGGTGACGGCCTTGGTGGTGTTGCCCACGGCATCTAGCGGATCGGTAACGTCGCGAACGCTGCTGGGCAGCTCGGCCATCTCGGCAATGCCACCCGCGTTATCGGTAATCGGGCCGTAGGCATCAAGGGCCACCACAATGCCTGCCATGCTGAGCATTGCCGTAGCCGCAACCGCCACCCCGTAGAGCCCAGCCAGCCAATAGCTTACAAAGATGGCAATACAGACGAAAATCACCGGCCAGGCGGTGGACTTCATGCTCACCCCGATTCCCGCAATGATGTTGGTTGCATGACCAGTGGTGGAGGCCTGGGCCACATGCTTCACCGGGTGATAGTCGGTGCCGGTGTAGTACTCCGTAATCCAGACCATGGCTGCGGTTAGGCCAAGCCCCACCATGCCCGCTGCCCACAACCGCCAGACGCTTCCGGTGTCGGCAATGGCGTTAGCAGGAATAAGCCAGTCGGTGACGAAGTAGAAGGCAATCGCCGAAAGCACGCCCGCAACGATGAGCCCCTTATAGAGCGCGGGCATGACATTTTTCATGCCAGGCGAGGCCTTAACAAAAAAGCAGCCAATGATTGAGGCGATGATCGACACCGCACCGAGCGCCAGTGGGTAGAGCACCGCCTGCATGGGGGCAACGGTTACCAGCAGGGCGCCAAGCACCATGGTTGCGATCAGCGTGACTGCATAGGTTTCGAAGAGGTCGGCGGCCATGCCGGCGCAGTCGCCTACGTTATCGCCCACGTTATCGGCAATTACCGCCGGGTTGCGGGGGTCGTCTTCGGGAATACCAGCCTCTACTTTGCCCACGAGGTCGGCACCAACGTCTGCGCCTTTGGTGAAGATGCCACCGCCCAGCCGGGCAAAGATTGAAATAAGAGAAGAGCCAAAGGCTAAGCCAATTAACGGGTTGAGCAGCTTGGCGAGGCCCTCACCACTGGCAGAGGTGTCGCCGCCGACGAGGAACCAGAAGAAGCCGGCAACCCCGAGCAGGCCTAAGCCGACCACCAGCATGCCGGTAATGGCGCCGCCACGGAAGGCAACATCAAGCGCGGGACCGATACCCTGGGTAGCCGCCTCAGCGGTTCGCACGTTGGCACGGACCGAGATGTTCATGCCGATAAATCCGCAGGCTCCCGACAGTACGGCGCCGATGACAAACCCAGCGGCAGTGGTGACATCGAGAACCAGCGCGATAAGAATCGTGAGCACGATGCCCACGATGGCAATGGTGCGGTACTGCCGGGCGAGGTAGGCCTCGGCCCCCGCCTGGATTGCATGCGCGATTTCTTGCATGCGAGGATTGCCAGCGGGTTTTGAGAGAATCCAGCGGCTTGACAACAGCCCGTACAAAATCGCCAAAAGTCCGCAGACAATGGCGAGAGTTAATGCGGCAGACATGAGAGTCACTCCCTTTAATCGGTGGTGTAGAACAATAAATTTTTTAATCCGCAGGTAGTGTAAGCGGGCGCCTTGGGTGAAAACGTCGTTTTGGCCCCGATTAGTAGAATCCCT
>JBMSYB010000091.1:0-5029 GCA_049426285.1 Burkholderiaceae bacterium
AATATGTACGCGGTATCTACTGGACGCAGATGCCAGCGTATGCCTCGCGCAATGCACTAGGTGCCCAGGCCCCATTGCCCGGATTTTTCTGGACAGGGCAGACCGAGATGCACTGCCTTTCCCAGGCGATTGGCCAGACACTACAGACTGGGTATGCCCACCACATTCAACGGTTGATGGTCACCGGCCTCTACTGCCTCTTGTTGGGCGTCCGCCCACAGGAGGTACACGCCTGGTATCTGAGCGTCTATGTGGATGCGGTGGAATGGGTGGAACTTCCTAATACGCTGGGCATGAGCCAGTATGCCGATGGCGGTGTGATGGCCAGTAAGCCTTATGCAGCAAGTGGTAAGTACATTGCCCGTATGAGCAACTATTGCAAAGGCTGTCGGTTTGATCCGGCGGTGTCGGTGGGGCCGAAGGCCTGCCCTTTTACGACGCTCTACTGGGACTTTTTAGACCGGCATGAGGCACTACTTGCCAAGAACCCGCGCATGGTGATGCAGATTAAAAACCTGTCGCGGCTGGGCGACGAGGTTCGTGCAGAGATTCGCGCGCAGGCTCAGGAGCACCGGCGGGCCTGTACGGCCTGAGCAAGTGCAGCGAGCAGGGGTACTGTTTGGTCAAAGCCGATGCAGGCATCGGTGATTGAGATTCCGTATTTGAGCGGTTGACCCGCAACCAGGTCTTGGCGGCCCTCGTGAAGGTTGCTTTCTATCATTACGCCCATAATTCGTTTCTCACCTGACGCAATCTGCCTGGCCACATCGTGGATTACGTCGATCTGTCTGCCGTACTGTTTGTTGCTGTTGGCATGCGAAGCATCGATCATCACCTGGGGCCTCTGACCAGCCTCTGCTAATTGCGCGCAGGCTAGCTGGACATCGGCAGCTGAGTAGTTGGGCGCCTTTCCTCCGCGAAGAATTATGTGGGTGTCTGAGTTGCCCCTGGTCTCAAATATGGCGGCCTGGCCCATCTTTGTCATGCCAATAAAGGCATGGGGGGAGCTGGCGGCAAGTACCGCATCGGCCGCCACCTTAATATTGCCATCGGTCCCATTTTTAAAGCCCACCGGGCAGGATAGGCCGCTGGCGAGTTGTCGATGGCTCTGGCTCTCGGTGGTGCGTGCGCCAATAGCGCCCCAGCTCACCAGATCGCTAATAAATTGCGGGCTGAGAAGATCGAGAAACTCCGAGCCTACTGGCAGGCCGAGTGAGACGATGTCGCGCATGAGACGCCGAGCCATAGTGAGCCCGGCGTTCATGGCAAAGCTACCGTCTAGGTGCGGGTCGTTAATGAGCCCCTTCCAGCCCACCGTGGTGCGAGGCTTTTCAAAATAGACGCGCATGACAACGATAAGGTCTTGGTGCAAGGGGACTGCGACGTCTTTGAGCCTTTTCGCGTATGCGATAGCCTGGTCTGGGTCGTGGACGGAGCAGGGCCCTACGACGACTACTATTCTGTCATCCTGTCCGGTTAAAACCCTTGAAATCTCTCCGCGCGACGCTGATACCAGATTCCGATGCTCTGGCGAAAGTGGCAGGTCTTCTTCGAGTAGAGACGGGGTAATTAAGGGCCGCACGCGCGCGATGCGGGTGTCATCGATACTTGTGGTGTCGTTGGTCTGAGGGAAGGGGAGCATGGCTGGAATGGGTAATGCGTCGATACACGCAAGCTCCGAGAACGGGCTGTCGATCGGCCAATACAATGGCGCAGGAAGATTTGGCAAAGTTTCAAGGGAGTGTATATGAGATCTCGGCTGCACCAATTTCTACAAGGTGTAAAGGTGATAGACCTTTCTCGGTATCTGCCTGGCCCGTTGGCGACCCTCATGCTCTCAGACCTGGGTGCTGCCGTCATTAAGGTTGAGTCGCCTCAGGGTGATGGTATTGAAACCCTGGGCCCATTGCGGGCTGATGGTCGCTCGGCCTGGCACGAGGCAATTAATGGCGGTAAGGAAGTTATGCGACTTGATCTTAAGCAGGCTGAAGACAGAGACGCGTTATGGCAGCTGCTCGATGATGCGGACATCGTTCTTGAGTCGTTCCGCCCCGGGGTATTGGCTAAGATTGGATTTACCACGACTGAGATGCGCCGGCGTAATCCTCGGATCATCGTTGCCTCATTATCTGGGTATGGTCAGCAGGGCCCGTTGTCGCAGGCGGCGGGCCACGATATTAACTATCTGGCGACGGCGGGTTTCTTAAGCGATGTGGGGGCTGATCGGTATACCCCAGCGGTGGTATCGCCGCCGGTCGCCGACACCTTTGGGTCCATGTTCGCGCTCTCGAGTATTCTCGCGGCGCTCTATGCGCGAGAGAAGACCCGTAAGGGCTGTTATATCGACCTGGCTCTGGCCGATGCGGTAGCCCCCATTCTTACCTTTGCTTTGTCTGAAGTTGGCGGGCCGAGGTCTCGGGCTGCCCGCGCCGAAGACTTCTTGTCTGGGGGCTGGGCATGTTATGGCGTCTATTTGTGTGCCGATGGTCAAGAGGTGGCCCTCGGCGCTATCGAGCCGAAGTTTTGGGCGGCTTTTTGTGAGGCAGCAGGTCATCCCGAATGGACGGTACGTCAGCAGGAACCGTTACCACAAAAGGCATTGAAGGCAGAGGTTGCAGCGTTTTTTCGGTCACAGCCATTAGAGGCCGTTCTTGCCCAGTTTGCCCAGGTGGACTGTTGCCTCTCGCCGGTATTGGACATTCCATCGGCCGCCGAGACAGCCCACGCTAAGGCGAGAGGGGTGGTTCAGCGCGGCGTTGATGGGTCGTTTCAGGCGGTGTTCCCCGTCTGGGTAGATGGCCTGCCCCCTTCGGCGCGCAGCCCGCTTCGGCATATTGCAAATAAGGCCAAAGATGAGGGGCACGGGTCATGACCATTCGCTATCGCCGCAGGTTCCTGTGGGGCGCCATAGTCCTTGCCCTGCTGCTTGTGTTGGCGGCCATTGCCCTTCAACTGACCGGGCATGGTTATTTCTGGAAGGCATTGCGGTACACCTATCTGCAGGGCTATACCACGGCGCATATTGACGATGCCCGCAACTTCGCGCAGGCAGAGGTAAAGACGGGGACCCCAGCACCTTGGCTTGTTCGTGCCTCCGGACAGAGGGTGTCGACACAAACCGCATCGCTACTTACTTCTCAGAAGGCTACTGCATTTCTCGTGGCCCATCGGGGGGCGTTGGTGCATGAAGAGTACTTCGCCCCGTATTCCGACGAAAGCCGAACGAATGTATTTTCGGTAACCAAAACGGTAACTACCATGCTTCTGGGGCGGGCAGTGCAAGAGGGGCTGATTGCGTCGGCGGAAGAACCCCTTGGGCGGTGGGTTCAAAGTTATGCGCAACATCCTCTAGGGCAGAAGGCTACATTGTTACAGCTCTCCGGTATGACCTCGGGCCATGCCTGGAACGAGAACTACTACCTGCCCTTAAACGAGACCACCGAACTCTATTTCGGCGGCGATGCGGCTGGTACTGTATTGCGCATGGGATTTGAGGCAGAACCCGGTAGCCGATACGAGTACAGCAGCGGCTCCACCCAGGTGCTTGGGGTGGCATTACAAAATGTTCTTGCAGAGAAGCTGCCCGGCATCACGCTCGCCGACTATCTTTCGACGCGGCTTTGGCAGCCCTTGGGCATGGAGGGCGGGGCCTCGTGGAGCCTTGACCGCCCACGGGCGGAGGGGGGCATGGAGATGACCTACTGCTGCCTGAGTGCCACCGCGCGCCAGCTTGCGAGGCTTGGTCAGTTGTTACTCCAGAAAGGAAACTGGCAGGGGCAACAGCTTCTGGCAGAGTCTTTTGTAGAGACCATGACCCAGAGCAATGGGCATGTGCCCTTCTATGGACATGGCGTCTGGCGGGACCCGGACAATCGGCCAGGCTATTACTTCATGCAGGGCCATCTTGGGCAATATGTCATTGTTGTGCCTGAGGCACAACTGGTGATTGTAAAAATGGGCGCACGGCGCGATAAAGCTTTCACTCGCCACCCAGGCTCGCTACAAGAGGTGCGGCAGTATGTGGCTGAGGGGTTGCGATTGGCGGGGTTGTAGCGCACGTTTCGAAGCTGCCCCGTGAGTATCGTCTGCCAGCCGCAGATCAGATAGTGGTAATTCGTTGGCGCAAAAAGCCGCTTTGGCAAGTTCCCGAGCCAGGGCCCAAAGATCCAACGTTCCCGTGGCGCCACGCGCAGTAGGAAATGGCACTCTGACCATTCTTTGAACAATCTCTATGCAAAAAGAGGAGAGGGATTATGAATGGCTTAATGAAGATACGGGATAACCTCATGCGCGATTTTTTTACTGACTGGGCATCTCCGGGGGTCGTGATTCGGCCGCTACATGGGCGGGCCTTGCCGGAGGATTTCCCTGTTGAGATTCGGGAAGATGACCGTGCCTACAATATCGAGGCCGAGATGCCGGGTCTTAAGAAAGATGAGATTCAAGTGGACATTGATGGCCCTCAGGTGACGATCAGCGCCGAGGTTAAGCAGGTTGACCGTAAAGTAGAAGACGAGAGAGTTGTGCAGAGCGAGCGCTACTATGGCTCTGTGTCACGGCGATTTGTGCTGCAGTCGGATGTCGATCCTTCAAACTGCAAGGCAAACTACCAAGATGGCATCCTCGCACTTACATTGCCCAAAAAAGCTTCGTCGGCAGGCCGGCGCATCGCAGTGCATTAGCAGTTATAATTGGGGACACTTTACAACTTAAAGTGTCCCCAATTGAATCCGTATTCACCGCACAATAGTCGGCCCTAACAAAAACGTCTCAGAATCAGATCTGAGCGCTTTCTAATGGTGGAACCGGCGGGATTGGCTCCGACATCACTTTGCTTCACAAAGTGAGTCTTCGCCGAACTCCGCAGCCTTCGGCTGCTCCGTTTCGAACCGCGCGTCCTGCTGCGTCCGCGGGTTCTCATACAGCACCTCAGTCCACCAATAAAAACGGCCCCGGTGGGGCCATTTTTATTGGTGGTGGAGCCGGCGGGAATCGAACCCGCGTCCGCAAGTCTTCCAAAGACAGTTCT
>JBMSYB010000092.1:0-5025 GCA_049426285.1 Burkholderiaceae bacterium
TAGGCCGCCTTCGCCTCAAGAAAGTCTTGGGCAAACCGTTGCAGCACGCCACCAGCCTCATAAATTGAGACCTCTTCAGCGGTGTCGAGCCGGCAGAGCACGGGGGCCTGCATCGTCTCGCCATTTCGGCGGTGAATCACTAGGGTGAGCTGTGCGCGGGGTGTGCGGCTGCCGATGACATCGAAGGTCTCGGTGCCATCGATGGCGAGTGTCTTGCGATTAGTACCAGGCAGAAACTCCAGGGGCAGCACACCCATGCCCACCAGGTTGGTACGGTGAATGCGCTCAAAGCCTTCGGCCACAATGGCCTCTACGCCGGCAAGCCGCACGCCCTTGGCTGCCCAGTCGCGCGACGAGCCTTGGCCGTAGTCGGCCCCAGCGATGATGATCAAAGGCTGGCCCCGGTTCATGTAGGTTTCAATGGCCTCCCACATGCGCATTACCTTGCCTTCTGGCTCCACCCGGGCAAGTGACCCCTTCTTCACGGCGCCATCGATCACCGCCATTTCGTTGATGAGCTCGGGATTGGCAAAGGTGGCCCGCTGGGCAGTGAGATGGTCTCCGCGGTGGGTGGCGTAGGAGTTGAAGTCTTCCTCCGGCAGGCCCATTTTGGCCAGGTACTCTCCCGCCGCACTGTCGGGCAGGATGGCATTGGAAGGCGAGAGATGGTCGGTGGTGATGTTGTCACCGAGCACGGCTAAGGGCCGCATGGCCTTCAGTGCCCGCTCTCCGGCCAGAGCGCCCTCCCAGTAGGGCGGACGACGAATATAGGTGCTCTGTGCCCGCCACCGATAGAGCGGGCTTACGCGGTCATTGGCCGCCACTTTAATTGCAAACATGGGGTCATAGACCGCGCGGAACTGCTCGGGCTTCACACTCTGGGCGACCACCGCATCGATCTCGGCATCGCTTGGCCAGAGGTCGGCAAGTCGAATTTCTTTACCTTCGGCATTGACCCCCAGGACATCTTTTTCGATATCGAATCGAATGCTGCCGGCAATGGCATAGGCCACCACCAGCGGCGGCGAGGCCAGGAAGGCCTGCTTGGCATAGGGGTGAATACGGCCATCAAAGTTACGGTTACCCGAGAGAACGGCTGTGGCATAGAGATCGCGCTGGATGATTTCTTGTTGAATCGCGGGGTCTAGTGCACCGCTCATGCCATTGCAGGTGGTGCAGGCAAAGGCCACTACGCCAAAGCCCAGCTTCTCAAGCTCGGGCATAAGCCCTGCCTCTTGCAGATACAGGGCCACAGCCTTAGACCCTGGGGCAAGCGATGACTTCACCCAAGGTTTACGCACGAGCCCCGCACGATTGGCGTTGCGCGCCAGAAGCCCCGCTGCGATCATGTTGCGGGGGTTGTTGGTATTGGTGCAGCTGGTAATGGCCGCGATAATCACCGCGCCGTCGGGCATTTCGCCGGCGGTTTCGGTGTATGGCTTGGCAATGCCCTTGGCGGCCAGGTCGGCTGTTGCTACCCGCTTATGCGGGTTAGAGGGGCCTGCCATATTGCGCACCACCGAAGACAGATCGAACCGAAGCACACGCTCGTACTGGGCGTTTTTCATCTGATCAGCCCACAGACCGGTATGCCGGGCGTACCCCTCTACGAGGCGAATGAGGCTGTCATCGCGCCCGGTGAGCCTGAGGTACTTGATCGTTTGCTCATCAATGTAGAACATGGCGGCAGTCGCGCCAAACTCGGGGGCCATGTTGGAAATCGTGGCCCGGTCGCCTAGCGTGAGGCTATCCGCGCCGGCGCCATAGAACTCCAGGTAGGCCGAGACCACACGCTCTTTGCGCAGAAACTCGGTGAGGGCCAAGACAATATCGGTGGCTGTGATGCCGGGCTGCGGCCGGCCAGTAAGCTCCACGCCCACAATATCGGGAAGGCGCATGTAGGAGGCGCGGCCCAGCATAACGCTTTCGGCCTCAAGGCCGCCCACGCCAATGGCAATCACACCCAGGGCATCGACCATGGGGGTATGGCTATCGGTTCCTACCAGGGTGTCGGGGAAGGCTACCCCGTTGGCCACCTGAATAACGGGCGACATTCGCTCAAGGTTGATCTGGTGCAGAATGCCGTTGCCCGGCGGGATTACGTCGACATTGCGAAAGGCCTGCTTGGTCCAGTTAATAAAGTGAAACCGGTCTTCGTTGCGACGGTCCTCAATAGCGCGATTCTTTTCAAAGGCCTGGGGGTCAAATCCGCCACACTCTACGGCCAGAGAATGGTCTACCACCAGCTGGGTGGGCACCACGGGATTCACCTGAGCGGGGTCTCCCCCTTTTTGGGCAATGGCATCCCGCAGTCCGGCGAGGTCGACAAGGGCAGTCTGGCCGAGGATGTCGTGACAGACTACACGGGCAGGAAACCAGGGAAAGTCGCGGTCGCGCCTGCGTTCGATGATCTGAATGAGAGAGTCTTTTACGGACTGGGGGTCGCATCGCCGCACTAGGTTTTCGGCCAAGACCTTAGAGGTATAGGGTAGGCCGTCGTAGCTGCCGGGCTTGATGGCCTCTACGGCCGCCCGTGCATCGAAGAAGTCAATAGAGAATCCGGGCAGCCTGGTGCGATAAGCGGAGTTCATCAGAAAAAGGTTCCTTGATGCTATCTGGGCAGTTGTTTCAGTGGGTCGGTGGGCGTGCCGGCTCGGGGCTCTCTGCAATGCCTGTTCGGCTGCTGGCAGAGGCTTAACCACGCTTATCCATGGGTACGAAGGCCTGGTCATCGGGGCCGATGTAGTTCGCGCTGGGGCGAATAATCTTCCCATCGATCCGTTGCTCAATAACGTGGGCACTCCACCCCGAGGTGCGCGAGATGACAAAGATAGGGGTGAACATGGCGGTAGGCACGCCCATCATGTGGTAGCTCACGGCGCTGAACCAGTCCAGGTTAGGGAACATCTTTTTGACATCCCACATCACCGATTCGAGTCGTTCGGCGATCTGGAACATCTTCATGTCGTTCCGTTGCGCCGATAGCTGGCGTGCCACTTCCTTAATTACCTTATTGCGCGGATCGCTTACGGTATAGACCGGGTGGCCAAAGCCGATAACCACCTCTTTGTTTTCGACGCGTCTGCGAATATCGGCTTCAGCCTCATCGGGGGAGTTGTAACGGTTCTGTACCTCGAAGGCCACCTCATTGGCGCCGCCGTGCTTCGGGCCCCGTAGCGCGCCAATACCACCGGCAATCGCCGAGTAGAAGTCTGAGCCGGTACCTGCCACCACCCGTGCGGCAAATGTGGAGGCATTGAACTCGTGCTCCGCATAAAGATTAAGGGACACATGCATGGCCTTGACCCATTCCGCCGGTGGACTCTGGCCATGCAAGAGATGCAGAAAATGCCCACCGATTGAGTCGTCATCGGTTTCGACATCGATAATCCGGCCATTGTGGCTGTAGTGGTACCAATAGAGCAGCATGCTGCCCAGGCTTGCCATGAGACGGTCAGCGATATCGCGTGCGCCAGGGGTGTTGTGGTCATCTTTTTCGGGCAGCACACAGCCCAATGCCGAAACGCCGGTGCGCATCACGTCCATGGGATGGGTAGATGCAGGCAGAGACTCAAGCACTGTTTTCACTGGTGCGGGAATGCCCCGCATGGCCATGAGCTTGCGCTTGTAGCCGGCGAGTTCGGCCTTGTTGGGAAGTTTGCCATGCACCAGCAGATAGGCCACTTCCTCAAACTCGCAGGCGTCTGCGAGATCGAGAATATCGTATCCACGATAGGCCAGGTCGTTGCCCGTGCGGCCCACCGTGCAGAGCGCCGTGTTGCCGGCGGTGATGCCCGAGAGGGCGACAGACTTCTTGGGCTTAAGGGCGGTAACGGATGCGGATTCTTGGCTCATGGAGATTCGCCTTTCGTGAGGATGTTGTTACTGCTTAGAGAAAAGGGCGTCGAGCTTGTTCTCGTAGTCCCAGTAACCAATCGCGTCGTAGAGCTCTTGTCGCGTTTGCATCAGTGAGACCACGTTTTTCTGTGAGCCATCATTGCGTACCGCACGGTAGACCGTCTCGGCAGCCTTGTTCATGGCCCGGAATGCAGACAAGGGGTAGAGCACGATTGAGACATCGGCACCGCGCAGCTCGTCGACCGTAAAGAGTGGGGTGCTGCCGAACTCGGTGATGTTGGCAAGCACCGGCACCTTGACGGCGGCCGCAAACTGCTTGTACTGCGACAGTTCGGTCATGGCCTCGGGGAAGATGGCGCTGGCCCCGGCCTCAACGCAGGCGCAGGCACGGTCGATGGCTGATTGCAGGCCCTCCACCGCTAGGGCATCAGTGCGGGCCATGATCATGAAGTTGGGGTCTAGGCGGGCATCGACTGCTGCCTTTACGCGGTCGACCATTTCTTCTAAAGAAACAATGGCCTTGCCAGGGCGGTGGCCGCACCGCTTGGCGCCTACCTGGTCTTCGATGTGCAGCCCCCCGGCGCCACACTTGATGAGCGACTTTACGGTGCGGGCAATGTTGAAGGCTGAGGCGCCAAAGCCGGTGTCGACATCGACCAGCAAGGGCAGGTCACAGACATCGGTGATGCGGCGCACATCGGTAAGCACATCGTCGAGCCCGGTGATGCCAAGGTCGGGCAGGCCGAGTGAGCCTGCGGCGACACCGCCACCGGAAAGGTAGATGGCCTTAAACCCGGCGCGTTGGGCGAGTAGGGCATGGTTGGCATTGATGGCCCCGATGATCTGTAATGGCTTTTCTTCGGCCATAGCCTTTTGCAGGCGGTCACCGGCGGTGGGTGTGGAAACTGACATAAGCGGGTCCCTGAGCGTGGCGCCTTTGGAAGAATTCTGCGGGCGCATGGTTTTTGTAATGTCGCCACTCTAATCCGATTGGATGAACCTCGGAATTCTTGATTCCTGATCGTCCCTTCGCGAAACGCGAAGCCTATTACGGTGACAGTTTACTAAATGCACTAATTCCCCGGCGTCCCGCTCATGCGCTCCCCGGCCTTCGGTGCCCAACCCGAGGGTCTGCGGGGGTTATTTGCGACGGAACGAAGGTGGAGT
>JBMSYB010000093.1:0-4923 GCA_049426285.1 Burkholderiaceae bacterium
CGTGCCCCGGGCAGTCCACGTGCGCATAGTGCCGATTGGCCGTCTCATACTCCACATGCGCCGTGTTAATCGTAATCCCACGGGCCTTCTCCTCCGGCGCCGCATCAATCTGGTCATAGGCCTTGGCCTCTCCACCAAACTTCGTCGACAACACCGTCGTGATCGCCGCCGTCAGCGTCGTCTTACCATGGTCTACGTGCCCAATCGTCCCCACATTCACATGCGGCTTCGTACGCTCAAACTTGCCCTTGGCCATAACTTTTTCTTCCTTTAATTGAGTAAGAGTCTAGGAGAGTTGCTGCCTTTGCTGCGCTTCTGATGGCCGCTACTTGCTGCGGCTTGACATCACCGCCTCAGCCACATTCTTTGGCGCCTCGGCGTAGTGTTTAAATTCCATAGTGTAGGTGGCACGCCCCTGCGTGAGAGACCGCAGGGTGGTGGAGTAGCCAAACATTTCGGCCAGTGGCACTTCGGCCTTAATCGTCTTGCCACCGCCCACCATATCGTCCATGCCCTGCACCATGCCGCGCCGAGATGAGAGGTCTCCCATTACGGTTCCGGCGTAGTCTTCTGGCGTCTCGACCTCCACCGACATCATGGGTTCGAGCAGCACAGGGTTGGCCTTACGCATGCCATCTTTAAAGCCCATTGAGGCCGCGAGTTCGAAGGCAATCTGTGAGGAGTCGACATCGTGGTAGGAGCCGTCAAATAAGGTGACCTTGATATCCACCACGGGGAATCCCGCGAGTACGCCGGCATTCATGGTGTCCTGACAGCCCTTGTCAACTGAAGGAATAAACTCACGCGGCACCACACCGCCCTTGATCGCATCGACAAAGGCATAGCCGCCACCCTCGGGCTGCGGGTCGAGCTTAAGCCAGACATGGCCATACTGGCCCTTACCACCAGACTGCTTGACATACTTGCCCTCGATTTCCACGGGCTTGCGGATGGTCTCGCGATAGGCTACCTGGGGCTTACCCACCGTGGCCTCGACACCAAACTCGCGCTTCATACGGTCAACGATAATCTCCAGGTGCAGCTCCCCCATGCCCGAGATAATCGTCTGGCCGGACTCTTCGTCGGTGCGTACGCGAAAGGAGGGGTCTTCCTTGGCCAGACGGTTCAAGGCAATGCCCATCTTTTCTTGGTCAGCCTTGGTCTTGGGCTCTACGGCCTGGGAGATCACCGGCTCGGGAAACTCCATGCGCTCTAGGATGATCTCTGAGTCAGGATCGCAGAGGGTCTCGCCGGTTGTCACCTCTTTTAGGCCCACCGCGGCAGCAATATCGCCAGCTAAGATCTCGGAGATTTCCTCACGATTATTGGCATGCATCTGCAACAAGCGCCCAATACGCTCTTTCTTGCCTTTTATGGGATTGAGCACCGTATCACCAGACTTCAGTACGCCAGAGTAGACACGGATAAAGGTAAGCTGCCCAACAAAGGGGTCGCTCATGAGCTTAAAGGCAAGGGCTGCAAACTTCTCTTTGTCATCGGCCTTTCGGCTTGACTCTTTGCCATCGGTGTCGGTTCCAGCCACCGGGGGAATGTCTACGGGGCTGGGCAGAAACTGCACTACCGCATCGAGCATGCGCTGTACACCCTTGTTCTTGAAGGCAGTGCCACAGAGCATCGGCTGGATTTCTCCTGCAATGGTGCGGGTGCGGATGCCATGCATGATATCGGCCTCGGGAAGGTCGCCCTCCTCAAGGTATTTGTTCATCAGCTCCTCGCTGGCCTCCGCGGCCGCCTCAACCATCTTTTCGTGCCACTCCTGGGCCACGTCGGCGAGCTCGGAAGGAATATCGACATAGTCGAACTTGGTACCCTGACTGGCCTCATCCCAAAGAATGGCCTTCATCTTGATGAGGTCGATAACCCCTTTGAAGTTTTCTTCGGCACCAATGGGCACCACGATAGGAACCGGATTCGCCCGCAGGCGGGTCTTCATCTGGTCAACAACCTTAAAGAAGTTGGCCCCAGTGCGGTCCATTTTGTTGACAAAGGCAAGGCGCGGCACCTTGTACTTATTGGCCTGACGCCATACGGTTTCAGACTGCGGCTGAACCCCGCCCACGGCGCAGTAGACCATACAGGCGCCATCGAGCACCCGCATTGACCGCTCCACCTCGATGGTGAAGTCTACGTGTCCCGGAGTGTCGATAATGTTAATGCGGTGCTCGGGCATGGAGGCGTCCATGCCCTTCCAGAAACAAGTGGTGGCAGCCGACGTAATGGTGATGCCACGCTCCTGCTCCTGCTCCATCCAGTCCATCGTGGCCGCGCCGTCGTGCACTTCACCAATCTTGTGGTTAACGCCGGTATAAAAAAGAATACGCTCCGTCGTGGTGGTCTTTCCAGCATCGATGTGGGCGCTAATGCCGATATTGCGGTAGCGCTCGATGGGGGTCTTTCGGGCCATGGTGGATCCTGTGTCTAAGACGTGTTGAAAAACTAGAAGCGGAAATGCGAGAAGGCTTTGTTGGCCTCGGCCATACGGTGCACTTCATCGCGCCTTTTGACTGCGCCGCCCCGGCCTTCGGCCGCCTCTAGAAGCTCGCCCGCAAGGCGCAGGTTCATTGATTTTTCACCCCGCTTTTTGGCGGCCTCACGCAGCCAGCGCATGGCCAGGGCAGAGCGCCGCGCGGGACGCACCTCTACAGGCACCTGGTAGTTGGCGCCGCCCACCCGGCGACTTTTGACTTCCACCATGGGCTTGGCATTGCCCAGGGCCTGCTGAAAGATCTCGATGGGGTTTTTCTTGGCGACCTTCTCGATATGGGCAAAGGCACCATAAACAATACGCTCGGCAACGGCCTTTTTGCCATGGAGCATTACCACATTCATAAACTTGGAGACTTCTTCGCTGCCAAACTTTGGGTCTGGAAGAACAATACGCTTTGGAACCTCGCGACGACGGGGCATGACTTTTTCCTTTTCTATTCAGTTGGGTTTCACCCAGCCTGCACAAGGCAGACCCTTACTGCGCCTTGGCTGCCGAACCATGTTTGGCAGCCCTAGCGCGACAAAAAACGCTTAGGCCTTTTTGGGGCGTTTTGCGCCGTACTTGGACCGCGACTGCTTGCGGTCTTTCACCCCCTGCAGGTCGAGCGAGCCACGGACAATGTGGTAGCGCACACCCGGCAGGTCTTTAACGCGGCCACCACGAATGAGCACCACCGAGTGCTCTTGGAGGTTGTGGCCCTCACCCCCGATGTAGCTAATAATTTCAAACCCATTGGTAAGCCGCACCTTTGCCACCTTACGCAGGGCAGAGTTTGGCTTTTTGGGAGTCGTGGTGTACACGCGGGTACACACGCCCCTGCGCTGCGGGCTCGACTCGAGCGCGGGGCTCTTGCTCTTGATCTTCTCGCTCACGCGCGGCTTGCGCACAAGCTGGTTAATGGTGGGCATGACTTAAACTTTCATTTCATAGTGTTAAACAAACTGCCGGCAGACCAATTTTTAGTGAAAAGCCCTAAATTTTTAGGCTTTTCACCTAAGCTGTCAAGCGGATTCTCCTGCGGCATCTTCGGTGGCAGGGCCCCCGGTTTCATCGCCGGCCTCCTGCCCCCCTGAGAACAGGGCCTCGGCCTCCAGGGCAGCCTGCTCGGCAAGCGTCTTGGCCTCTGCCGCATCAGCATTTTCGCGGTCTTTGCGGGCCTTGTGATAGGCCAGACCGGTACCCGCAGGAATCAGGCGGCCCACAATGACGTTCTCTTTCAGGCCACGCAGGTCGTCTTTCTTGCCCATAATCGCGGCCTCGGTGAGCACCCGGGTGGTCTCTTGGAAGGATGCCGCGGAAATAAAGGAGTCGGTCGACAAAGAGGCCTTGGTAATGCCAAGTAGCTGGTTATCGTAGAAGGCGGGGCGCTTGCCTTCGGCATTAACCCGGTCGTTTTCCTCGAGCAGTTCGGAACGCTCCACCTGCTCTCCTGGAATAAACCGGGTATCGCCTGGGTCTGATACCTGCACCCGACGTAACATCTGACGCACGATAACCTCAATGTGCTTGTCATTGATCTTCACGCCCTGCAGACGGTAGACATCCTGAACCTCATCGACGATGTAGCGCGAGAGGGCCTCGATTCCGAGCAGGCGCAGAATGTCCTGCGGGTCGGCAGGACCATCCACAATGAGCTCGCCCTTGTTCACAATCTGGCCGTCGTGCACCAGCACGCTCTTTTCTTTGGAGATCAAGAACTCGGAGGCCACGCCATCCATATCCGTAATGACGAGCCGCTGTTTGCCCTTGGTGTCTTTGCCGAAAGAGACTGTGCCCGTAACCTCGGCGAGCATGCCGGCGTCTTTCGGCGAACGGGCTTCAAAGAGTTCGGCCACACGGGGCAGACCGCCGGTAATGTCGCGGGTCTTTTGCGACTCGGTAGGAATACGCGCCAAGACTTCACCCACCGCCACGTCTTGTCCGTCGCGCACGGTAATGAGCGCACCGACCGGGAAGCTGATATTGACGGGATGGTCGGTGTTAACGATCTTGACCTCATCGCCTGCCGCATCAAGCAGCCGCATCTGCGGGCGTACCCCTTTGGTGGTGGCGCTACGCCGCTTGGCGTCGATAACCACCAGGGTGGACAAACCGGTGACGTCATCGATCTGCTTGGCAACAGTGACACCCTCTTCGACATTATCGAACCGCACCTTGCCTGCGTACTCGGTAATGATTGGGCGGGTTAACGGATCCCAGGTGGCCAGGATGGCGCCGGCTTTCACCGACTGGCCATCAACCATCGACAGCGTGGCGCCATAGGGCACCTTGTGCCGCTCACGCTCGCGGCCGTTGTCATCTAGGATCAGCACCTCGCCGGAGCGCGAGATGACCACCGGCTCACCCTTGGCATTGGTGACATAGCGCATGGTGGCGGTAAAGCCAATAACACCGTTGGACTTCGCCTCAATGCT
>JBMSYB010000094.1:0-4541 GCA_049426285.1 Burkholderiaceae bacterium
GCAGGGCGTAGCGAATTGCAGTGCGCGTCTTGAGGCCGTCATGGTCGGCCAGAAGAAGCAGGCTCTCGGTAATGCGCAGCGCGATTCCGCCGAATGCGCCGGAAAGGGCATCGGAGACATCTGAGGCTCCGTAGCCTAGGTGCCCCTCGACAGGGCCAAGTGCAAATGAGCCAACCAGGTACTGTTGGCGAAAGGCCGATCGGCTGTTGCTCAGGTCGTTGATGCCCACGGCAAGCCGCCCGTGAAGTGGAAGATGCGGCAGGGGAAGTTGGTACTTCAGGCCCACCATCTGGTCGCTGGTGCCGGTCTGCCCGGGGAATCGCACCCCTTGAACGAGTCTGCCATGCACCTCAAGCCCAGGGAACAGGCCGAGGCCCACTGACAGGCTACGGCCTTTGGGGTTGGGGTTGTCTGTCTGACCCCATTCGGTGATCGACCGGCTGTAACCAAAGTGCAACTGGCCGGGCGGCAAGACGTCTGCCGAGGGGGTAGCGATCACTGCGGTTACGAGCTGCGCGTGCGTGACTTCGATTGGGAAAAGAATTACGACGAGAACGGCAAATTTAGCCAGGAATCGATACAACGCATTTCCGGCGAGAAGACTGCCCGAAGGCCCGAACGGGCTTAATTTGACTTTTGCCATTCGAGTATCATACGAAGATTCTTATTTCTCTCAGTCGAAGGGTTGCCTCATGGCTGGAGACTATCGCCCATCCTGGGCTTGGTAAAGGGCCGTTCTTGAGGAAACAGACTTTCTTCCCGCTGGTCTCGTTGATTGTTGGCTGCCTTCTTCCTGCGGGCGGCGTATTGGCCCAGGCGGGCCTTGGTGCGGGGGCAGCCCTTGACTTTCGGTCGTTGTTGCAAGGGCTTCCTGCTGCTGCCGGTGGTTCATCGTCTAGCCCTGCAGAACAGGCCGACCAAGTTGACCAGAGCGGGGCCTTTCGCGTGGTGCCTCGCGCGGTACGTCCGTTTACCACCAACGAGTTTCAGCGGTTTATTCAAAACACGGTCGGGGAGACGCTGCCGATTTACGGTCAGGAACTGTTTGAGCTGGGAGAAATGGATCCCATCCAAGGCTCCCGCGACCTCGGCCCTGCGGGCAACGGTTTGAGTGAGGATCTTGCTCAAAACCCCTTTGGCCCCATTGCCGCTACCCCAGTTTCTGGTGACTACCTCATCGGCCCGGGCGATGAAATCATTGTTAAGGTCTTCTCCCCCGCCTTCGACCTCGATCAGCGACTAGTGGTTGGGCGCGATGGAATAGTGGTGATTCCGAAGGTGGGCCCTGTACAGATCTCTGGGGTGCGGGCAAGCGAACTCGAACGTCGGCTGAAGTCGGTGCTTTCAAAAACGCTTTCTGACTTCAACGTCTATGCCACCGTGGGGCGGCTGCGGGGTATCGATGTCTATATTGTTGGCCAGGCGCGTAACCCGGGGCGTTACACGGTAAGCTCAATGAGCACGGCAATCAGTGCCTTGTTTGCAACGGGCGGCCCTAGTAGCTTCGGCAGCTTTCGCGCCATTGAAATCGTGCGCTCCGGCCAGGTGGTTGCTACGATCGACCTCTATACTTTCATGACGGGCCGCAGTGGTTCCCACGACATGCGCCTTGTGCAGGGCGATGTTCTGCATATTCCGCCCGTCGGTCGGCAGGTGGCTTTGCTCGGCGCGCTGCAAAAGCCTGCCGTCTACGAGCTGGCCCCTGGCGCAAAAGTTACCACTCTTGATGAGCTTCTTGCGCTCTCTGGGGGCCTTCCGGTAACCACCAATCCGCTGGATATCATCTGGGAGAGAGCCGATCCCCAGCGGGCCAGACCGCTGTCTGCGCAGCGCCTGGCCTTAGACGATGCCGGGCGCCGCCAGCCCCTGCGCGATGGCGATATTCTGCGTTTTTTCCCGATCAAGCCGGCCTTCAATAATGCGGTTGTCTTGCGGATACTCGATCAGCCGCCGGTGCGCGTTCCCATATCTCCCGGAGATCGCATCCGCGATGTAATCCCCAGTCCGGAGGCCTTGTTGACGCCTTCGTTTTTTCTGCGGCGTTATGGCTCGGCTTCCGGCCTTGATTCTCCTCTGGGAACAGGGACTGGGGCTGGAACGGAAGCGGTCACCCGTGGGGGAGAGGCGATTAGTCCGCAGGGCCAGAGGTGTCTGGAAATGGGCTTTCGCCCTCGCACCCGGGAGTTTCGAGACTGTCAGCTGCAGCTGTCTACTGCAGAAGCCCAGGCTCCGCAGCCCGCTGCGACTGCACGCCCCGCCCAGCCCCAGCTGACTGCGCTAGAGCAGGCCGCACTGGCAAGCCGTCGCGCCCGCGCAGAGCAGGACAATAGCTATCAACGACTGCGAGACCGACTGCGCGCCGATGAAATTAATTGGGAGCAGGCTTTTATTGAGCGGATGGCGCCCGGTGCTCTGGCCCCGCAACTCATCAACTTTAGCCTCGAGCAGGCGGTGGTGAAAGGCAATGCAATTGCTAACGTAGAACTGCAGCCCGGTGATGTGATAAATGTGCTTCGCCGCAAAGATGTGAAAGGGCCTGGGCTTCAGTCTACAAGGCTTGTGCGTCTGCAGGGCGAGGTTGCCGCGCCGGGTATCTATCAGATCATACCCGGCGAAACGCTTGCGCAGTTGGTGGCGCGCGCGGGAGGTGCTACAGCGCAGGCCTATCTCTTTGGCACGGTGCTACGTCGCGATAGCGTGTTGGCACAACAGCGAGAAAACCTTCAGCAACTCGTGCGCCAGCTTGAGTCGCGCCTGAATGCCGAGCAGCCGACGGTGGTAAGTGGAGGCTCTTCAGAAATGGTAGCCGCCCAGCAGCTTTTGTTTCAGCGTAACCAAGACTTTAAACGTCAGGCGATTGACCGCCTTCGCAATATCGAACCTACGGGCCGTGTTGCCCTTGAAATGGACCCGTTGTTTACGCGGCTACCGAATATTATTTTAGAAGATGGCGACGACATTCTTGTGCCTTCTGTCCCATCGAGTATTCAGGTGGCCGGTGCGGTAGTAAATGAGAACGCCTTGCGGTTCAGAGAGGGGCGCACCCTTAGAGACGTGGTTCAGGTTGCGGGTGCGCTACCTTCGGCAGACCTTGATCGCGCCTTTATTTTGCGGGCAGACGGTTCGGCAGTGCTGCCGCAGGTGGAGTCTGGTGACTGGTTTGCGCGACGCACGATGAGCAGGTGGTTTATGCAAGACCCTGTGCAAGACGTAGACCTCATGCCTGGGGATACGGTGATTGTTCCAGACAAGGTAGTGGTGGAGTCGGGTTACTCCGTCTTTGTTCGGGGCCTGAAAGACTGGACGCAGATTATTTATCAGCTGGGTATTAGTGCTGCGGCCCTGAGAACATTGCGAGACTGACCCCGCAAAGACATCGCTAGACTCTATGCTTTCAATTGCCTCCCCCACACTCTGGATTACCAGTCTTCTGAGTTTTCTGGTCTGCCTCGTAGTGGTTTCAACAAAGCGGCTTCATGGCCGCTTTACTTTTGATTCGATACACGGCATTCAGAAGGCGCATGGTATGCCTACGCCCCGCATAGGGGGTCTTGGTGTATACCTGTCTTTGCTGGGGGCAGACTTGATTCTGGCCGATACGCCCACGGGTCAGCTTCTCACCTACATGCTCTTGGCAGGGCTACCGGCTTTTCTGGTGGGGTTCTTTGAAGACTTGTTTAAGGGCGGTGGGGTCTGGGGGCGACTGTCGGCTACCTTCGTGAGCGCAGTGCTGGCC
The DNA here is from genome assembly GCA_049426285.1 of Burkholderiaceae bacterium. Classification (GTDB taxonomy): domain Bacteria; phylum Pseudomonadota; class Gammaproteobacteria; order Burkholderiales; family Burkholderiaceae_A; genus Hahnella. The sequence continues at coordinate 3,737 of JBMSYB010000094.1, forward strand.
TGGTGGCTGTTTGATGTGAGCCTTACGCATGTGCAGGTTCCTGGAATCGACATGCTTCTCACCTGGCTGCCGTTTTCGGTTGCCTTTACCGCCTTGGGGGTTGCGGGAGTGGCTAACGCGATCAATATCGTTGATGGCTTTAATGGGCTCGCCAGCGGCACCGTAATGATTGCCGCTGCTGCGCTGGGGCTTATGGCCTGGCAGGTTGGAGACGCACCTCTGGCTGGTGCCTGTGTTGTTCTTGTATTTGCGGTGCTGGGTTTTTGGCTGATGAACTTTCCTCTTGGAAAGATATTTCTCGGCGACGGTGGAGCCTATCTTCTGGGGTTCTTACTGGGCTGGCTTGCGGTGCTCTTGCCCATGCGTAATCCGGAGATTTCGCCGTGGGCGAGTCTGCTTGCCTGTGGGTATCCCGTTATCGAGGCGGTGTTCAGTCTGATTCGTCGGGTACAGAGAAAGACGCATTTTGGCCTTCCAGACCGACTGCACCTGCATAGCCTGATTAAGGCGCGGATCATTCGCAGGCAGTTTGCCCACTGGTCACCGGAGCTGAGAAATTCGGCAACCTCAGTTCCCTTGTGGCTCTTTAGTGTAGTGCTTGGGTCTGTGGCGGTTGCTTATGCCCAACAGGTGGAAATTCTTGTTTTAGCTCTGGTAGGCGCTATATGTAGCTATTGGCTGTGGTACCTCAGACTGGTGCGCTTTGGCAGAGATCCAGGGCCCCGCAGAGCGCGCATTAAGTAACAGCTTTGGTGGGTCGGGCGAGACTCGAACTCGCGACCAACGGATTAAAAGTCCGCTGCTC
>JBMSYB010000095.1:0-4317 GCA_049426285.1 Burkholderiaceae bacterium
CGGGTCTTCAACCTCTCGCAGAACTGGTGGATGGATGAACGCCGTGACGTCATCGAGTCAACCCGTGCAGCCTTGGAGTATCTCGAGAAGATCTATGAACTGCAGGGCAATGACTGGTTTCTGGCCCTGGCCTCCTATAACTGGGGAGAAGGCGCGGTGGGCCGAGCCATCAAGCGCAATAAAGACGCAGGAAGAGCAACCGACTATCTCAGCCTGAAGATGCCGCGAGAAACAGCCCACTATGTGCCGCAGCTCATTGCCCTGCGCAATATTCTGCGCGACCCGGAGTCTTTTGGGGTGGAACTGCCGTTTGTTGATAACAAGCCGTACTTCGCGGTAATCGATAAGAGCCAGTCCATCGACCTCAAGCTCGCCGCAGAACTTGCCGAACTGCCTCTGGAGGAATTCCAGGCGTTAAACCCGCACCTGCGAAGGCCCGTGATTACCGTGAGCCGAACCAATCGTGTGGTACTGCCCATTGAGAATGTCGATGCCTTCCACCGTAACCTAGAAAGCCATCTTGCCAAGAAGCGGCCACTGGTTACCTGGAAGCCCTACACCCTCAAGAAGGGAGATACCCTGGCGAGCATTGCCAAAGACACTGGTGTCACCAAAGAATTCCTGGCAAAGGCAAATAGCCTGAAAAATGCCAATGCACGGCTACTGCCTGGCACTGTGTTGCTGGCACCCGCCTCGGTAAAGCCCCATGAGGTTCCCGCCATTGAAACCGCCCTGGCACGATTCTCTGGGGCACGCACTGTCGAGGTGGTTACGGTTCCCGCAAGAACTTACAGGGTTCGCAAAAACGATACCTGGGCTTCGATTGCCAAACGATTTCGGGTTGCTGAGTCGCGGCTTCGGGCGCTCAACAAGTCGATTCAAGACTTAAAGGTGGGCAGTGTCGTTGTGCTCGCCCCTGAGCGACGCCAGACGGTCGTTACCGATGCCTCTGGCAAACGCACAGTAACCCGCTAAGCACAGTAAACCGCTAAGCGATAGCCGGTTTTATGGTGTAAGTGCGTAGCCGCCGCGAAAACTCCTCGTAGGCCGCAATGCCACTGGCCTCGGCCTGCTGACACCACTGCTGAAGCGCCGCTATTGCCTGTTCCACCGATAGAGACCGACGACTCCAGATCGCCTCGAATTCCTGACGCAGGTCAGAGGCCCGACGCACCAGATCCTGCGACAAAAGAGACGATGCATTTGCCCCGTTGGCCGACCCTGCGACAGGCACCTTTACCTTCTTGGCAAGTTTGGCAAGACGCGCCATGAGTTCGTATTTGCTGGAAATCACTGCCGCAATGGTGTCGGCATCAATTTCAAATTTGTTGGGATTGAGCGCCACATCAGACATAGGCAGGTGTCGAGGCTTGGCCATGCCGACCGATTCAAGAATTCGAATATAGAGCCAGCCGATATCAAACTCATACCACTTTGAGGAGAGCTTGGGCGAAGTGGCATGGGCATGATGGTTGTTATGCAGTTCTTCGCCACCAATAAGGATGCCCCACGGAAAAATGTTGGCGCTGGTGTCCGGGCTTTTGAAGTTACGGTAGCCCCAGAAATGGCCAATTCCGTTAATCACCCCCGCAGCAAAAAATGGGATCCACATCATTTGAACGGCCCAGACCGCAGCGCCCACAACACCAAACAGCGCCACATTAATGATCAGCATAAGACTGACACCGAGGGCGCTTCGACCGGTGTAGAGATTGCGCTCGAGCCAGTCATCAGGGCAGCCATGGCCGTAGCGATCTACGAGTTCCCGGTCCTTTGCAGCATCACGATAGAGATCGGCCCCACGCCAGACGACCGCGGAAAGGCCTTTGGTTATGGGGCTATGGGGATCGTCTTCAGTCTCGCACTTGGCATGGTGCTTACGATGAATGGCAGCCCATTCCTTAGTGACCATGCCGGTAGTCATCCAGAGCCAGAAACGGAAGAAGTGCGAGACCGCCGGATGCAGCTCGACGGCCCGATGGGCCTGGCAACGGTGCAGGAATATGGTGACCCCCGCAATGGTAATGTGGGTCACGGCCAGCGTGTAGACCACGATGGCGGGCCAAGACCACCCGGTCAGGCCATACTGAACGAATTCGACGAGAATATTCAAGAACGACTCCCCCGAAAGAAAACAACATATAAGTTACTCAATTGTCTCACCTTTTCCCGGTAAGTCGAAGCTTTTCTGGTAGCTAAAATGGCGTCCTCGCCCCGAGGGCTCAGACAGACGAGAGACGAAAAGCTATCGCCGTGCCCGTGCCAAGACCACTGCAAAAAAACCGTCCGTCCCCGTGCGGTGGGGCCAGAGCCGCATCTCCCCATTCGGGCCAAAGGCGCGCCATGCCGGGGGCAACGACAGGCCCTGGCGGCTCAGAACCTCAGAGGCCACAAGAAGCGAAAACTCCGGACTACGCCCCAGAAAGGCGGCCACCTGGTCTTCGTTCTCGGCCCTCTGGGTGCTACAGGTGGCGTAGACGAGCCGCCCCCCTGGGGCAACAAGGGCTGCCGCTGCGTCGAGAATCTCCCTCTGGAGGGTGAGAAGACTGGCCTGGTCTTGGGGCGTTTGACGCCACTTGAGATCGGGGTTACGCCGCAGGGTTCCCAGGCCAGAACAGGGGGCATCCACCAGGACCATGTCGGCCTTCACCCTAAGCCGCTTGAGCCGTTCGTCGCGCAGGCCCGAAATAGCAATCGGCCAGACATTGGACAGGCCACTGCGGGAGAGCCTGGGCTTAAGCTTGGTCAGTCGGGTTGCAGACCGATCCAGGGCATAGAGTCGTCCGGTGTTGTGCATGAGGCTGCCCAGAGCAAGCGTTTTGCCGCCCGCCCCGGCGCAGAAGTCGACCACGGTCTTGCCCCGCCCTGGCGCAGCGAGCCGGGCCAGGCACTGGCTGCCCAGGTCCTGCACCTCGCACCAGCCCTTGGCAAACGCCTCGGTCTTCTGTAACGCCGGCCGGCCCCATAGGCGGACAGCCTCGGGCAACACCTCGGTCAACTGGGCACGAATCCCGACCTGGGCCAGCGAGGCGACCACCTCTGCGGCAGTGGCCTTCAGTGTGTTGATGCGCAGGTCCAGCGGCGCGGACAGGTCCAAGGCCTGCGCGAGGGCCTCAGCCTCTGGAAGTCCAATTTGGGCCTGCCAGTCCTGCCATATCCAGTCGGGAATGGCATAGACCGTCTGCACAGAATCCCCTTCCGGCGAGAGCGCGGCGCGCAGCCAGTGCCGCTCGCCCTCGGAGAGCTCCGAGACCATGCGGTCAAAGCCGATGCCCAGGCCTGCGGCCATGAGGGCCCGCCTGCGGGCATAAGAAGGGCCTGCCGGCGAGAAGCCGGATTGACCAAGCCGAGCCTCGATCCAGTCCCACCGGCGAATCGCGGCAAAGGCAGACTCAGCCAGAAATGACCGGTCTTTCACCCCCAGTCCAGGGTCGGCGCGAAAGAACCGATGGACCACGGTATCTGCCGGCTCGGCAAAGCCCGCAAGGGCTGCCAAGAGCTGTGCCAGACGCCCGTAGCGGTCGACTATGGGCGCCCTTTTTGCAGAACCAGCCCGCGCGGCGGCGCGGCCCTGTCTGCCTGGGGAAGAAGACGAACGCGGCGGTGGGCTCATAAAGGGACGAGGCCTGTCTCTGCTGGGCCGCAGAGCAAGGGGTGCACCACCAGAGGCGTAAACGCTCGGCTAGGGTCATCCTCCCCCACAGCCCGCATCGGCCGCACCCAGCGCCCGGCCTGAGCCTGCCAGACCACAGCGCCCGAGAGCACTGCAGCGACCGCCTGGGGATAGAGCCGATGCTCTATCCCAAGCACTCGTTCACCCAGGCGCTCCGGCGTGTCGTCGGGCAGCACGGGGACCACGCCCTGGGCAAGAATCGGCCCATGGTCGAGATCTGCAGTCACCGCATGCACTGTTGCGCCATGCAGCCGCACCCCTGCTGCCAGGGCCCGCGCATGGGTATCTAGACCCGTGAATGCTGGCAGCAACGCCGGGTGAATATTGATGAGTCGTCCTTCCAGGGCCTGACAAAACGCAGGCGTAAGAATACGCATAAAGCCTGCCAGTACCACCAGGTCAGGATCGAAAGCCTGCAGCCGGGCAAGCAGCGCCGCATCAAACGCCGATCGGTTTGGAAAGTCGCGATGGCAGACACACTCCGTGGCAATGCCCTGGGCCTGGGCCCATGCCAGGCCTGCGGCCTGTGGCTCGTTGCTGATCACCCGCCAGAGCGGCGCTGTCGCCTCTGAAAAATACCCCACCAGGGCGCGCAGATTGCTGCCACGTCCAGAGATCAGCACCGCCACACGTGGCCTGCGCTC
>JBMSYB010000096.1:0-4216 GCA_049426285.1 Burkholderiaceae bacterium
TCTGGAGATATTTAGAGAAGCGCCCGCGACTAACGAGTAACCCAATAAGAATTACGGAATTACGGTGACAGTTTACTTAATTCCCGCAGGGAATTAAGTGAACTGTCACCGTAATTCACCCTGCGGGAATTAAGTGAACTGTCACCGTAATTCACCCAGTTTATTGCCGAAGATCCGACCTCCCATAAAAGACTCCTACTGCGCATGGCGCGCGACTGGCCGTTTTTTGGTTCCTTGATATCGAATATTGATATGGTTCTTGCCAAGGTAGACCTTGCTGTGGCACGACGGTATGCCAGCCTCGCGCCTGACCAGCGGCGCGCGCGAGAGATTCTCAAGGCCATTGCAGAGGAATGGCAGCGCACCGATGCGGCAATTAGCATGCTCACCGGCCGTAAAGGTCGGCTTGCCCATAACCCGTCACTTGCAGAGTCTATTCGCAATCGGTTTCCCTATCTTGATCCGCTTAACCATCTTCAGGTGGAGCTATTGCGCCGCTGGCGTTCGGGCGAACAAGATGAGCGCACCTAGCGCGGCATACACCTATCGATTAACGGAATCGCCGCTGGCCTTCGTAATACGGGCTGAGGTTTTGGCGGGGTAACACACTGAGGTTAACCGCCTGATTTTGTCTGAAACGGGCTCGATCCAAAGAGCCGACGGTCAATGAATGGATAGGCCAGACATCCCAGCCCAAGTGCTAGAAACCCCGCAGCCCAGGCTATTGGCTCAGTAGCCCCACCGGAGAGGTCAAGTGCCAGCCCGAAGATGGCAGGCCCCACCGCACCGGCGCCGAACCCGACCAGAGAATAAAAGCCCATGGCTGCTCCGCGCACCTCTGCGGGAGCGCTTGCCACCATGCCCGCCGTGAGTGTGGCCGAATCGGCCATGATGAGCATTGAGTGTAGGCCCACGAGGGCAAAGACCAGTATCCAGTGGGCGTCGGCCAGTAGCCCCATCGTGACGCCGATCAGGCTTCCGGAGGTCATCACCAGAACTATCCAGGCGCGGCGGCCCAGGCGCAACGCCATCTCGTTGCCAAGAATGGACGCGGGAACGGAAATGAGGTTAACGGCTGCAGCCATTGCCGCTGCGGTCATGGGAACAGTACCCTCTGGGTTGAGCGCCACCACGAATGCGAGAAAGGCCACTGTCCAGGACCGAGAGCCGAAGAGCTCCAGACAGTGCACGCCGTAGCCCACGGTATAGCCCACCACCGCTTTTTCACGCAAGGCCTGCCTCCAGGCGCGCACCGGAAAGATGAGCTCGAAAAAGCCAGGCATGGTCTTTGGTGACGAGCGCTCTTCTTCGGATCGTGACCGTGAAATTGATCTAGCTTTCGTGTCTGGCGACCCCTGGGCCCTGTGCCGCTGCCCTGCGGTTAACCAGCCGGTAGCAAATACCATGAGACTCAGGGCAACGACCGGTCCGACGGCCGGAAGTGCCATAGCCCATCGCCATCCCAAGGCATCCAAAGCCCATCCCGACAAGACCAACGAACTAGCTACGCCAATCCCAAAGAAGGCGGTGTAGAAGGACACCGCGCGGCTCTGATTAGCCTCCCCGAGAAGTCGTTCGGCGAGGATTCGCAAGCCCGGCATGTAGGTTGCCGCAACCCCTGCGCCCAGGAGCAACTGAAAGACCATCGCCGAGGCAAAGCCCTGGGCAAAGAGCCCAAACCCAAGGCAGGCGGTACTACTGACCAGGCAGCCAAGAGCGTAGATCTGGCGCGCGTCTCGTCTATCGGTCATCGCTGACCACATAGACACACTGACCATATAGCCGGCGAAGAAGCCGCTGGCGATAAGCCCTGCCTCGGTATTAGAGAGCTGCCACAGGTCCTGCAAATGGGTGAGAGCCGCGGCATAACTCGAGAAGCCCAGCATCGAAAAAATATGGGCTAAAAGCAGGCTAACAAGAATTTTCACGGTCGGATCATTGCATAATCTGGCATGGCTTTGCCGCACACCGTTACTCGTTTCAGGCCTCGGCTCCTCGACCACCTTCCCCAGTACAGCCGCCAACACTTGTTGGCAGACCTCTCCGCCGGTCTCACGGTGGGTTTTGTAGCCCTGCCTCTGGCCATGACCTTTGCAATCGCATCAGGGCTGCCACCGCAGGCGGGATTGTTCACGGCGATTATTGCGGGCTTTCTGATTTCAGCCCTCGGCGGCTCCAGCGTCCAGATAGGAGGGCCTGCCGGCGCCTTCATTGTGGTGGTCTATGCCATCGTCGAGCGCTATGGAATCCCCAATTTGCTCATTGCGACGGCCTGCGCCGGTGTCTTAATGGTGATCATGGGATTCTTGCGCATGGGGGAATTGGTACGACTGATTCCTATTTCGATTGTCATCGGTTTCACCAGCGGCATTGCGGTGCTCATTGCGCTGTCTCAGGTCAAGGAGTTTCTGGGTCTTCCTGGCCCTGCCTTGCCTGCCGAGTTCTTCGCTAAGATCAAGGCGCTTGCCCTGTCGATTTCGGGAATCGACTGGATTACTTTTACCTTTGGGCTTGCCTGTCTGGCCACTATTCTGCTGTGGCCTAAGAGCTATAACGAGCAGCCTGGGCTTTTGGGCAGGGTTGTTTCGCGGCTTCCGGGCAGCCTGATTGCCATTGTGGGCAGTACGGTTGTGGTCGCAGTCAGTGGCCTGCCGATTGAGACGATTGGCAGCCGGTTTGGTGAGATCCCGCGAGGCCTGCCAAGTTTCGAACTACCGGAATTCGAATGGGGCACGATCCAGTTTCTTTTTGCCCCGATTATCACGATTGCTCTTCTTGGAGCGGTAGAGTCTTTGCTCTGTGCTCGGGTGGCAGACAGTCTCACCAAAACCCGACATGACCCGAACCAGGAGCTCATGGCCCAGGGGATCGCCAATATTGCGAGCCCCTTGTTTGGGGGGTTCTGCGCAACGGGCACGGTGGCTCGCACCGTGACCAATATTCGGGCGGGGGCGAAGTCGCCAATCTCTGGCATGGTCCATGCGCTGGCCTTGCTTGTAATTGTTCTGGGGGCTGCCCCGCTTGCAGAAGACATCCCGCTCGTAACACTTTCGGCAACCGCCCTGGTGGTGGCCTACAACATGGGCGAGTGGCGTATCTTCGGAAGGCTCAGGCAGTACTCAATGAGCTATCGCATCACTCTGCTGTCTACCTTTTTGCTCACGATTGTGGTGGATATCACGGTTGCGGTTGAGGTAGGTATTGGCCTAGCTTGTATCTTTTTTATCTGGCGCATGTCGCAGCTCACCAAGCTTGAAGTGATAAGCGATGCCGAACGAAATGCACGCGGGATCGCGGCCCCCGAGATACAGGTGCAGCGCATTACTGGTGTATTGTTCTTTGGGGCAGTAAGCTGCTTGGAGCCCCTGATGGATCCAAAGTTATCCCTTCCCAAGACCCTGGTGCTTGACTGTTCAACGCTTCTGGCGATAGACAGCACGGGCGTTGATGCATTGCAGTCTGCCGATGCCTTCCTTGCCGCAAGGGGGGTTACTCTGCACCTCGCTTCGATTCGACCAGAGCCTCTGGCCACCATGACACGCCTTGGCCTTATTGAGGCTTTGGGAAGTCATCGGGTTTTTCCCACCTTGAAGGGAGCAATAGGGCTGGACTGAACTGGCAGCAGTGGCCATGTTTGCGCAGCCGTCGCCAGGAGCCGAGCGGATGTTGCACCACGAAATCCCGGTACTGCTTATGCTAGATTCCCCGGTATTGCGAAAGGAGTATCTTCTACCATGAACAGTGTAAAACACCCATTTCATTTGGCATTTCCGGTCGACGACCTCGCGGAAGCACGTCGTTTTTATGGTGAGCTTTTGGGCTGCTCGGAAGGCCGCAGCTCTGACGAATGGGTCGACTTTAATTTCTATGGGCACCAGATCGTAGCCCATCTCTCCAAGGGTGAGGCAGCCGCCGCTGGCCATAACGAAGTGGATGCCCACGACGTTCCTGTGCGTCACTTTGGTATTGTGCTCTCCATGCCCGAATGGGAATCTCTGGCGGACCGGCTAAAGAAAGCTGGGACAAAGTTCGTTATTGAGCCATACATCCGGTTCAAGGGCGAAGTGGGCGAGCAGGCAACGATGTTCTTCCTTGACCCTTCGGGCAATGCTATTGAGTTTAAGGCGATGGCTCACCCGGATCGGTTGTTCGCGAAGTAGGGGTTTGAATGAAGTCAATTTAGGAATTAGGGGGCATGGAATTCGGGGACATGGAA
>JBMSYB010000097.1:0-4158 GCA_049426285.1 Burkholderiaceae bacterium
ACCAGGCAGACGCGCCTTATCACCCCTATCCGGCCAGGCTGGCAAGGATCTGGTCAGCCCCCTTGGCACGCAGGCCCTTTGCGGCCTCTAGGCCAAGGGCCTCGGGGTCGGACCCTTCAAGGTCAACGGCATGCAACGCAGAGCCATCAGGCATGCCAATACGGGCCCGCAGACGCAGGGCACCTGAAGGAAGGCTAATACAGTAGGCCGCCAGAGGTACCTGGCAGCTACCGCCCAAGGCCCGCGAGACGGCCCGTTCTGCACGCACCTCGCGGAATGTCTGGGCATGTTCCAAAGAAGACACCAGCGCGGCACAGGCGGCGTCATTAGCCCTAATTTCAATGCCCAAGGCGCCCTGCCCGGCCGCGGGCAGCATGGTTTCGGGGGGAATAACCTGCCGAATACGCTCGGCAAGCCCAAGCCGCTTGAGGCCGGCCGCAGCCAGAATAATGGCCTGCATCTCGCCACGGTCGAGCTTCGAGAGGCGGGTATCGAGGTTGCCACGCAGAGGCACCACCTGAATATGTGGGTAACGGGCCCGTAGCTGGGCCTCACGTCGCAGACTACTGGTGCCAACGATCGCGCCGGCAGGCATGGCATCCAGGCTCTCAAAATGGGGGGAGACAAAGGCGTCTCGCGGGTCTTCGCGTTCCATCACTGCGGCCAGAGCAAATCCCTGTGGCAGCTCCATGGGCACGTCTTTGAGCGAATGAACCGCCAGGTGCGCTCTACCCTCTTCAAGCGCGGTCTCAAGCTCCTTCACAAAAAGGCCCTTTCCGCCCACCTTAGAGAGCGTACGATCGAGAATCTGGTCGCCTCGGGTGGTCATTCCAAGAATGGTGACGGGCTGCCCGGAGTATTTTTGCAGCAGGGCCTGAACATGTTCGGCCTGCCAGAGAGCAAGACGGCTCTCGCGCGATGCAATAATCCACATAGTGCAAGAAGTGTAATAGAGATTCCAAAAGATTCCCGTTGGCAGATTTCAAAGGTGAAATTCTTGAGCAGCTCTTTAAGCCAGAAAGACCAAGCCTGGTCGGGTCGGTTCTCCGAGCCCGTATCGGCCCTCGTGCAGCGCTATACCGCCTCGGTGGGGTTTGACCAGCGGCTGGCCCTCTTCGATATTGAAGGGTCTCTGGCCCATGCCGAAATGCTCTGCCATGTGGGTCTGCTCACAAGCAAAGACCTAAGTGACATTCAAAAGGGGCTCGGGCAGATTCGCGAGGAGATTATCGCGGGGAAATTTGACTGGCAGCTGGCCTTAGAAGACGTGCACTTGAATATCGAAAAGCGGCTCACCGAGCTCGTGGGTGATGCTGGTAAACGTCTGCACACGGCACGCTCTCGCAACGACCAGGTGGCCACCGATATTCGGCTCTGGCTGCGTGCCCAGATCGACGCTATTCGTGGTCAACTAACGGCCCTGCGACTGGCCCTGGCCAACAAGGCGCTGGCCCATGCCGAGACCATCATGCCAGGCTTTACCCACCTGCAGGTGGCCCAGCCCATTAGCTTTGGCCACCATATGCTGGCCTACGAGGCCATGTTTGCGCGTGATGATGAGCGCCTTGCCGATGCCCGCAAGCGGGTAAACCGCTTGCCCCTCGGCGCTGCGGCCCTTGCCGGCACCAGCTACCCCATCGATCGGCTGCGGGTTGCTCAGGCACTGCAGTTTGAAGGCGTCTGCGAGAACTCTTTGGATGCCGTCAGCGATCGCGACTTTGCCATTGAATTTACTGCTGCCTGCGCCCTGGTCATGACCCATATCTCTCGGCTATCCGAAGAACTCATTCTCTGGATGACCAGCCGCTATGGGTTTATCACGCTACCCGATCGGTTCTGTACCGGCTCTTCGATCATGCCGCAGAAGAAAAACCCCGATGTCCCAGAGCTTGCACGCGGCAAAACCGGGCGTGTGACTGGCCATCTGGTGGCGCTGCTCACCCTCATGAAGGGCCAGCCCCTGGCCTATAACAAAGACAATCAGGAAGACAAAGAGCCCCTGTTCGATACGGTCGATACGGTTTTGGATACCCTGCGTGCCTTTATAGAAATGGTCGATGGAATGGAGCCGCAGCCTGAGGCCATGCGCAAGGCAGCCTTAGAGGGCTATGCCACCGCCACCGACCTTGCCGACTATCTGGTGAAAAAGGGGCTGCCTTTTCGCGATGCCCACGAGACCGTGGCCCTGGCCGTGCGGCATGCCGTCGATCAGGGTGTAACCCTTGAGGCGCTGCCTTTGCCTGTGCTGCAGTCGTTTAACCCGCTTATTGCCGAAGATGTATTCGGGGTCTTGTCGCTAGAAGGCTCAGTGAACAGTCGCGACCATGTTGGGGGTACCGCCCCCGCCCAGGTGCGGGCACAGGCGGAGAAGTTACTTTCAGTGCTTCAAGCAGACCAAACGTAGCGACAAAATGATTTCGTCGGCGGCACCGTCAAACAGGCCAACTGCCTGAAAAAGGGCGTGGACCAGGCAAAGCCTATCGGCTTTTTAAAGGTGGCGTAGACGCGTCTAGAGCAGCAACTCAAGCGGCGACATCCTTGCAATTTAAACATTCAATGTTTAAATTGCAAGGACAAAAATACCTCAACGCAAAAAAAAGCCGGCGTCTGATCGCGAGCGCCGGCTTGCAAGCCGGCGAAGGAGGAGTTTATTTTCGCTTCGACGGCGGGAGGTCTGTACACACCCCTTCGAATACCTCGGCCACCATGCCAATGGTTTCTCCCAGGGTGGGATGGGGATGAACGGTTTTACCTATATCGGTGGGATCGCATCCCATCTCAATAGCCAGGGCAAACTCGCCGATCATGTCACCGGCATGCGTACCCACAATTCCTCCACCAATGACCCTATGACTCTGGGCATCGACAATAAGTTTCGTAAATCCCTCATCGCGACCATTGGCAATAGCACGGCCGGAGGCTGCCCAGGGAAACACGGCTTTCTCAATGGCGATACCCTTGGCCTTGGCCTCGTCTTCGGTGACGCCTACCCAGGCCACCTCAGGGTCGGTATAGGCCACAGAAGGAATAACCCGGGCATCGAAGAAGGACTTCTGCCCTGCCGCAGCCTCGGCCGCCACATGGCCCTCATGCACCGCCTTATGGGCGAGCATGGGCTGCCCGACAATATCGCCAATGGCAAAGATATGGGCTTGGCCTGTGCGCATCTGGCCATCTACTGCAATAAACCCTCGGTCGTCTACCGACACACCCGCCTTTTCGGCGCCAATGGCCTTACCGTTGGGCCGACGCCCTACGGCCTGCAGCACCAGGTCGTAGGCCTGCGGTTCCTTGGGGGCATCAGCGCCTTCAAAGCCCACATAAATACCGTCTTTCTTGGCCTCGGCCGATACGGTCTTTGTCTTTAACCAGATATTGTCAAACCGGGGGGCATTGAACTTCTGCCAGACCTTTACCAGGTCGCGGTCTGCACCCATCATCAGGCCATCCATCATCTCGACTACGTCCACTCGTGCACCGAGTGTGGAATACACGGTCGCCATTTCAAGACCAATGATGCCGCCACCAACTACCAGCATACGCTTGGGCTGCTGGCGCAACTCCAAGGCACCCGTGGAAGTAACGACTCGTGGGTCATCTGGCAGGAAAGGCAGCTTCACGGCCTGCGACCCGGCCGCAATAATGGCCTTGGCAAACCGAATCACCTGCTTTTTGCCCGCGGCATCGGTGACCTCTAAATGAAAAGAATCGAGAAACTGGCCAACACCCTGCACCACGGTAACCTTGCGGGCCTTGGCCATGCCCGACAGGCCACCGGTAAGCTTGCCCACCACCTTCTCTTTCCAGCCGCGCAGCTTGTCGAGATCTACGGTGGGCTTTCCAAACGAAATACCATGGGTCTCAAAGGCCTTGGCCTCATCCATGACTGCCGCCACGTGCAGCAGGGCCTTAGAGGGAATACAGCCAACATTCAGGCAGACGCCGCCGAGAGTGCTATATCGCTCCACAAGCACGGTCTTCATGCCAAGATCTGCAGCACGGAAGGCGGCCGAATAGCCGCCAGGGCCAGCGCCCAAAACGAGCATCTCGGTTTCGAGGTCGGGAGTGCCGGTGAAGGACTTCACTGGCGCCAAGGTATTCAGTGAGGCCTCGGGAGACGGGCTCGATGAAGATGATGGGGCATCGACCGGCCGGGCC
>JBMSYB010000098.1:0-3884 GCA_049426285.1 Burkholderiaceae bacterium
AGACCTGCAACGCCTGTCAGAAAGACACTTTCACTGGAGGCGCTTGCTGCGGCCACCCCGACAATCAGGCTGGCGGTGGAAATGATCCCGTCATTCGCACCGAGAACGGCTGCTCGGAGCCATCCAATACGGGAAACCATATGACGTTCGGCATGGAGCTTGAGGCGCGTCAAGGTCAAGATTCCTCTTGCGTCGCTCTTGGGATGAGTAATCGAACCCTTAGGCCGCCGAGCGGGCTGTCCTCAAGCAGCAATTTGCCTCCAAAAAGCTCTGCAAGATCTGCGGAAATGGTCAATCCCAGCCCACTACCTGGTGAGGACTCATCTAGCCGCTCCCCGCGTCTTAGGACAGACACTCTCTGCGCAGGCGTGAGTCCAGGGCCATCGTCATCAATCGCAATACACAATTCTTGGCTTGCAGATATGGTGAGGTTGACTTTAAGGCCAGCAATTGAGGAAAGCACATCGATCGTCTCTGAGCTTGCGGCGAATTTTGCTTGAGCCCGTGCCTTTTTACCACCCGAACAGTCGGCAAACATAATCACCTCATAGGTGGTGGCATCTAGAAGGTGTTCGAGCTGATGATGTATGTTCACTAGAGCGCCTCCTGGTTCAATCCGGTCGCCATGCGGGAAACCGGGTGGCAAAGTAGACGACGATAACCCCGAGCCCACGGCTGTTCTCCTAAACTTTACGGTCTAGCTTATAAGAGATTAAAAAAAGCAAATGGAATTCGAAATCCCAGAAACCCTGGCCAATGCTTTACTTGGAATGATCAATGAGGATTCACTGCTTGCCAGGCGGCTGAGGGAGTACGGCCTTTCCAGAGGAAAACGCGTGGTACCCAGCAGCCTCTTCGACGCCACCTCGCTCAACACACTCTACGGCCTGTGCCGTGCGGCCAACGAGCGTGAACTGATGTTCCAAATGATGGCGCTTGACAATATTCACGCCGCGCCGGCTGCCCGAAAAATCCCCAGTTTGGAGCATCTGATCCCAGGTCTTATTGCTTGGCTCTCGCGTGACGTGATCGACGGCTGGCTCTACAAGCGCGGTAAGGATGGAGTATTGCTGCCGTGGCTTGTTCACTCTATGCGCCATGTGCAGCCTCAGGATGGCGCAGCCTACGTCATCATTGGCCTCCTCGCCAACACCTTGCAGGCTGCAGAACGCGAGCCGGTGACTGATCCGAGGATGAGGCGTACCGGCATGACCTACGGCATCACCTTTTATGCCGAGGATATCGGAGACCGCACAATTCCTGAATTGATGACGAGTTACGGCTACTTCAAAGAATGTGCTGAATTCAAAAATGAATACGAGACTCACTTAAAACGTTTTATGCAGATGCAGCCAAAGTTTGGTGCGCAGTTTACTGTCTCTGGCACTGTCTGGATGTCCAGCGAAGGGCCTCGTCCGCAACTCGAATGCATGCGGCTGCAGGCCGGCACAACAGCCCGCTGCGTCAATGAAGAAGAGTTGCTTCAACGTCATTTTGACACCACCGCCGATGCGACTTTTTGGCGTGGAAGCGGCATCAGCGAGGGCTTTGAGCGGATTCCTCAGCATTGCTACCTACATTTATTTCACCTGGATTACCACCGTATCCTATGGGCTCATGTGCAGAATGTTGCGGAGTATCGGTACAAGCCAGAGTTGCGTGACAGGCTGGTTCTGCCGAATGCTCATCGCGACCTAATTGATATCCTGACCGCTGACCGTAACTTCCTAATGGAGGACATTGTCGAGGGTAAGTCGGGCGGAACCACCATTCTGTGCAAAGGCGCACCTGGCCTAGGCAAGACGCTGACAGCAGAGGTCTATGCTGAGGTCGTCGGGAAACCCCTCTACCGCGTACATTCTGGTCAACTCGGCGTGACGGCAAGCTCCGTGGAAGCCAACCTTTCTAAAATCCTGCGGCGAGCGGCACGCTGGGATTCGGTGCTTTTGCTCGATGAGGCTGACGTTTACATTCGCCGCCGCGACAACGATCTGCAGCACAACGCCATCGTGGCTGAGTTTCTGCGCACTCTCGAGTATTTCAACGGCTTGCTGTTCATGACCACCAACCGTGTAGCTGACATTGATGATGCCGTATTGTCGCGCTGCATCGCAATTATCCAGTTCGAGACACCGACGCAAGAACAGGCGAAACAACTATGGAAATCGCTGGCGCAGCAGTTCAACGTTGAACTGCCTGATGACCTGGTTGACCGCTTAACCATAACCTACGCGGCTGCGAGCGGCCGTGACATCAAGGAGTTACTCAAGCTGACGCTCAAGTTTTGCAAGGGTAAGAATTTGTTGCTCAGCGAGGAGGTCTTTGCTCAGTGTGCGGCTTTCCGCAGCATCGGTGTGCCCGTCTAAGATGACGACCTTTGAATCGTTTTTCCCGGGAGATTCGCTGCTGGGCCGACTCAGTTTTCGATTGGGAACCATGCCCGATAAGCAAGCCTTGCCCCCGGGTCGTCACGACCTGGGTATTGCTAGCGAGCGCGACGCCGTTCTGATCGTGCCAGAGGGGTTGCAGTCTGGTGTTCCAATCGCGCTGTTCGTGATGTTTCATGGCGCCGGGGGCAGTGCCGATAAGGTGCTGCCATTCGTGATCGACTACGCCTGTCAGCATGGCTTTTTGCTTCTGCTGCCTCAGTCCCAGTTTCCGACTTGGGATCTGGTCGTCGGTGGTCATGGCCCCGACCTAGAGCGGCTTGACAAGGCATTGAGTGAAGTGGCCTCACGCTTTTTGATCAATCCATCTCAATTGGGATTTGCTGGTTTCTCAGACGGAGGCAGCTATGCGCTGTCTGTAGGTCTGACCAATGGCGACATCGTGAGCCACGTGATCGCATTTTCGGCAGGTTTTATGTCAGTCTTTCAACAAAATGGTGCGCCCCGCATTTTTGTCGCCCACGGTTTGGAGGACGAGCAACTGCCAATTGAGGCGAGTGCGCGTCCTCACGTGGCCAAGCTAAAGGGAGCAGGTTATGACGTAACCCCTGTAGAGTTTAGAGGTCCGCATCACATTGAGCCGCCAGTGGTTGCATTGGCAATTGACTTCTTCCTCAAACCAATGGCTCAGTCTTGCTAATGACAAGGCCGATTTCCAAGATTAAGTCTGCTGTGAGAACGGGCATTCTCCCGGCATCATGTCTTGCGTTGAGTTCCATCAGGGTTGACTCTGATCTGGTTGATCAAGCTCGCCAGCGATTCACCAGATAAACCAGCGAGAGCATCACAGGGACCTCGACCAGTACCCCTACCACCGTGGCCAGCGCGGCTGCGGATTGCATTCCGAAGAGGGAGATGGCCACCGCCACGGCCAGCTCGAAAAAGTTGGAGGTGCCGATTAGGCAGGCCGGCCCTGCAATGGGGTGGGAGAGCTTCATGGCCCGCGCCATTCCCCACGACAAAAAGAAAATGCCGTAGGTCTGAAGG
The DNA here is from genome assembly GCA_049426285.1 of Burkholderiaceae bacterium. Classification (GTDB taxonomy): domain Bacteria; phylum Pseudomonadota; class Gammaproteobacteria; order Burkholderiales; family Burkholderiaceae_A; genus Hahnella. The sequence goes on from JBMSYB010000098.1 coordinate 3,435, forward strand.
ATGAGCGGAATGGCGATCATCAGCATCAACATGGGCTGTTCAACGACAGTGCCCGCCTGAAGCCCAAACAGAATGATCACCGTGGCAATCAGGCCCAAGATTGAAAATGGCTTGACCTTGGTGAGGAAGAGTTCCACCGCAATGCCGCTTTGTTTGCGCAGGGCGCGGCGTGTCAGTACCCCAGCCAGGAGCGGCGCGGCCACATAGAGAAGTGTTGCCAGCACCAGCGTTTCCCAAGGCACCTCGATGTCGGTCACGCCCAGCAGGAATGCGGCCAGGGGCGCAAAGGCGAAGATTAGAATGACATCGTTGATGGAGACCTGGATGACGGTGTAGGCCGCGTGGCCACGCACCAACTGGCTCCAGATGAAAACCATGGCGGTGCAAGGCGCCACGCCCACCAGAATGCCCAGTCCCACCCAGACACTCAGCCATCTTTCAAAGAGACCC
>JBMSYB010000099.1:0-3673 GCA_049426285.1 Burkholderiaceae bacterium
ATTAGGGGACACTTTAGTTCTTAAAGTGTCCCCTAATTGCGCAATCTTCCCGTCATCAATCTTTCATTTGCGCGTCACATTCCCTGGTTAGGCTCGACTGCGTCGACTACCTGCCATTCCCCGTTGTTTTATGTAAGCGCGAAAGAAGCAATTACAGCAGCGATCGACTCTCAATTTGCCGTTTCAGCAACATCTTTAGTGACCCTTCCACGGAGTTATCAAATGCCCCTTCGACGCCCTTTTCTGAAAGCCTCTGTTTCCCTCGTTGCACTTGCACTCGCCGGTACTGGTTTTGCTATGGATCCCCGGTTTAAGGATGCCAACGGCGACCTCGTAGCCGATGCCCCGACCGATTCTAAGGAATGGGTAGATCCCTCCGTTCTCGTGTTTGCCTACACCCCGGTTGAGGATCCCGCCGTTTATGCCAAGGTATGGGAGGGCTTTCTGCGGCATATGGAAAAGGTAACCGGCAAGAAGGTGCAGTTCTTTCCGGTGCAGTCCAACGCAGCGCAGCTCGAGGCCATGCGTGCGGGGCGGCTGCATGTAGCAGGGTTCAACACCGGGTCGAATCCGTTGGCTGTGAACTGCTCGGGCTTCGTGCCTTTTGCCATGATGGCCAGTGCCGACAACACCTTTGGCTATGAGATGGAGATCATCACCCATCCCACAAGCGGTATTAACAAGATTCAGGACATTAAAGGAAAGAAGCTTGCCTTTACCTCCGAGACCTCGAACTCTGGCTTTAAGGCGCCCTCGGCTCTGTTAAAGGCAGAGTTCAAAATGGAGGCAGGCAAGGACTTTACCCCGGCCTTCTCTGGCAAGCACGACAACTCTATTCTGGGCGTAGCCAACAAAGACTATGACGCAGCGGCTATTGCCAACTCGGTAATGCAACGCATGATCTCTCGTGGGGTCGTCAAGCAGGAGCAGATCAAGACAATCTACAAGTCTCAGACTTTCCCCACCACGGGCTATGGCCATGTCTATAACCTCAAGCCTGAACTTGCTGAGAAGATCAAAGAGGCCTTCTTTAGCTTTCCCTGGGCAGGCTCTGAGCTGCAAAAAGAGTTCGAGAAGTCGGGCGAGGCCAAGTTCATACCCATTACTTACAAGCAGCACTGGGAAGTGGTGCGCAAGATTGATGCTGCGATGGATGTGAAGTACACCTGCAAGTAAACAGTGCTTGAGATCACTGGGCTGTCGAAGCGCTACGCCCGTGGCGATCTCGCCCTCTCTGGTGTGGACCTCGCCGTCCGCCCCGGAGAGGTCTTAGCACTTATTGGTCCATCGGGTGCGGGCAAGTCTACCCTCATCCGCTGTGTGAATCGGCTGGTGGAGCCTACTGCCGGCCGAATTGTTTTAGACGGTCAGGACCTCACCCAGCTTTCTACCCGCGACCTGCGACGGGCGCGCCGCAAGATTGGCATGATCTTTCAGGAGTTTGCGCTAATCGAACGCCTTACCGTGATGGAGAATGTTCTTTCCGGGCGGCTAGGCTACGTGTCGTTCTGGCGGTCTTTGCTGCGGCAATTCCCTTCAGACGATGTCGCGCGGGCCCTGTCGCTGTTAGACCGCGTGGGGCTTACCGATCACATGGATAAACGGGCCGACCAATTGTCTGGTGGCCAGCGGCAGCGGGTGGGCATTGCCCGGGCCTTGGATCAGACCCCCAGCCTTCTGTTGATTGATGAGCCAACCGCAAGCCTCGACCCGAAGACCTCTCGGCAGATTATGCGTTTGATCATGGAAGTCTGCGCTGAGCGAGGTCTTCCAGCGATTATCAACATTCATGATGTGCCCCTAGCCTTATCCTTTGTCTCACGCGTCGTGGGCCTTAAACAGGGCGAAAAGGTCTACGACGGACCGCCATCTGGTCTTTCACCAGGGGTACTCAGCGCAATCTATGGCGAGGAAGACTGGAGTGGCGTATCCGCAGACACAGACCTTGACGAAACCGGCCCTTCGGCACTCTTGACAGAGGCCCCCGCCTAATGCCCCTGGTGCAGGGCCAGGCGATGATTACAGGGGCTACACGAACAGCACCCGTCTGGGTGCGGCCGTCGCTTTTTCAGTCCCCTTGGCAGAAGTGGCTTTTCATAGCGCTTGCCCTTGGGTATCTAGTCTGGGCAACTGGCTCCGTGGATGTGAACTGGGCTCGGGTTACAGAAGGTCTTGGTCGCGCTGCGCGATTCGTGCAAGGATTTCTTTCCCCTGACTTCACGTCTCGGGGCGAGGACATTTGGATAGGGCTGCAAGAGAGCATCACCATGACCATCACCGCCACAGTGGCAGGTGTGATCCTGTCTATTCCTTTTGGGCTGGGGGCGGCACGCAACATTGCGCCTACGCCAGTGTATTTCTTCTGCCGGGCGGTTATTGCTCTATCGCGTACTTTCCAAGAGGTTCTTATTGCGATCTTTCTGGTGGCGCTCTTTGGCTTTGGGCCTTTTGCAGGGTTTCTTACGCTTACCGTCTCGACCATAGGATTTCTCGGAAAGCTTCTTGCAGAGGATATTGAAGAGGCAGACCCCCGTACCATCGAGGCCATTCGCGCCACAGGTGCGGGCTGGTGGCAGGTGGTGGTCTATGCCGTCTGGCCGCAGGTCTTTCCTCGGCTCGTGGGGCTCTCGGTCTATCGTTTCGATATCAATTTTCGCGAGTCGGCGGTGGTGGGCATTGTGGGGGCGGGGGGCATTGGGGGAACGCTCAATACCGCTATGGACCGGTACGAGTACGACTCTGCGGCCGCGATTCTCATTATCATTATCCTGATCGTGCTCGCTACCGAATACAGCTCGGGCTATATTCGGCGCCGCGTGCAATAGGGGGCACCCAGTAATGCCCCTCAGATCATCGCACCACGGCCTTCAGTGGCATCGCCGCACCAGTCGACAGGAATGGCTTCGGTTTGTTCTTTACCTGCTTGGGGTCATGCTCGTCGTTCTGGCCTGGCAGGTTATGACAAAAGACACGCTCTGGGTGTTTGTCTCAGATGCTCCCCGTCAGGCCGCCGATATCGGGGGGCGCATGTGGCCTCCTCGATGGACAATCTTAGACCGCCTCTGGGCGCCACTTATTGAAACCATTCACATCGCCACGCTGGGCACCCTGCTTGCGTTGGTGGTAGCCATTCCGCTGGCCTTTCTTGCCGCCATTAACACCACGCCCAGTGTGCGCCTGGTGCGCCCCGTGGCCCTACTGATCATCGTTGCTTCGCGCTCGATTAACTCGCTGATCTGGGGGCTCTTGCTGGTTACGATTGTTGGCCCCGGGGCCTTGGCCGGCATTCTTGCCATCGCACTGCGGTCTCTGGGCTTTATTGGAAAGCTGCTCTACGAGGGTATTGAAGAAATCGACAAACGCCCTATTGAGGCGCTTGTTGCTACCGGTGCGTCGCGACTGCAGATTATTGACTACGGGGTTGTGCCACAGATCATGCCCAGTCTTATAGCGATTAGTCTTTTTCGCTGGGATATCAATATTCGGGAGTCTACGGTCTTGGGTCTCGTAGGAGCGGGAGGAATCGGACTGCTGCTGGAGAGTTCACTGAGTCGGCTGGCCTGGCCCGAAGTCACTGTGATTCTTTTGGCTATTCTGGTAACGGTGGTTATTAGCGAGTGGGTTTCAGCAAAAGCCCGCAGAGCGATGATCTAGGACAAACCTACGCCACCCG
>JBMSYB010000100.1:0-3351 GCA_049426285.1 Burkholderiaceae bacterium
CAGAAAAAAAGACTTTTTCGCTAGCAGCGCGGAAAGGTTGAGGGTGCGCGCGATCTCATTCATGCCACGACAGTACTGTTGATTATTGGGAAAATCAACAATACAACTGTGGTCTTGAGCAGCGCGAACAGCTTTCTAATTACGGTGACAGTAATTCCGTATCACCGTAATTCGGAATAAGCGCTGCGTAACCGGGGCATCTGGGTATTGAGATAGCCCGCACCATTGCGGTCTCGGTTGCTAAACACCGCAACCGACTCACCCACGCGCGGCATGATTCCGAATCCCTGGGTAATGCGGTTGTCCTTCTCCAGCACCTTGGTTTCCACCGAATACTGAAACTGGCTGGTGCCCTGCAGGCCCGCGTAGCGACCGCCCTTATTGACACGTGGCGTAAGAGGCACGCCGATCTGAAAGCCCAAGAAAGAGGTGTAGGGGTCTGCGGACATCATGCGACTGCGGCGGAAGTACACCCCAAACGCGGTATCACCGTGCCAGAAACGCTGGGTCAGAATGAAGCCCTTGTCTCCTGACCAGAAGGTTCCTGCCTGCAGCTCGGTGTGGCTTTGAGGCCATGCGGTAGGTGCAAGGCGCAATGAGGCAATCGCAGGCGACCTTTCGCGAGCGGCCCCGGTTGCGGTGGAGGCGGCCTTTTCGTTGGTAAATTCCCCCAAGGCATAGCCCAGACGAACCTGGCCATCAAGCCACTGGCTTGAGGCCTCAAGATGCCAGCCCTCCCAGTCGGCGGCAGGAAGGCTAATCGGGGCGAACGTACCAAAAATCGTGCGGCCTTCACCGCGTGCCACTGGTCGACCAAAGATATGCCCATAGCTCGCGCGCACTAGGGTATCGCCCAGGGGAATACGGGCCATCTGATGAAAAAGTCGTCTGTCGGTGGCACCCACAAACCGTGAGTTATAAAAAGCGCCTTCAGACTTGAAGTCATCAGACTGCAGCCCCGTAGGCTCGACCCGATTTACATCCAGCCAGGCCCCTTTCCAGAGTGGCACCAGCAGGTTGAGGTTAACTGCCAGGTCGTGGTCCAGGGCGCCGGCCTCGGTGCCAATGCCCGTAATCAGCCCAGGACTAATAATGAGTTCAGGGCGAATGCGCGCCCAGGAGAAAAAAGGCGTGGTGCCAAGGGCACGCGCTTCTGCTACTGCGCCTGTCGAGGCCTGTGATGGCGATACCGGCGCAAAGGCTATCGGCTGACCGCTTGCGCAGATTCGACCCTCAGCAAGATAGTCGCGTGCGCAGTTGGTCGTTCCTTCCAGCCGGGCAAGTACCATGCCGCGACGCGCAAGCTCTAAGACAAAGGGGCGCTGGCTGGTACCGTAGGCTTGGGCAATCGGGCCCAGGGCTGCTGCTGCAGCATCCACTAAATTCCAAGCATAGGCGGTGTTCTCAACCTGAACCAGCAAGACCCCGTTGGCGCCCTCTCCTATTCGAACCCGCGGCGACCAGAAGCCTGCGGCCTCAAGGCTGCTCTCCAGCTCGGCTGCTGCAATAGGCGTGATGGGCACAACGCCTGTACGCGAGAGCATGCTACTGCCCGCCATTGCCTTGTTCCCAAGGCCACGGCTGTCGCCTGCGGGTGGGCTTCCGGTTCCCAAAGGTATGCTGACCCCAAGCCCCAGCCAGGAACGCTCGGTGATGGTGGAATCTGAAAGCCGGGTGGTGGCCGAAATATAGGGCCTAAGCGCGAGGCTTGTGAGCGGCCTAGGCGCCTGAAGACGAAGGCTAAACCAGGCGTTGCTGCCAATGGCCTCGGCAGACAGACCCAGATAGTCGTTGGCCTGCCAGTGGATAGATCCAAACGCCCCTTCCAGAGGCGCAGTGGGCACTCGCCGCGAGGCTAGGCCCAGGGAGACTTCAAGATCAGACCCCAACGAATGACTTGCCACCGCGTAGTAGGAACGAAAATACGTGGCTGCACCGCCAAGGTCGGTGGCTCCAATGGCCAGCTGCGGCAGCCCAGACCACCAGCGGTCCAGTGGCAGCTGCCATTTCACCGACCCTGAGAAGTCGCGAATCATGCCTGGCGGGCAGGCACCCGCGGTAAACATGTTGCAGTCGAGATCGTTAGTCGCGAGCCGCCCGACCATCTCGAGGCCAGGCAGCAGCCCGAACCCCAGGTTGAAGTTGTAGCCATCGGGGTCTGGCCCGCCGGGTAGCTGTCTGTCAAAGCCAATCCCAATAGACCCTGGCTGCAGCGCGGAGGCATTGGGGGTCATGTTTGCCTTGGTGGAATAGCCCTGCGGTGACATAGCATGGTTAAAAGCAGTCTGCGCAACGGCGGACTGGCCCGAAGCGCTAAAGACCAGAACCAAAATTGCGGTTTGCAGAATTGCGGGGGAATTAGTCAAACTAGAACGTGAACTTGGGCGCATAGCACAGACTCTTTTCGGAAGGGTCGATTTAAGGCGGGCTTATGACTGAATCATACGGCCTAAATCAGGCGGACGTTGACAACTCGTGTCAAGCTCGAATTACGGTGACAGTGTACTTAATTCCCTTCGGGAAATAAGTACACTCTTTCCGTAATTCAGTAATCCTTTTCAGGATATTCGATGCATTTAAACCGTATAAATGTTTTAGCACCAACGCTTGATCATCTTGTTGTCGCCGCTACGACGCTGGATGCGGGGGTGAAATGGTGCGAAGAAACCTTAGGCGTAACGCCTCTGCCGGGGGGATCTCATCCTCTTTTTGGCACCCACAACCGGCTTCTACCGCTCATATCGCCCAGCCATCCCCTAGTCTATCTAGAGATCATCGCAATCGACCCATCTATTCCACCAAACGAAGCCCTACGGCGGCCAAGATGGTTTGACCTTGATGACCCCTCGATTCAGATGCAGTTACGCGACCATGGCCCACAACTCTTACATTGGGTTGCACGCGTACCCGATCTGAGTGCAGCAATAGATACGTGGGCCAAGCTTGGTATCTCACGGGGACCGATTATTGAGGCGTCGCGCCCAACACCCAACGGCGTCTTGCGCTGGAAGATTTCGGTTCGTGAGGATGGACAGCGATTGTTTGATGGCATCTTGCCGACGCTTATTGAATGGGGCAAGGATCATCCACGCAAGGCGCTTATCGGGCCGACATTCTCTCTGAAGTCATTTACTCTCGCACACCCACAACACGAGCTCATTCACAGGGCTCTCAGGGCTATAGACCTGCGACACATTAACCTCAGAAGCGGCCCGCCGCAGATACTTGCGGAGTTAGTGACGCCCGAAGGCAGGCCTAACAATGTGGTGTATCAAGCTGCCCCATAGTTAAGGAATTACGGTGACAGTTTACTTAATTCCCTACGGGAATTAAGTAAACTGTCACCGTAAT
>JBMSYB010000101.1:0-3197 GCA_049426285.1 Burkholderiaceae bacterium
CCGCCGGCATCCTCGATTGGTTCAAGCAACTGCACCCCGAAAGCCACGGCAATGCTGATCTGGTGGCCCACTTCTTCCGCCGCTGCTTTGTGTTGCTGAGACCGGGTGGGACGCTGGGGCTGATTGCCACCAACACGATCGCCCAGGGCGACACCCGCAGCACCGGCCTGCGATGGATCTGTACCCACAACGGCACGATCTACGCGGCTCGCAGGCGCTACCGCTGGCCTGGTGTCGCCGCGGTGGTGGTGAGCATCGTGCACCTCTGTAAAGGGGCCTACGACGGCGAGAAGCTGCTGGATGGCCGGCCAGTGCCCCAGATCACCGCCTTTCTGTTCGACAAGGGCGGCCACGATGACCCGAAACAACTGATAGCCAATGCGGGCAAGAGCTTCCAGGGCTCGATCGTGCTGGGCATGGGTTTCACGTTCGATGATTCCGGTGAGGCGGACGACGACACCCCAGGCATCCCCTCGCCGATCGCCACGATGGAGCGGCTGATTGCCGAGTACCCGAAAAATGCTGAGGTGATCTTCCCCTACATCGGCGGCAAGGAGGTCAATGACAGCCCCACACATGCCCATCACCGCTATGTGATCAACTTTGGCGATCGCACGGAAGAGGAATGCAGGCGGCAGTGGCCGGAGTTGATGGCGATTGTGGAGCGGAAGGTGAAGCCGGAGCGGATGGAGAACAACCGTGAAAGCTATCGCCGTTATTGGTGGCAGTATGCCGAGAAACGCGGTGAGCTCTACTCGACTATTGCAGCTAAATCACGGATTCTTGCCTGCCCAGGGGGGACAGGCGCTTCAAAGCACTTGTCCCTCTCATTCTTAGATGTTGGGCAGATCTATTCGCAAACAACCTGCGTGTTTGCGCTTGACCACCTTTGCCATTTAGGCTTGCTCAGCTCACAAGTTCATGAGCTATGGGCTGTTTTCAACAGTGCCACTCTTGAAGACCGACTTAGGTATAATTCTTCGTCTTGTTTTGAAACCTTTCCCTTCCCCGCAGCGCTTCTCAGCCAGAGCGTCAAAGATCAAGCGCAGGCCGACCAGCGCCAATCAATCGAGTCTATCGGCGAGCACTACCACCAGTTCCGCACCGAGCTGATGATTGCCAACAACGAAGGCCTCACCAGCACCTACAACCGCTTCCACGATCCCTCCGAAACCAGCGAGGGCATTCTGGAACTGCGAAGCCTGCACCAGCAGATGGATCAGGCCGTGCTCCAGGCCTATGGCTGGGATGACATCCCCACCAGCTGCGGCTTCGGCCTCGATTACCTCGATAGCGACGGCGACACCACCCTTCCCCCAGATCTGCAGGAGCGCATCGCCAGCGGCGACCTGTTCTTCGACACCGCCAGCGAGGCCTGCGCCTTCCAGTCCCAGCTACGCCAATACGGCGCCGTCAAGCCCAGCAAAAAGCTCCCCTGGCGCCACCGCTGGCCTGATGCCGTCCGCGACGACGTGCTGGCCCGGCTGTTGGCGCTCAACGCCGAACGCTATGCGGAGGAGCAGGAGAGGGGGCTGAAAGCCAAGGGAGCGAAGGCGAGGGCTGGTGGGGGTGGGGCACGGCGAGGGTGCCCACCCAAGCCAGCCAAGGCCGGCGAGACTGGCTCCATACAAGCCGAGCAGATGGGGTTGGGGTTATGAGTTACCTTGAAGACCGGACATTAAAACAAAATGATTTTGATTTTAGACGACAACAACGAGCCTATCAAAATGACCCACGGCTGCACCACCAAGATTCCCTCTACTCTTCATATCTCGGCAAAATACTATGAAATACCGTGAGAGCCAACTTGACAAACAGCTCCGCAAACGTTTTGCCAACGACAATGCCCATATGCTCCTGAGGCGAATCCTTCTCAAGGAAGGCAGTTTGCGCGGGCTTGACGCACTAGATATATCTTTTCAGTATCCTATCGCTGCTATTGCAGGAAAGAATGGTGCGGGCAAGTCGACGATCCTTGCCTTGGCGTGTTGCGCGTATCACAACCACAAGAATGGCTACAAACCAGCCAAGCGGAAAAACTCCTACTATACTTTCTCCGACTTCTTCATCCAACACAAAGAAGAGGTTCCACCGCAAGGTATTGAGATAGAATATTATATCGCACATAACAAGTGGAAGAAGACGGCTTCTCTCACCAGCGGCATGGGCATTGGAATGCAAAAGCGCAGCAAGAAAAAGGGTGGCAGATGGAATGATTACGCAGACAGGTTGCGCAAGAATGTCATTTTCTTGGGGATTGAAAGAATAGTTCCTCACTATGAACGTAGTCAATCGCGCTCTTATTCAAAGGCATTTAGCGGCGGAGCGGCAAAAGGATGGGAAGACAAAGTAAAGGATGCTGTCGGCTTTGTTCTGGCTCGATCATATGATGACTTTAGATATTTAGAGCACTCCAAGTACAGCCTGCCAATTGTCAGGACTGGCTCAACGACTTACTCGGGTTTTAACATGGGAGCAGGGGAGAATGCGCTATTCGAGATCTTCTCAACTATTTATTCGTGCGGGCCTGGTTCTTTGCTCGTGATGGACGAAATTGAACTAGGTCTACACGCAGAGGCGCAGCGACGACTCGTTGCGCGCCTAAAGGAAGTATGCGAAGAGACTCACACTCAAGTGATCTGTACAACACATTCACGTGAGATATTGGATTGCCTTCCCTATGATGCTCGCTTCTTTGTGGAGCGAGTCAACGGTAAGTCTAAAATTACCGAAGGTATTTCGTCAGACTTCGCATTTTCAAAGCTTTCAGCCACTCCGAGCGCTGAGTTGGATATCATGGTTGAGGACGAAGTTGCAAGGGCGATTCTTCTCTCGGCTCTCCCTGCCTCAATCCGAGCACGCGTAGAGATAACTGTAATAGGTTCCTCTACCGCCCTCTCAAGACAGCTTGCTGCACTTAGCGTCAGGGGAAGCAAGCGCCCTACCCTTGCAGTCTTTGATGGAGATCAACGTTCAAAGCAGAAAGATAATCTAGCCCATGCCAAGGACATGTGCGAAAAGTCGAATGAAGAATTTGTAGATTGGTTTATTAAATGCATCGATTATCTGCCTGGCGACACTTGGCCTGAGGCATGGCTTGTGCAGCGAGCTTCCGAGCAGATTGGCGCTCTTGCGAGCGCTGTCTGAGGTGGGTGCCTTTTATTGGACAGATGTGGCCCCTGACATCGTTAACCCCG
>JBMSYB010000102.1:0-2969 GCA_049426285.1 Burkholderiaceae bacterium
GAGCAGCGGACTCATAATCCGTTGGTGCCGAGTTCGACTCTCGGGGGGCCCACCAGTATTTCGCTATTACGGTGACAGTTTACTTAATTCTCCGTAGGGGAATTAAGTAAACTGTCACCGTAATACTGCACGAACACAATCTCCGTTCGCACAGCGTTACCGCCCCTTAACGGTTTGCACAACCTTCGTGGGGTCTGCCAAGCCACCGTCCTTACACTGACCGCTCCGTTCCACTACCACGAAGAGGATCACATGTCAGACCACAGCACAGACGCCCTAAGAAGAGATGTTCAGACGCTTATTCAGGACGCAAAAATTCTTTTTAATGACGCCTCGGCCCTAGGCAGCGAAGAGGCGGAAGATCTCCGGCGCAAAGGCGCCTCTCTGCTCCATCGTGCCCTCGATGGCCTGGTGGCTTTAGAGCGAAACGCGGTGCGAACCGGGCGGCAGTTTGTGAACGGAACCAACCAGTACGTACACGAGAACCCTTGGATGGCGGTTGGGGTGTCTGCTGGCGTTGGCGTTCTTATTGGGATGCTGATCTCGCGTCGCTAGCTCCTATTTGTCAGCATGCTCAGGCTTTATTTGTTGGTTGCAGTATCGGCCCACTTTGCCGCAGTGCTGGGGGTCATAGCCTGGGCTGCTCTCACGCTTTTATACTACCTGGCCGATTGGCAAGGGCTCAACGGCATCGCCCCGCAACAGATCGCGGCCATAGTGCTAACGGCATTTGTTGTCCATCTAGTGGTTCTCTATCGATTCCACCTGCACCTCATACACCGCTGTAAGGCTGTGCTGTTGGCATTTGCCGGAAAGTGGCCTTGGCTCGGAACGATTGTTTTAATTACCACCTCATTGTGGGCGGTGCTTCGCGCACGGCGTCACGGCTGATCTTGTCCGCATAGCAAACCTCTTAGGGTAACCAGTCGCGTAGCAACCGTCTCTCAAAGTTGCGAGGGCGTTTCTGAGGAATAATAGCCAGCGAACGGGCGTTTCGTGGGGGCTGCTTTGAAGATTCTCGCCTTTGATGTATTTGGTACCGTGGTCGACTGGTATGGCTCGATCGTTAATGAGGTCGAGAGGCTTCGCCTTGATTTAGACCCCGGTCAGTTTGCCCTTGACTGGCGCGCAGGCTACCAGCCGGCAATGGCCCGGGTGCGGTCTGGAGAGCTTGGCTGGACGCGAATCGATGACCTGCATCGTATGATTCTCGATGACCTGCTAACCAGACATCGCATTTCGCTTGAAGAGGTAGCACGGCAAGACCTAAACCTGATTTGGCACCGGCTAAACCCCTGGCCGGATGCGGTGGCGGGCCTTATCCGCCTAAAGGCCCAGTACACAATAGTCACCTTGTCCAATGGCAATATGTCTCTGCTAACCGAGATGGCCAAGCGGGCAGGCCTTCCCTGGGACTGCATTCTTTCTGCAGAGGTATTTCGTCACTACAAGCCAGACCCACAGACCTATCTTGGCGTATGTGACCTATTCGCAGTCAGACCCTCGGAAATGATGCTGGTTGCCGCTCATAAAGATGACCTCGATGCGGCGCTGGCCTTAGGCTGTAAAACCGCTTTTGTTGAGAGGCCGTTAGAATTTGGTCCAAATAAAACGGTGGATCTTGCAAGAGAATCCCGGTTCGACATCCATGCCCGTGACTTTCTTGACCTTGCTAATCAGCTATGTCTTTAGCCCTCAAGACCAAAAAGATAGGAATGTCTCATGATCTTTGAACTGAACCAGTCTGATGAGGTATCTGAGTTCCTGGACTTTGAGTCCATTCAACAGCAGTCAGCCGATCAGGTAGCTGTCGAAGAACTACAAGACTTTTCAGCACCCAAGACCACCGCAAAAGGTTTAACCTATCGGTCTGTTCGCATCTATGCCGTCTTTGACTTGCGCGCAATGCGCCGCAAGGTAGTTCGCAAGATCGCCTGTAGCGACCCAATGGGGGGCGGAGAGGTGATTCTGCGCGATGAAAAAGAGTCGGACTGGGAGCCCGTTGATGCAGGTAGCCCTCATCACGAAAAGGTCAAGGCACTCCGGCAGGCGGAAAAGCTGGGATTTTGGTAAGGAGTTTTCTTGACACATTTTCAAGGCGCGAGGGTTTTAACGTGACGTCGTCATGAGGGTGCAATGCGGTTGTCGATATCTAGTCTTAGGTTTCTTGCCGCCTCTCTTTTTGTCTGGCTTGCGGGATGTGCCACCAGTCCTGCACCAGACACGGGGTTAGGCCCACAGCAGCCACCACCCCCGCCAAAGCTTGCCCTGGCCCTTGGTGGCGGTGGAGCGCGGGGCTTTGCCCATATTGGGGTAATCAAGGCCTTAGAGAGTCAGGGCATCTCGGTCGATATCGTCACCGGGACGAGTGCGGGCGCCGTCGTCGGGGCTCTGTATGCGGGTGGTCTATCTGGTTTTCAATTGCAGCGGATTGCTATGGAAACCAAAGAGTCGCAGGTAATCGACTTTGATGTCCTTAGCAGGGGTGGCTGGGTAAAGGGCGAACTCTTGGAACGGTTTGTAAACACCCGTCTTCAGGGCCGTAGCTTTGACAAGCTCACCAAACCTTTGGGTGTGGTAGTCACCGACCTTAGTACCGGCGAGACCGTCGTTGTGCAGTCTGGCAATGTTGGTCAGGCGGTGCGGGCATCTGCCTCAGTTCCTGGCATATTCATTCCTACTGAAATTGGGGGTCGTTTTTTTGTGGATGGGGGTGTCACTATGCCTCTTCCGGTGCAGGCCGCTCGGGATATGCGGGCCGACTTTGTAATTGCGGTGGATATCGGGGAGCAGCCTGAGGGCAGACGGCCCGGGGGCTCTATCGATGTCGTGCTGCAGGCCTTTACCATCATGGGTCAGGTAATTAGTCGCACACAGGCTGGTCAGGCCGATGTATTGATTCGTCCGGATACCCGAGGGCTGAGCCTCACAAGTTTTGATACCCGAGAGCTTGCCATTTTGCGAGGCGA
>JBMSYB010000103.1:0-2947 GCA_049426285.1 Burkholderiaceae bacterium
TTCATTCGGCCCTGGCCGACTTTGCCTTTGCCATGCAGGGCCTGGGCAGTGGCCCATTGAGTCTCGCAGGAACGGATGCTCAGAAACAGGTGCTGTATCAGGTGGCCGCTGGCAAGGCAATTGCTGCGTTTGCCTTGTCTGAGCCCACGGCGGGATCCGACGTTGCTGCCCTGCAGACCACTGCGGTGGCAGAGGGCAGCGACTGGATTGTCTCGGGCGAGAAGACCTGGATCTCCAATGGCGGTATTGCCGACTTTTATCTGGTCTTTGCCAAAACAGATGCAAGCGCTGGCGCGCGTGGCATCTCCTGCTTTTATATCCCCTCAGATACCCCGGGCCTGGTAATTGCTGAACGAATCGATACCATCTCCCCTCATCCCCTTGCCCGCCTGCGATTCGATTCCTGCCGCGTTGTGGATGCACAGCGAATTGGGCTTCTGCACGGCGGCTTCAAACTTGCTATGCAGACCCTGGATATCTTTCGGGTGTCGGTTGCGGGCGCTTCACTGGGCCTGGCCCGTCGGGCGTTTGCCCAGGCGCGGCAGTATGCCCGCCAGCGGCCAATGTTTGGCCAGCACCTGTCTGACTTTCAGCTCAGCCAGTCTGCCATCGGAGAGATGGCATTACGCATCGATGCCGCAGCACTCTTGAGCTATCGCGCCGCCTGGCAGAAGGATATTCAGAAGACGGCCACCACCCGAGAAGCCGCCATGGCCAAGCTCTATGCCACCGAGTCGGCCCAGTGGGTTATCGATAGAGCCGTGCAGATACATGGCGCATTGGGTGTCACGGTGGGCCAGAAGGTCGAGGCGCTGTACAGAGACATACGCGCCATGCGGATTTATGAGGGGGCCAGTGAGGTTCAGAGCCTCATTATCGGCCGCAGCCTGCTTCAGGAGGATCGCGATGCGTCAGCATGACCGGTTTGTCCACGATCGACTTCCGCCCCGGGCTGAGCAGCCGCAGATTCTGCGCGCGCGGCCCGAGTTTCAATTCCCTTCGGCCTTTAACCTCACGGACTACCTTTTCCAAAAGGGTACTGCGCACCGTGGCCCCGACGCGCCGCTTTTCCAAAGCCCGGAATCGGGGGGCCGTCCGGTGTCCTATGGCGATGCCGCCCAGCACGTAGACCAGATCGCGCGTCTTGTGAGACACCGGCTGGGTCTGGCCTCGGGCAGTCGTGTGTTGATTCATGCACCGAACAGCGCTGAGACTGCCTTGGTATGGCTCGGGCTGGTGAAGGCAGGAATGATCGCGGTGGCCACCATGCCGTTACTGCGCGCCAAGGAACTGGCTAAGGTCATCCGCAAAGCGGAAATAGCCTGGGCGGTGGTGCATCCGGTACTCGCGCAGGAAGTGGCAGTTGCGGCCCAGGAGGCTCCTAGTCTTCAGCGCCTTATCACGCTTGGGCCGCCAGCCACCCCTATGCCTGCGACGCTACAGGCAGGCGTGCTCAATGAGCTGCTCGCGCAGGTGTCAAAGTCGAATGCACCCGACGCCTTTTCAACCGTCGCGCCCTTCACAGCCGACACCGATGGCGATGACATCGCCCTACTGGCCTTCACCTCGGGCACTACTGGCGACCCCAAGGCAGTGGTGCATACCCACCATGATGTTGCCGCCGCCTGCGAGGCCTGGCCACGCGCGGTGCTCAATCCGCAGCCCACCGATCTTGTGGTCGGCTCGCCTCCGCTGGCCTTCACCTTTGGGCTTGGGGGTATGCTGGTCTTTCCGATGTGGGCCGGGGCATCTGTCTATTACCCTGCGGCCCGCTACACCCCGGAGTCTCTGGTGAAAACAATTGCCCAAGTCGGCGCTACTACCTGTTACACCGCCCCTACCTTTTATCGACAGATGGCAGAGCATATTCCGCAAGGGGGGCTGCCCAGTCTTACCACCTGCGTCTCTGCGGGAGAGGCATTGCCGCCGGCTATTCGCGACCTCTGGCGCAGCCGAACCGGTATCGAACTAACAGACGGCATCGGTGCTACTGAGATGTTCCATATCTTCATTTCCAGCACGCCGCAGGAGGTACGGCCCGGGGCACTGGGTCGTGTCGTACCCGGTTATGAGGCGCAGGTGGTTGACGAGCAAGGCAGGCCGCTTGCCGATGGCGAGATCGGCCGGCTGCGGGTGCGGGGCCCCACGGGCTGTCGTTATCTCGCCGATCCCCGGCAGACAAACTATGTGAAAGACGGCTGGAACTATCCGGGCGACGCCTTCCGTCGTGACTCAGACGGCTACTTCTACTACCAGTCGCGTACTGACGACATGATCATTAGCGCGGGCTACAACATTTCGGGCTTAGAGGTCGAAAGCGTGCTGCTTACCCACCCTGCGGTAGCCGAGTGCGGTGTGGTGGGCGCCCCCGATGAAGAGCGTGGTATGCGGGTGAAGGCCTTTGTCGTGCTAAAGCCAGATCACCCCGAACACGACCCTGTAGCGCTGACCAAGGCCTTACAAGACTATGTCAAGGCCACCATCGCGCCCTACAAGTATCCCCGTGAGATTGTCTTTGTTCAGACCTTGCCGAGAACGGAGACCGGCAAACTCCAACGCTTTCGGTTACGGGAGACTTTATGAAGCAAAACCTCGAGCCCGCCGACTGGGCTCCCCCAAAGGGTTATTCCAATGGCATCCTGGCCTCTGGCCCAATGATTTTTCTCGGGGGCCAGATTGGCTGGAATGCCCAACAGGTATTCGAGGCAGCCGACTTTCTTGGTCAGGCCCGACAGGCCCTAAAAAATATCGTGCGGGTCCTGCAAGAGGCCCAGGCGGGCCCGGAGCATCTGGTACGGCTTACCTGGTACGTACTTGATATGCAGGAGTATCGCGACAGCCTCAAGGGCCTCGGGGCTATCTATCGGGAAGAAATCGGCCGGCACTTTCCGGTCATGACCTGCGTGCAGGTCAGTGGCTTTGTCGAGCCGCAGGCACGGCTTGAGAT
>JBMSYB010000104.1:0-2661 GCA_049426285.1 Burkholderiaceae bacterium
CCTAAACGCTGTGTACTGATGTCTTACCAAGAAAGTGAAAAATGATCTAAACAAACCAGTTGACGGGTCAATACATATCAGTAAACTGTCACCGTAATACAAACTGGAAGTCGGCGAGGCGGGCGATGCCTTCCTGCAACTGTGCCAGCGGCTTGGGAAACGAGACGCGTAAATAGCGATGCGCATCAACCTCGGTGAAGTCTTTGCCCGGAGCCATTAAGACACCGGCCTTATCGCAGAGCGCCTCGCACAAGGCATAGCTATCATCAGTGAGGGAAGAGACATCAAAAAAACCATAGAAGGCGCCTTCGGGCTGGGCGGGTAGCCGAAACCCGAGGCTCTGTAAGGCAGGCAAGAGATACTGGGCCTGGGCCACATACCGGTCGCGATAGTCATCTGCTACGCGTCTGCTCTCGGGGTGAAAGGCAGCGATGGCCGCCTTCTGCGAGAGCGTGGACGGCGAAATAAAAAGGTTCTGCGAGAGCCGCTCAATGGCCGGCATCAGGCGGTCGGGCACCACCAGCCAGCCCAGTCGCCACCCGGTCATTGAATAGGTCTTTGAGAAACTGTTCACCGAGATTACGTTGTCGCTTATGCAGAGTAAAGACCGGCGATGACCTGCAAAGACAAGCCGCAGATAAATCTCATCGGCAATCAGCCAGCCCGCCCGGTCTTCAATGACCTGAAAGATCTTCTGGGCCTCATCTTCAGAGATCATGCATCCGGTGGGGTTCGCGGGGCTTGCCAAAAGCAATGCACGCGTCTTCGGCCCCCAGGCCTTGGCGACCTCTTCGGCCGTAGGCTGAAACTGATTCTCAGGCCGCACGCAAATGGTCTTGGGTACGCCCCCCAAGGCCAGCACAAACTGCCGATTGCAGGGATAGCCTGGGTCGGTAATGAGCACCTCATCACCCGGATTAATTACGGCTGCCATTGCAAGCAGCAGACCAGCAGAGGCGCCTGCCGTCACGGCAACACGGCCAGGTGAGACCGCAAGGGCATCACGGTCAGCGTAGTCTTGTGCAATGGCCTCACGCAATGCCACCAGACCAATGGCAGAGGTGTAATGAATACGGCCCTCGGCAAGCGCCGCAGCCGCAGCCGCAAGAACCGGGGCAGGCGCCGGAAAGTCGGGCTCCCCCACCACCATGCTTACCACCGGCGGAGCATCTTTGGGCCGGCGCTCGGCGCGGCCCATGATCTCCATGACATAGAACGGCCGAATCGCCTCGGCGCGGGCGGAGGCCACTGCAAGCCGAGACATCAGGCCGCCTCGCGTGCTGCCTTACGGCGCTCGTGCTCTACAAGGTAGCGCTTGCGCAGGCGAATGCTCTTGGGTGTGATCTCCACCAGTTCGTCATCGGCAATAAACTCCACAGCCTTCTCAAGAGTGAGCTGTATGGGGGGCACCAGGTCGATATGCTCGTCTTTGCCAGAGGCCCGCACGTTGGTGAGCTTTTTCTCTTTCACAGGGTTCACAACAAGGTCGTTGTCCCGCGAATGAATACCAATGATCATGCCCTCATACAAGACATCACCTGGGGAGACAAACATACGGCCCCGCTCTTGCAGTTTCCATAAGGCATAGGCCACTGCCTGGCCATCGTCTTGAGAAACCAAGACCCCGTTGCGTCGCTCGGACAACTCGCCCTTGAAGGCCCCATAGCTATCAAAGATGTGGCTCATAAGACCCGTACCACGGGTCATGGTGAGAAAGTCTCCCTGAAAGCCAATGAGTCCGCGCGCGGGAATACGATATTCCAGCCGCACGCGGCCCTTGTCATCGGGCACCATGTCGAGCAGATCGCCCTTGCGCAGGCCCAGAGTCTCCATTACTGGGCCCTGATGCTCCTGCTCAACATCTACCGTGAGCATCTCGTAGGGCTCAAGCCGCTCGCCCTGCGCGTCTTCTTTAAAGACCACCCGCGGCCGAGAGACCGCCAGCTCGTAGCCCTCGCGCCGCATGTTCTCTAACAAAATGGTGAGGTGCAGCTCGCCACGACCGGAGACCTTAAAAGTGTCGGTATCTGTACCGAACTCCACCCGCAGAGCCACATTGGCCTTTAACTCCCGTTCAAGGCGCTCGCGAATCTGCCGGCTGGTGACAAACTTGCCTTCGCGTCCGGCCAAGGGCGAGCTATTAACCATGAAGTTCATCGAGAGCGTGGGCTCGTCTACCTTGAGCATCTCAAAGGGCTCTACGGTGCCAGGGTCGCAAACCGTCGTGCCAATATTGAGCGCATCAATGCCATTGATAAGAACGATATCGCCGGCCTCTGCCTCGTTAACCGTCTCGCGCTCCAGACCCTTGAACTTCAACACTTGGTTCACCCGGGCCTTAATAGGCGACCCTTCAGGCCCATCTTGAATCACCACCTCTTGCAGTGGCTTAATTCGGCCACGGGCCACCCGGCCAATGCCAATCTTGCCCACATAGCTGCTGTAGTCTAGTGAACAGATCTGAAGGCGCAGCGGCCCTTCGCTATCGTCATCGCGCACGGGTACATACTTCAGCACCGACTCAAACAATGGGCGCATATCGGTACCTAGCGAGACATGGTTGAGACTGGCAACGCCCTGTAGGGCAGAGGCATAGACCACCGGGAAGTCAAGCTGCTCTTCGGTGGCGCCGAGCTTATCGAAGAGGTCAAAGGTCTGGCT
>JBMSYB010000105.1:0-2625 GCA_049426285.1 Burkholderiaceae bacterium
ATAGGGTTCTGCGCAACACCTATCTCATGCTCGCTGCCACCATGGTGCCCACGGTATTGGGGGCCTATGTGGGCATGGCCATGGGGTTTTCGTTCTTCGCGGGTAGCCCGCTTATCGGCATGCTGCTGTTTCTGGGCATTGCCTTCGGGTTCTTCTACGCTATTGAGAAGTTCAAGCACAGCGTAACAGGCGTCTATCTTCTGCTGGGCTTTACCTTCTTTATGGGTCTTATGCTCTCGCGCATCGTGGGCGCGGCGCTAGGCCTGGGTAACGGTGGCCAGCTCATCGCGGTGGCTGCAGGCGGCACAGGCCTGGTCTTCTTTGGCATGGCCTCCCTGTCTACGGTCATCAAAAAAGACCTCAGCGGCATGGGTAAGTTTCTGTTCATTGGGGTGTTGCTGCTCATCGTGGCATCGATTGCCAACATCTGGCTGCAAATGCCCGCGCTCATGCTCACCCTGTCTCTGCTTGCGGTGGTTATTTTTTCGCTCTTTCTGCTCTATGACCTGCAGCGCATTGTCAATGGTGGCGAAACCAATTACATCAGCGCCACGTTGTCGGTCTACCTGAGCATCTACAACATCTTTAGCAACCTCTTGGTGCTACTTATGTCCTTCTTTGGCGGCAGCCGCGAGTAATCGCTCCAGCCGCGCAGTCGGTCGATTGTTTGTTTAGCGTCGGCCTGCGTTAGTCAAAGGGCTCCGAGAATTCTCGGGGCCCTTTTTATTTCGTAAAGAAGCCAGGTGCCAAGGGCAAATAGAACCCAGGTGCCTCGCGCTCACTCCAAGGCGAAAAGTTCAAGAGAGGCTTAAGCCCCGGTAGAAAACACCGCGATCGACTCCACATGGGCGGTCTGAGGAAACATATTCACCACACCCGCCTGGCGCAATACCCAGCCACCCTGGTGCACCAGTATTGCAGCATCGCGCGCCAGCGTGGCGGGGTTGCACGAGACCATCACCAGCCGTTTTGGCGGCACCAGAAAAGGCTGGGCGCCAGCCTTAGCGCGACTGTTTACGCCAGCCAAGGCCTCACATAAAGCCTGGGCCCCTTCGCGCGGAGGGTCGATGAGCATGCGATCAAACGGGCCCTGGGCCGCAAGCCAGCCCTCTTGGGGCTCAAATAAATTTGCCTGCAGAAACCGGGTACGCGTGCCCAGCCCCAGGGCATCGGCATTGGCCTGGGCCTGGGCCACCAGAGCGGCACTGCCTTCGACCCCACAGACCTCTGCCGAGCGCTGTGCCAGCGGCAGGCTAAAGTTTCCAAGGCCACAGAAGAAATCCGCCACACGGTCGGTGGGCTGCGGGTCAAGCAGGCGAATAGCCCGGTCTACCAGGGCCCGGTTCACCGCGAAGTTCACCTGGGTAAAGTCCACTGGCGAGAAAGGCATGGTGATGCCAGCGCTCGGCAGTCGGTAAGACAAGGGCTGGGCACTGCTCGCACCCTCTAGCCGTTGTGCCGACTGCGGGCCGGCGGGCTGCAGCCAGATGCTCACCCCATGGTCTGCCGCGAAGCAGCGAAGCTGCATAAGGTCTTGCTCGGAAGGCGGCGCCATTACGCGTAGCACCCAGACGGTCTGGTCTTCGCCTGCGGCAAGCTCCACCTGGGGAATCTGTCGGGCGATCGAAAGCCCCTCGAGGCAGTCGCGCAGGGCAGGCAGCAGCGCCCCCGCCTGCGGCACCAGCACCGGGCAGGTATGCATCTGCGCTACGTAGCTGCTCGCCCGCTCACGAAACCCAATAAGTAGCCCGCCTTTTTTGTCTACCCAGCGCACTGACAGGCGCGCCCGGGCCCGATAGCCAAACGCGGGACCCCGCAGGGGCGGCAAGACCTCCTGCGGGCGAATGCGGCCGATATGCCAAAGGGTATCTTCAAGCACCCGTTGTTTATAGGCGATCTGGGCCTCGGCCGAGGCATGCTGTATCGAGCAGCCGCCGCAGACGCCGTAATGCGGACAGGCCGGGGTCACCCGATCGGAGGAATGGCTGTGCCAGTGTACGGCCTGGGCCTTGATGTATGACGGCCGCTCACGCAGCACCTCTGCATCCACCCGTTCGCCGGTCAAGGCACCGGCAACAAAGACCACCTTGCCCTCATGCCGGGCAATGCCCTGGGCCTCGAGGTCTACCGATTCAATCACAAGGCCTTCAATGCGCCGCCCCGGCCGGCGCGCCCCTATCGTGCGCCTTCCCACTAAAGGTTCCAGGCAGCCAGAAACTTCTCCCAGTGCGCCCCACGTAAGGGTGCCTTTTCATTGCCTACCTGGGCGGCAATCCAGTCGTGCACCAGACGATACTCGGCATCGCGCTCGGTGAATTGGATCTCACCGCGGACCACGCGAAACCGCTGGTAGAGCAGGTAGGTATTCACCACGTCGGTCTCGCAGTAGGCCGCCACCGCCTCACCGCGCCCCGCAAGACAGGCATCCCAGACCTTGGCGCCATCTTCGCCGAGCTTGCCGGGAAGACCGCAGAGCTGGCTCATGGCATCAAGCGGGGCGCTGCCCCGCGACGAATGGCTCGCAAGAACATCCATCAAGTCAAGGTGGCGGCTGTGATACCGGTTCAGGTAGTTGTTGTAGCGAAAGTCGCGGTTGGCATCGCCGGTATCCCAGTACTGGGCTGC
>JBMSYB010000106.1:0-2587 GCA_049426285.1 Burkholderiaceae bacterium
AGAGGTCTTGGCTGGATGCCCATACCCAGGGCAGGCCCGCGCGGATATCGGCTGCGTGCCAGGCCCCCTCTTGGGGGGCGCTCGAGGCCGAGTCATGCTGCTTGAGATTTACATTGGAGGTCGAGACTCCTGCGTCTTCCAGAGGCTCCTTTTGATTGAATGAAATGCATAGTGCCCGAGTGCCATGAAATCGTTGACCGCTGATATGGTCATGAGATTCATCGGCCCGCGTTGAATGATCACCGCCGACAGACTCCCCGGCGGCCTCAGTGCTCGCTGCCCCAAGCCAGAGTAGAAAGGTTTTTGAATCGCTTGGGTGTCGCGAGACATAGCCGGCTGAAGGTGCAGCATCCAGGTTAGCAGGCAATCCAAACCAGACCCCTTTAACCTGCGCCTGCGCTAGCGACAATCGCACCTTGGCCCGGAGCACAAACATACTCAGCCGCTTAACAATGGCCGGGGCGATATCAGTGGGGAGCAGCAGGCCTATGCGGTCTTCGGAAATCCGCCAGAGTCGGGCGATGGCCAAGAGGCGGCCTTTGGCAGAACAGTAGCCCGTAAGCTGATGCTGATCAGGCCCAAGCGCCTGGAGGCTGTTGGTAAGCTGGGCCTGCAAAAACTGCTCGGCATCAGATCCTTCTGCGACAATAACAGAGAATGACGAAAGCGGAATGACACGCGTGGGTAGACCAAAACCGCAATCAATAACTTCATTGCCCATACAGACACTTTTCCTCAACGATGATGGTTCTTGGCACTAACACTGAAGATGAAAGAAGCTGGAAGGTGGGGCTGTCTTTCACGCTAGTTTTGAGAATTAAGTGCATGAGTAAAGTGTCCCCCGAATTCAAAAGTTGGAAGGTGGCGTGTCTTTCACGCTGATTTTATGAATTAAGTGCATGAGTAAAGTGTCCCCCGAATTCCAGTTAACCAAGCTTTCAATATAACCGCCTTGAAACGATTTATTTCTGCATTCCTGCTCTTAGCAGTGCTAACCACAGGGGCTCTGGCTGGTGGGGTCTGGCTCTGGCTTGACCGAACGGTGGCGCCCCGTGGCGAGGCTACGGAAATTCTTATTCCCGCAGGCAGCTCCGCACGGGCAATCGGGCAGATTCTCAATGAGGCGGGCCTTGAAATTTCGCCAGACAACTTCGCCCTGGCGACCCGATTGCTACGGGTGGCCCATCGGCTACAGGCCGGTGTCTATGCCATTCCAGCCGAATCGTCTTTTCTGCAGGTGGTGCGCCAGGTTACCCGCGGCGATGCCTTGCAAGAGCCGATCACCCTCATCGAGGGTTGGACATTCGCCCAGATGCTGGCAGCGCTGCACAGCCATCCGCATGTGCGGCCAACTCTGCCTGCAGACCCTGGGCAGGCATCCCGACAGCTTGCCGCTGCTTTGGGATATCCCGGCAGCGCTATTGAGGGCTGGCTCTACCCGGACACCTATTTCTTCCATCGTGGCCAGACGGACGCGGCTATTCTTACCCGCGCCTTTCGGCTGCAGCAGCGCATTTTAGAAGAGGCCTGGGCGAGGCGGTCGGACTCGGTGGCGGTAAGAACGCCGCAGGAGGCGTTGATTCTCGCCTCGATTATTGAAAAGGAGACGCAGCATGGCCCCGACCGCGGCCGGGTATCGGCCGTGTTTCACAACCGGCTGAGCATCGGCATGCGGCTTCAGTCAGACCCCACCACCATCTATGGGCTTGGTGCAAGATTTGACGGCAATCTCAGGCGCGACCATCTGCAAGACGCTTCACCGTACAACACCTATCGCTGGGGAGGGCTGCCTCCGGGGCCCATTGCCAACCCTGGCCGGGCGGCGATTATGGCAGCGGTAACACCCGTGCCGAGCAAGGCCCTGTACTTTGTGGCCCAGGGCAATGGGCGTTCGTACTTTAGCGAGACCCTGGATCGCCACAACTGGGCGGTGAACTATTTTCAGCGGCGGGTTGGCCCTCCGCCGCCTGAGGAAGGCTAGGGGCGCTTGGTCGTGCCGGGTAAGTTTCTGGTCTTAGAAGGTATTGATGGTGCCGGAAAGAGTACCCATCTTGCCTATATCTGCCAGTGGCTGCGTGGCCGTGGCCATGCGGTGCTACAGACCCGCGAGCCGGGTGGAAGCCCTTTGGCCGAAGACCTGCGAGCGCTGGTGCTGCGTGCGCCGATGGATGGGCTCTCAGAGCTCATGCTGATCTTCGCGGCCCGGCGCGACCACCTTACCCAGACGGTCTGGCCGGCACTGGCGGCGGGGCAGTGGGTGGTCTGCGATCGGTTTACCGACTCCACCCGAGCCTATCAGGGGGCAGGGCGGGGTCTTTCTCTGCCACTGATTGAAACGCTTGCGGGCGAGGTAGAGCAGGGCGGGCATGGGCCCGACTTCGTTTTCTACTTTGACCTTCCGGCTGAAGAGGCCGCCCGCCGCCGAAGCCATCGGGCCGGTGGCAGGCTTTTGAACGAAGACCGATTTGACACCGAAGACCTTGCGTTTTTTGAACGGGTGCGCGAGGGCTATGCCCAGGCGGCCGAACGGCGGATAGGTAAGCACCAGTGGATTGATGCCCGTGAGACGATTGACCAGATTCAGCAG
>JBMSYB010000107.1:0-2454 GCA_049426285.1 Burkholderiaceae bacterium
GTAATCTCTGGAAATGAGAGTTGCGTCCAGTCACCCCAGAGTCGTGCATCTTGCCGGCCCACCCCTGAGGCGCGCTCCATGGCCTGTGCCTGAGCCCTTACCTGCGCCACCACATCTTCGAAACGATCCATGGCAGTTATTGTGCCTGACTGGCCCCTGGGCGCTGCACCCGAATATGATGCGGAATCTGAACGAGGCCAACGAAAAACTGGCCTGCAAAACCAACGATTTCAAAAGACAAGGCGTTGTCCCACCAGTGCTGACAGTCATCGTGGTGGGTAATGTCGGTATGCACGGCAAGGGTAAGACTGTAATGCCCCGGCGCAAGGTCTAGGCTTAGGTCAAAGATCACCGTGGCCTGCTCTTTAGGTTCTATAAAAAAGTCTACTTTGCGCAGGGCGGTGCTTACCCCAAAGATGTCTTGACCAAACCGATCGCGAATCAGCACTCCCACCGTTGGACGAAAGGCAATGTCGCTCACCACATCCACAGAGACACAGACTCGCGTGCCAGAGGCAACCTGCAAAGAGGCTGAGGATGGCATCGGGCCCTCAATTCCCGGATGGGGGCAGACAATGCGTGTCTGCACCCCCTGCTCAGGTTTCCAGTCAACCCCCACAATACGCACCTGACGGCTGCCGTAGCCAGCCTGCGCCCGCATGTCGAACTGTTGCCCGGACAGTAACGCATCGCTTGCGCCACTTGCAGAGCTCGTACCGGCCAGCAGCCGATAATAGACCTGCACAGCCTGATCCGCAGGGCCATCAAAAATCAACCGGCCCTTATCCAGCACAAGCACCCGATCGCACAAAAGGCGTATGGCGTTTAAGTCGTGGGATACAAACAGAAGGGCGCCCCCCTGATCCTTAAACTCACCGATCTTTTTCATGCACTTTTGCTGAAACCGGGCGTCGCCCACCGACAAGGCTTCATCAACAATAAAAGCGGCAGGCTGCGCATGATAGGCAACGGCAAACCCCAGGCGCATCACCATGCCCGAAGAGTAGCTGCGCACAGGCATGTCAATAAAGGGCCCCAGTTCGGCAAAGGCAACAACCTCGGGCGTCATCGCATGAATCTGGTTCTCGTCTAGGCCCATAAGCCGGGCATTTAAGGCAATGTTCTGCCGACCGGTGGCTTCTGGATCAAATCCGGTACCCAGCTCTAAAAGCCCAGCGATGCGGCCACTGGCCTCGATGCTGCCCGAATCAGGCTGCAGCACACCCGCAATCATCTTCAGTAACGTGGATTTACCTGCCCCGTTTTGCCCAATCAGCCCCAGAGCCTCTCCTTTATGGAGGGTAAAGCTGAGATCGGCCAAGGCTTGGTGACGCGCATGACGCTGCCTTCCGGACAGGGCCTCCTTGAGCCGATCGATGGGCCGGGCATACAGGGCAAAGGCCTTGTTCAGACCTTGCACATTTAACACTGGGAGTGCGCTGTTAGAGGGCATCGCGTACCGCCTTCTGAAGCCGTCTGCCCAGGGCCCATGCTAGGCCAAGGCTTGCTACCGACCAGGCAGACAGCGCAATAAGCGCAGGCCAGGCCGGGCTCTGCCCAAATACCACCAACTGCTGAACAAGCCCTAGGGCGAGGGCCAAAGGGCTCAATGCCACTGCCTGCTGAAGCCCTTGCGGAAGAATATCAACGGTGTAGACAATCGGCGTGAGCCAAAAACCGAGCTGCAGAAAAATAGGTACCGCCCGGCGAATATCGGGAATGAATACCTCAAGTAAGCCCAGCGAAAGGCCTAGCCCGTAGGCCATGGCCATGAACAGGCCCATGACCACCGGCAGCCAGAGCCAGTGCCAGCCCAGGGGGTGCCCAACAAAAAGGAGAAATAGGCAGAACAAGACCATTGCCACCAGATAAACAAGAGCCTCAGAGACGATCACCGAAGCCGGAGGGGCAAACAGACCCAGAGCGAGTTTGTTGTACAACGCCGCGCGATCTCGGTACCAGCCCGAAAGCCGGCCCAGCGCCTGCGAAAAAGCTGTCCAGGCCAGAATGCCGGTGATGAGATAAACGGTGTAACCAAAAGTGGGGTCTAACCCGGGTAAGCGGGCGCGCATCAACGCGGAGAAGACGACAGAGAAAAGTGCAATAGTGATCAAGGGCTGTAGCACCAGCCAGGCCACCCCAAGAAAATCAGCGCGGTAGCGGTCAATAAGGTGTTGACGTACAAAAAAGGCGGTGGTGCGCAGGCGGTGCACTAGGGCGGCAGGCTGCTGCCTGCGGCGCGCGGATAAGCCGGTTACAGAGGCGCTAGACAAGGCGAGAATAAATCCCTAAAAGGTCTCGGGCCGCCTGATTCCATGAAAACCTCTGTGCTCTGGCAGTTACCCTGCCCGCCTGGCTTTCATAAGCCCCCTGGTCTTGCAGCAGCGTAAGCAAAGCATTGGCAAGAGCCTTATCGTCATAGGTTGGAACCACCTGGCCGGCGTCTGCGACGAG
>JBMSYB010000108.1:0-2429 GCA_049426285.1 Burkholderiaceae bacterium
CACCAGCGGCAGCGCCTCCCACAGACCGATGGCGCCCATCGGCGTGGTGTTGGCCCGCAGCGTGGCACCGGCCCGGCGCATGCGCTCACCGCCGAGGGCAACGATCTCCAGGGGCCGCCCCCGCACCCCGCCTGTTTCGCCCAGGGCCGACCGGGCCAGGGCAATGGCGCGCGCCACCACATAGGGCTGCGAAATGGTCTGCGAATGGCCAATGGGTAGGGCGGTGTCTTCGTAGGCCCGGCTCGCCAGCGCAGGGTCGACAAACAGGTGGCGCGGCACTGCCTTCATCGCCGCGAGCACTACTTCATCATCGATACCCTGCTGGCGCAGTCGCGCAACCATGCGGTCACGAAGACGCTCGCTGGTTAGGCCCTGGGCGGTGCCCGTACCCTCTAGCGGAGATGCTGATGCCGCAACCGCCGCTGATGCGGGGAAGGCCCCTGAGGCTGCCGCTGTAGTCTCGGCCCGGGCTGCGGCCTGGATACCCCATTTAGGCTTGAGCGCAAGCGGCGGGGGAAGCTCAGGTCTTCGGCCTGGCCTTATCGGAGGTCTTCCAGCCATTCGGTCACCGGCGAGAGACCCTCGCTGTCAGCGAGGTCGACCCGTAGCGGAGTAATTGCCACCTGGCGGTTGGCCAGGGCAAAGAAGTCGGTGCCTGGTCCGGCATCGCGAATACCACCCGGGGCGCCCACCCAGAACATCGACTCGCCCCGCGGCGAAGCCACCCGTACCACTGGCTGCGACTCATGCCGACGACCCAGCCGACAGACGGTCATTCCAGCCAAGTCGCCAAGGGCCACACTGGGAATATTCACGTTGAGCAGACGGGCCTGGGCAAAGGGCTTGTGCGCCAGGCCGGTGATGATGCGCTGGACCACATGCACTGCGGTGTCGAGGTGGGCAAACCCGCGATCGGCCAAGGAGAAGGCCACTGATGGAATTCCCAACAAGAAGCCCTCCATGGCGGCGGCCACCGTGCCCGAGTAGAGCGTGTCTTCGGCCACGTTCTGGCCGTTGTTGATGCCCGAGACCACCAGGTCGGGGCGATGGTCGAGAAACCCCGTTACTGCCACATGTACACAGTCGGTGGGCGTGCCATTGACATAGTAAAAACCGCTTGCGGCCTGCCGCACATAGAGCGGGCGATCGAGCGTAAGGGAGTTGCTTGCCCCGCTACGATCGGCCTCAGGGGCTACCACTGTAACCTCGCCAAAACCGCGCATAGCCTCGGCCAGCGCTGCTATTCCCGGAGAAAAATAGCCATCGTCATTACAAACCAGAATACGCATGCTAGGACTTAGGTGTATCCGATGAGCCCTCTGCATCGCCCTCAGCGGGCCAGTCGCGAATGTAGGCCTTGAGCATGCGGTTCTCAAAGCTCTGGGCGTCTAGCACCGCGCGGGCAACATCATGAAACGAGACCACCCCAAGAATGGCATCGCCCTCAAGCACGGGCAGATATCGCTCGCCGCAGCGGTTCATGACTTCACGCAGGGTATCGATGGTCATATCGGGTGCGACCTGGGTGGGGCGCGGGTTCATCACCTCACTGACCAGAATCTGGTTCATGGTGGGCGTTGGCCCAACCCGTTGCTCTTTTTGCCGCTTGGCCAAGACCACCAATATCTCGCGAAAGGTGAGCATGCCCGCGAGGCGATTGTTGTCGAGCACCACAAGAGAACCGATGTCTTCCTCAGCCATCAGAATCACGGCATCAGACAGCGTCTGGCTCGGTGAGGCACTGAGCATGCGATTGCCCTTGAGCTTTAAGATGTCTTGGACTTTCATGGTCTCGGCTCCTTATACAGTCTCGTTATGATACGGGTCATGTCATTTACTGAGATCCTGGTTATCTACTATAGCCGTCATGGGGCCACTGCAACACTGGCACAGTCGGTTGCCGATGGTGTCGAATCAGTATCGGGCTGTGCGGCCCGTTTGCGTACGGTGCCCTCTGTGTCGGCCTTGCACGAGGCCAGCGCCCCGGCAGTGCCAGCCTCTGGTCCTCCCTATGCAGAGCCTAAAGACCTTCTTGCGTGTGCGGGGTTAGTCGTGGGATCTCCCACGCGATTTGGAAACATGTCGGCAGCGATGAAATATTTTATTGATGGCAGCCTCAATGCCTGGCTGGCCGGCGACCTAATCGGTAAACCCGCCGGCGTGTTCACCAGCACCGGAAGCCTGCATGGCGGCCAAGAGTCCACCCTGCTGAGCATGATGCTGCCCCTGCTACACCATGGCATGTTAATTGTCGGGCTGCCCTACTCCGAGCCCGACCTCGGCGCTACACAGACAGGGGGAACGCCCTATGGCGCCTCGCATGTGGCCGGTAGCGATGGCCGCAGGCCGGTATCTGACGAAGAACGCCGGCTGGCGCGGGCCCTGGGAAGACGCGTGGCCGAGGTAGCGCAACGGCTGGAGCGGGGCCG